>JAUVLG010000228.1 GCA_030595835.1 Candidatus Eiseniibacteriota bacterium | reverse complement strand
CATGAGATCGTAGATGAACCAGGTGTTGTCGTAGTAGACCCAGTCTCCGTCGTCGAAGTCGTCGGCGATCATCAGAGTGGCCGAGGTGGGCCAGTTCGGGTCTCCTTCGAGCGGCGTTCTCTCGTACCCGAGTATCTTGGCCACCTCGGTGGCGCACTCGCTCGGGGTGTCGGCAGACAACCGACCGATCATGATGTCGGCGAGGTAGTCGGAGCCGTCGACGGCGGCGTAGTAGTTGTCCGTGTGCGTGAGCCCGTAGTAGACGGGCACCTGCTCCGTGTCGCCGACCAGCAGAACGAACTCGGGCGGCACCGTCCACGTGTTGTAGGCCGTCTCGATGTAGGTTCTGATCTCCTCCGCCGTGGACCCCGTCTCCGCGAGGGTGGCCAGTTTCGCCTGCATGCCCTTGGTGTGCTTCCACTCGACGAGCGGTCGCACGGTCTCCTCAAACGAGCCCCATGCGATGACCAGATAGCGTCCTCCGAACTGGAGTGTCCTGTCTCTCTGCTGAGAGACCGCACGCCGAAGGAGAGCGGCGTCCGCTTCGTCGTCGTAGTTGAGCACCGTGCTGCGGTAGATGCGGCGGAAGGCCGGTGAGATGTAGGGGAGGTGGCGGTGCTTCTCGTTCGTGCCAGGCTGCTCTGATGCGCGGAGCCTGAGCTCGAGCGAGCTCGCGTAGGCGTCGGGGTCCGCTCCCAGACCACCGGGCACGAACGTGACCCGGACGACTCTGAGGTCCCGCATTATTGCCGGTTCGGACACCGTGATGTGATCGCCGGCGCGGAGCGTAGCGGGCTCGACGGCCCCGATCTCCATCTCCATTGCACCCGTGTCAGGCACCCTCACGAGGACGGACAGCTCGCCCTTCCTCGCGTCCGGTTCACACCGGAACAGCAGCGAGACGCTCTCGCTGCTGCTTTCGATGATCTCGGCTGTGGGTTCGGTCGCGTGGATCGCGCCGTGCTGTGCCGTGGCTTCGCTTCGGCCGACGGGCGCGGCCGTCAACCGAGTCGCGCCCCACGTGCAGAGGGTCACCGCAATTGAGGCGGCCAGAATGAGACCTGCACGCACTGTGCGTTTCGCAGTTGCCATCTACCTGTTGCCCCCTCCCAGCGATGCCCGCGGGGCGGCGAGTGGGATCTTGCACAGCCCGCGATGCTACGGTCAGCCGCAACCGTTTTCCACTGGTGTTACCTCAGCAGTACGACCTTCCTCAACGCGTGGTCCGCGCCCGCCTCGAGCCTGACGAAGTAGACACCGGTGGGAGCGCGGCGGCCTCTCTCGTCGGTGCCGTCCCACGGCACGAGGTGCTCGCCCGCCGGCAGCTTCGAATCGACCAGCGTCCTCACCAAACGCCCGGCCGGGTTGTACACGCGCGCCACGACCCTTTCGGGCGCGGGGAGCGTCAGTTGCAGCCGCGTGTCGGCGGCAAAGGGGTTCGGGTATCCCGGACGCAGCGCGAAGACGGACGGTACGGGATCGTCCTCGATGCCGGTGGCGGTCAGATCTATGCGGATGTCGATCCTGCCGGCGCCGGTGTAGGCCCCGCCGTTTGCCGTG
>JAUVLG010000104.1 GCA_030595835.1 Candidatus Eiseniibacteriota bacterium | reverse complement strand
ACAACCAACCGCATCGTCTTCATGCAGCGCACCTCCTGCTCTTGAGTGTGAGGGGCAAACATGTGAAACCGGGCGGGGCAGACGCAGGGGGACAGCACGTGCCGGGGGCATTTGGGGCCAGCGGAAACGACGGGGCCGCCCCGCGGACGCGGCGACGTGACGTGTCAACCAGATAGACAAAAGCCGGGAGCTGGGACGAAACCCAGCAGGTTCCGTTCCACTCCCGACTCGTGCTAGACGCTCAGTTCCCGCCCCGGTCTTCGGCGGCTCAGGCCGCCGAAGCCGGGTTGGAACAAGACGGCACTACTTGAGCAGCACCATCTTCCTGCTTATCCTCTGATCACCGGCCGCCAGCTTGTAGAAGTAGACGCCGCTCGCGGCGCGCTCTCCGTCGCTGGTCTTACCGTCCCACTGCGCCACGTGGGCACCCGCGCTCATGTGGCGGTCCAGCAGGGTCGCAACCCGCCGACCGGCTATGTCGTAGATCTCAAGCGTGACATCGCCGGACGCGGTCAGATTGAAGGCGATCGTGGTCTTCGGGTTGAAGGGGTTCGGCCTGTTCTGCGCGAGCCCGAACTTCCCACCGAACTGATCGTCAGACACGCCGGTCGGGTTGACCGCAATGTCCTCGTTGCCGCGTGGCTCTATCTTGTAGTTGCCGAACGCGTACGACACGACGCCCCTGACGTAGACCTTGTCCCCGTTCACGGGCACGTAGTCGTACTCGGCGTAATCGTCGACGCGGCAGGTATCGTTCGCCGTGCCGTTCGATATCGCCCACTCGTTGAAGCCCAGGTCTTCGTCGAAAACCGTGCAGTCCTCGGCGTGCACGAAGACGCTCTCATACTGCTCAGCGGACACGACGTTCTGCAACATGCCCGTGGCGATGCTGACCGCGGCAACCCCATCTCCCTTGGCCGTCGTCAGCTGTGCCGCCTCGGAGAAATGCAGCGCGATCTGCGTGTTACCGTAGTACTCTTCCACCTCGCCGCAGACAACCAGATAGTCGCCGCGCTCAAACGTCAGGCTTCCGGTCCGATCGTAGACCATGATGCCGTGCCACCCACCGGGTTCTTCCTGAATGTAGAACGAGTAGTCGCTGAAGACCCCTGGCTCGACCGTGACGTAGCCCTCTACGTTCACCGCGAGCGTGTCCAGAGGAGAAGTATCGCCTCCTGGCGGTACTTCCTGGACGCTCTGAATAGTCACGGTGCCTACGTAGTAGCTGTAGCCACCGGCCGACGGCCTCTCCGCGGTCATGGAGGACCCGTCGACACAATCGATGTAGTAGTAGACGCGCACGCCGGCCGACTGCCCAGCGATCTCACCCTCCCAGGTGCCGGAGTACTTCGCCTCGCTCATGGGCACCGTGTTGGGGTAGGGCCTGGCCTTGTTGTACGACCAGTGCAGCGTGGCTGACGTGATGCCGACGTTGTCATCGAGAGTCGCCGATATGACCGTCGGCGTGCCCGCTGCCGGCGGGACCGGCGAGTACTTCACATCGCTGATCCGCGGCGGGCCGATGATGTCTTCATCATACCTCGGCTGCACCTTGTACTCGGAGTAGCCGTAGAACAGAATTCCGCGGAGCTCCGCAATATCATCGAACACCTCGGCGTCGTACGTGTAGTAAGCCTCGTCGTCGACCTTGCAGTCGACGGTCGAGGCGTCCCTGCAGTACCAGATGCCGTAGTTGTCCGACTCATACGACACCTCTGCGTCGTAGACTCGCACCAGCTGCCCCTCGTAGCGCTCAGACAGCGCGTTGGTTGGGGCAATAAGGTCTGTCGTGACGTCGGTGTAGCCGTGGTGCGGATTGCCGGAGGACTCGATAACCATCGACTCCGTGAAGTGCCTGGAGACCTCCGTCAGCCCGTAGTACTCGGTGACCCTCCCGCAGAACGTGACGAGGTCGCCCTCCTCCACAGGCGTGGCCGTGCCGGGCATGTAGCATGCTATGCCCTTGAACCTGCCCGTGTCCGCGTGGATGTAGAACAGGTCGTCTTCCATGACGTCGGTGGCCATCGTGACGATGCCCTGGACGTTCACCGGCTCTCCATAGTAGGTCGACGAATCGCCACCCGCGCTCACGAACTGGATGTCGTAGATCGACGTGATACCCACTCGGTAGGAGTAGGGACCGCTCATGGCCTCAGACGGGTAGTTCATGGCGGCGCCGAGGTTGTCCACGGCACGCATGAAGTAGCTGACGATAGCACCGTCGCTCACCGCCGATGCGGGTATGGCGCCCGTGTAGAGGGTCGCGTTCTCCGTCGCCGCGACCTTCCCCCAGCTGCCGGTGCCGACTCTGTAGTAGACCATGACGGAATCGATCGTGCCGTCGTCGGTCACGTACGCGCTGATCATTGTATCGTCGTTCTCGTTCGGCGGGATCGGCGAATAACGCAGTGTGCTGATCCACGGCGGCGTGTTGACGACGTTCTGCGCACGCGGCGTCGGCGCCTGCATCGTCCAGTCGTTGATGCTCATGTCCGTGTCGGTGCCTGATAGATCACGCCCCAGCGTGTTGCCGAGGTAAGGGATCCCCTGGAACGCGTTGTCGTCGGCGCCATCGTCCGAGAACGGATAGACGCACGGGTCGGTCGAGCACTCGTCCGGATCGATGTACTCAACGAGGTCGACCAGGTTCACCGGACCGCTGCTCGGGTCGCCGTCATAGAGATAGACGACGTCCGAGTCGCTGGTCGGGATCGAGCAGATGACACCATAGCCCCTGCCGCCGACCAGCTGGATCTCGTCGCTGTAGTTGGTCGCCGCATCGGGCGTCAGGAGAGTCATGTTGGCGACGAACGGGCTGTCGATTTCGAACGATGCGGAGCTGTCATACTGCTCGAAGTCCGGATAGAAACCGAATTCCCACTTGAACGAGTCGTCGTTCTCGGGGACGGAACTCTCATCACCGTCCTTTGCGACAACCAGGTAACCGCCGGCCGGTATGCTGACCGGTGGAACCAACGGGAACTGCCAGAGGTCCTCACCTCCGCATGCCTCGTCGTACTCAACGCCCGTTAGCACCCAGCCACTTATGTCAATCGTGGCGCCGGTCGGGTTGTAGAGCTCAATGAACTCGGAGCCATCGTAGTAGCCGTTGCCGTCGCAGTAGATCTCGTTGATCACGACGTTGTCGCCTGCGGGACTGGCCGCGGCGATACCTACGGCAAACACGAGGACCACCAGGGCTGCGATGGATAGTCTCGTCATCTCAGGTCCTCCTTCTTAAAGGACTCTCCGTCTCGATTCTGCCGGAACTACATGCCACACGTGTTGTCTCGCCGTCGCACCTCCTTTATGCCAACAGACAGCTATCCGCTCGGCGTCAGGCGACAACCGGACTACGCCCTCCACACGCCGGAGCGGCTTGTTTTGCGTCACGTCAGTATATCACATTCAACATCGCGTGTCCAGCTTTCTGACGCGCTGATAAAGCAGGAGGGCCCGCGAACCACCCGGCCCGGGGCCCTCCTCATGACTCGCATGTCCCTGCCGTAGCCTGGGGCCCACATCAAGACAAGCCCGACGGCCTGGCAGCTAAGAGACGCCGTCTACTACTGATACACTCCCCGCCCTACTCAGCCTCCGGGGGAGCCAGCGGCTCCATTCCCTCCATGGCGGCAGCCAGGGCCGGGTCGAGCTCCGAAGTGTCGTCGCGAGCCCAGCGCCCGTCCATGTTGTCCCCGACCGGCGAGTGACGCTCGATGTAGTGCATTGTGGCATCCATGCACGTCGTCGAGGTCCTTATCTTCTTGTCCTCCGGCACCAGCGGCAGCATGTAGAGACCCGCGTTGCCAGTGGCGAGGAAGTCAGACGTCACCACCTTGTAGATCTTGTCGGGCTGCCACGGCTCTCCCCCGACCTCGAAGTAGGTGACACGGTCGTAGTCCGGACGCGTCTTGTTGTAGATGATCTTGCCCCCGGCCATGTACACACCGTGGTGCCCGGCGCTGACGCGGTACTCAATGACCTCTTTCAGGAGCCTCCCGTCCATCTCAAAGACCATGAGGCTGTTGCCGAACGGAAGAACACGGAATACCTGCCTGGGGGTCACGGGCCCGGCCGGGATCTCGTCCCTGATGCCACCCAGGTTCGTGAAGGCGAAGTCAGCGGACACTTCCTCACGCATGGCGTCGCAGACCAGGTTGCCCATGCGGGTCTCTCCCTCCCCACCCCTGGTCAGGTCGACGTCGGCATCGCCGAGTACCCGGTCCATACCCTGCTCGGCCTCCGCCACTCGAGCCTCGACCACGGAAGCCATCTCGTCCTCGGGCCACCACTGATCCTCAAACATCGTCATCAGCACGCCCCGGTAGCTGGGCAGCTCATAGCCGGCGAGCGTCTTCGTCACAGGGTCGATCAGGAGGTCGACGTGGCCGACGCCCGAGCCCCTACCGTAGGTCTGGAAAAGAAGTGTATGATTCGTGGGCTCCTCCCAGGGCTTGTCGAAGCCCTTGTGGATGTGCCCGCAGAAGAACACGTCGATCCCAGGAACGCAGTGTGATATCTCTATCGTGCTCGGGCCCCACTTCCGTTCCTCGATCGGCTCGCGCACGTTCTCCGCCTCCCGCTCTTCCTCTTCCTCGATCATCTCCATGTAGCTGGACTCGGGGTCGTAGGGGAGTCCTATGTGTCCGGACACGAACACGAGGTCCGCGCCCTTCTCCCGGACCTCCTGGACGTACTTGCGCGCGGCCTCGATCTCGTCGAGAAACGCCACGGCCGAAACGTGATCCGGGAACGCCATCTTCGGCGTGTCGGTCGTCGTGAGCCCGATGATCGCCACCTTGACGCCGCCGTATTCCTTCATGATATAGGGAACGACGTGCTCCACCAGCTCCTGGGATTCGGCCCAGACGAGATTGGCCGAGAGAACCGGCATCTCCGACATCTCGATCAGGTCCCAGAGATTCTCGAACCCCTCGTCGAAGTCGTGGTTTCCCACGGTCCAGAGATCGAAGTCCATCGTGTTGAAATACTCGACGACCGCCTCACCCTTCTTGAAGTTACCGACGGGCGTCCCCTGGAAGATGTCGCCCTGGTCCATAAGAAGGACGTGGCTACCCTCTGCCTCGGCGCGTTCCCTGACCGAGCCGATGTACGTCGCGGCCGACGCGGCCCCTCCCAGCGGGGGCGGGAACTCCCGGTTCATGAACGTCGCGCCGCTCCTGTCGATACCACCGTGGATGTCGTTCGTGAAGATGACCGACAGCCTGATAAGCCCATCTTCGCCCGACGCGGATGGGACCGCCGTCGCCATGAGCGCGACTGCCACAAGAACGGCCGCCGGGCCTCTGATGCTTCTCATCGTTGCCTGCTCCTCCCCCGCTCCATCAGAGAAGACTCAACCGCCTGCCTCCGCCAGCGGGGACCTCGCCGCGCCCGGAGCTCGATGGCTCCGCGGCGCGTGAGCGGTAGCCTCTCTAGAACGTATGTGTCAGTGTCATCATGGCGAGCGTCGTAGTCTCGCGCACTCGCACCTTCTCTATCCCGTGCTCTATGTCGTCCCCTATACGGTACTCCCGCAAGCCCACCTGCCCACCCAGGTCAACTCTCACACCCTGAATGTCGAGGCCAAGCCCAACACTGAACGCCGCGGTCGTGTTTCTCTCGTCGGTGTACGACGGCCGATACGAGAAGCCGAAACGGGCATACGTGTCATCGAAGAACCCGTGCTCGACACCCAGACGATACGTGAAGGTGTCGTTCAGCTCGGGATCGTCATCCAGCGTGTCGTCCTTGAAGCCGGACCAGCGAGTGTACTCGACATCGCAGCTGACCGTCGTCATGAGCATATTCTGGGGATGGTACTCCAGGCCCAGCACAAGCTCGCCGGGGTAGTCGTATTCGAAGCTGTTCGTGGGGCTGTCCTCCGAACCGACGGTGCGGGAGCTGTGATCACCCGAGAGTGTGAACGGCGCCCGGTAGACCGCGGCGATGTCCACCCTATGGAGGTTCTCGCAGAGCACGCCAAGCGTGAACCGCGTGCCCTTCACGTCGTCGTAATCGTCGTACGAACCCGTGTCCTCTTCATCGGAATCAGCGGGGAAGACCTCTCGCTCGCTGACCGTGTAGTCGCCACGGAGGAAGTCGACGCCGAGTCCGACGTAGACATCAGCCGCCACTTCCTGCCCCAGCCCTACGGAGAAAGCGTTCACGCCACCATCGCCCTCCAGATAGTAGTCGGAGAGCACCTTGTCAGCAGGCTCCGTCTGGAAGTCGGGGTCTCTGTACTGCACGTGGTACCCGTAGCTCATGTCGATGCGCGGGCCGTAGCCGACGGCGACCACCGGCGCCCACTCGAAGTCGGTGAGCTCGGTCGCCGGGCTGAATGCCACGGCGCCCACGTAGCGATCGTAGATCTCTGTGCTCAGCGCGTACGTGTTGTACCCAATGACACCCTCGAAGCTGTCGTGCAGAGGCGTCTCCCGGGACTCCTCCGCAAGAACGATCAGGCCCGTCAAGGCGACGTCGATGCCCTCGGTCTTGCCCAGAAGCGCCGGGTTCAGAGCCATCCCCGCCGCTCCGTCCATGGCAGCGAGCCCTGCACCTCCCATCCCCAGCGATCTGGCGTCGTACGTCGACATCGCATAGCCGTAGCGCTCCCACTCAGCGAGCGTGAACGCGCCCGCGCTTCCCGCGAGCGCCACTATAGCAATGACTGCTGTTGCAGCCGTCAGGCGACGCATCTCTACCCTCCCTCTCTTACAATTCCCTGTTGATATCATGGCGTTGTCCTTGAGCCTCCTGCGCCCCACCCAACTACCACGAGTAGTCGAGCTGGATGCGGAAGCTGCCACTGTCACCTCTGACGTACGAGCCGTCCGGCTCGGGGTTCATCGGCGGATCGTTCTCGTTGTACTGCCTGGGATCAACGTACGTCAGCGGATACGGGTGGTCGTTCGTCCACCGGAGCCGCAACGCGAGGTGGTCGGATATGCGATCCGAGATCGATATCCAGTA
The DNA here is from genome assembly GCA_030595835.1 of Candidatus Eiseniibacteriota bacterium. Classification (GTDB taxonomy): domain Bacteria; phylum Joyebacterota; class Joyebacteria; order Joyebacterales; family Joyebacteraceae; genus JALGZG01. The sequence goes on along the minus strand of JAUVLG010000104.1, from coordinate 78 downwards.
CCTCACCGCCTTCCCGTCCATGATCTGGAAGCTGCCGTCCTCGAACATCCAGAGGAAGCCGTCGTAGTACGTGACCGC
>JAUVLG010000138.1 GCA_030595835.1 Candidatus Eiseniibacteriota bacterium | reverse complement strand
TGCCGGGCGGCCGTGGACCCGGTCGCGGTCGACGCGGGAAACTACGACGTTATCCTCGAGCCGCGTGCGACCGGCGAGATCATGGAGTGGCTCAACTTCACGGCGTTCGGTGCGAAGCAGGTGCAAGAGGGCATGAGCTTCATGACGGACCGCATCGGCGAGAAGGTCATGGGCGACCTCATCACCATCTACGATGACGGCACGGACACCACCGGGGTTCCCATTCCGTTTGATTTCGAGGGAGTGCCGAAGCGGAAGGTGACCATCATCGAGAACGGAGTGGCGCGTGGGCCGGTCTACGACTCTGTGACGGCGGCGAAGGACGGCGTCGAGTCGACCGGGCACGGCAGTCTGTCGGTCTTCCGTGGAGGCCCGGGCTGCAGCAATCTGTTCATCGAGGGCGGAGACTCGGAGTTCGATGATCTGCTGGCCGCCGTGAAGCGTGGACTCCTCATTACCAGATTCCACTACATCAACGGGCTTCTGGACACGAAGAAGGCGCTCTTCACGGGTATGACCCGCGACGGGACCTTCCTGATCGAGGACGGCAAGATCACGAAGGCCGTCAAGAACCTCCGTTTCAATGACAGCATGCTGAGGGCCTACTCGAACGTGGAGGCCGTGACGAAGAAGCGCGGCGTAGCCGGGCGCAACTGGGGTGGGATCGGCTCGATAACGGCCCCGAGCGTCCTGATCCGCGATTTCAAGTTCACGGGAACGACTGAATTCTAGCAGGATCTGTTTTTCCTGGGCGCGCTGGTTCAACCAGCGCGCCCTATGCACAATCTAAGTGTTCTGGATAGAAGCGGTGGACCACGGAAGAAAGGAAGGGCTTCGTGTACGCGGACATCAAGGCCATCGGTGAGCGCATCGAGCGCGAGAGCGGGTTTGTGAGCGCTCTTCTGTCGGAGATGGACAAGGTCATCGTTGGCCAGAGGTACATGGTCGAGCGGTTGCTCATCGGCCTTCTGGCCAACGGCCACGTGCTCATCGAGGGAGTTCCCGGTCTGGCCAAGACCCTCGCGGTGCGAACGCTCTCGGCCGCCCTGGAGACGAAGTTCCAGCGCATCCAGTTCACGCCGGACCTCCTGCCTGCCGATCTCATCGGCACGCTCGTGTACTCGCCGTCCTCGGGTGAGTTCACTACGAAGAAGGGGCCCATCTTCTCGAATCTGATCCTGGCGGATGAGATCAACCGCGCGCCTGCCAAGGTGCAGAGCGCGCTCCTGGAGGCGATGCAGGAGCGCCAGGTGACCATCGGGAAGGAGACGTTTCCGCTCGAAGAGCCTTTTCTGGTGCTGGCCACGCAGAACCCCATCGAGCAGGAGGGGACGTACCCGCTGCCCGAGGCGCAGGTCGACCGCTTCATGATGAAGCTCAAGGTCGGCTATCCGTCCAGGGACGAGGAACTCGAGATCATGAACAGGATGGCCGGAGGGACGGAGCCGGTGGCGTCGCCCGTCATCAAACCCGAGACCATTCTTGCCGCACGAGATCTCGTGACGGAGATCTACGTGGACGAGAAGATCAAGCAGTACATCCTCGACATCGTGTTCGCCACGCGTGAGCCGTCCGAGTTCGGGCTCGACCTTGACGCGCTCATCGCGTACGGCGGCTCGCCACGCGCGTCGCTCTATCTGTCGATGGCGGCGAGGGCGCACGCGTTCCTCGAGCGCCGGGCGTACGTGACTCCGGAGGACATCAAGGCCATCGCCATGGATGTTCTCAGGCACCGTGTGATCATCACGTACGAGGCCGAGGCGGAGGAACTGACCTCGGAAGACATCGTTCAGCGGATCCTCGACAGCGTCGAGGTCCCGTAGCGGGTGCCGCATAGATGATTCCCCAGGAAATACTCAAGAAGATCCGGCGCATTGAGATTCGGACCAGGCGGCTTGTGGCCGACGTTTTCTCGGGCGAGTACCACAGCGTCTTCAAGGGCCGCGGTATCGAGTTCAGCGAAGTGCGCGAGTACCTGCCCGGCGACGACATCCGGTCGATCGACTGGAACGTCACGGCCCGGATGGGACATCCCTACGTCAAGAAGTTTGAAGAGGAACGTGAGCTGTCCATCATGTTCGTGGTCGATGCGAGCGGCTCGGGGGCATTCGGGTCGGCCGTCCGGTTCAAGGCCGAGCTGGCGGCCGAGCTGTGTGCCGTGCTCGCGTTCTCCGCGACGCGGAACAACGACCGCGTCGGGCTCGTAATGTTCAGCGACCGCATCGAGAAGGTCGTGCCGCCCCGGAAGGGGAGGCGGCACGTGCTGCGTGTCGTGCGTGAGCTTCTGTACTCGGAGCCCGAGGGCACGGGAACCGATATCCCGATGGCGCTCGATTACCTGGCGAACATCGTGCGCCGGCACGCCGTCGTGTTTCTGGTGAGTGACTTCCAGACGACCGGTTACGAGAGGGCTCTCGCGGTCGCCAACAGGCGCTACGACCTCATCGCTATCGATGTCTCCGACCCGCGCGAGCGGGAGCTGCCCCGTGTCGGTCTGGTCGAACTCGAGGATGCGGAGACGGGCGAACGCGTGGTGGTGGACACGGGCGACAGGCGTTTTGTGGAGGGGTTCGCGCGCGAGATGGAGAAGGGACGGGCGGAGAGGGAGTCGACGTTCAGGCGACTGGGCGTGGACCGTATCGCGGTGTCGACCGACAGGCCGTACGTGGAGCCTCTGGAGCGCTTCTTCAGGATGAGAGCAAGACGAGCGGGGCCCCTGGTGGCGCCGCGTGGAGGGCGGTAGAGGGTATGCGGCGAGTAAGCGTGCTCTGTGTGTTTCTTCTGGTGGTTTTGTGGCCGGCTGTTCCGTCCCTCGCGGACGAGCCGGGCAATGGGGCGCCGCTCGGGGAGCGCCGTGCGCTGCCGGTCAGGATCGCGGTGTCCGTCGAGCCCGCGGTGGCCACGGTCGGGGACAGGCTGCATCTTCGGATAGACGTGGATTGTGCGAACGGCGTCGCCGTTGCGTTTCCGGACGTCGTCGCGGGTGTAGTACCGTTCGACGTGCTGGATGCCGTCATAGCAGAGCCGGTGACCGGGAGTGAGCGCACGATCGAGAGGCGGGACTACATCATCGCGGCGTTCGAGACCGGGGAGCTGCATGTTCCAGCCCTTGCGTTCGAGTACGTCACCGCGGACGGGGACACAGGTGTGGCGTTCGGAGACTCGCTGCTGGTGAGTATCGAGAGCGTGTTACCGGAGGTCCGCGAGGACGAGGAGGTCGGCCCCAAGGACATCAAGCCGCCCGTCGAACTGCCGCGGCGTGTCTGGCCGTTCATCGTCGCAGCGCTGGTCGCGGCGGCGGCAGCGGCCGCCTTCTACTTCGTACGCAAGTGGCTGCGGAGCCGCACGTCGGAGCCTGCTCCAGAGGTGGTGGAGGAGCCGGCCGTGCCGCGCATTGCCGCCCACGTGGTCGCCATCGAGCGGCTGGATGCGCTCGCGCGCGAGGATCCCATCGGGCGCGGCGAGATCCCGAGATTCTACGTGCGTGCGACCGAGATAATCAGGCTCTATCTGAGAGACCGCTTCGGAGTGGACGCCATCGACATGACGACGAGCGAGATGCCGCCCGCGATGCGAAAGGCGCGTATCGATGAGGGCGAGATCGGTTGGAGCGAAGGGTTCCTGCTCCATGCCGACCTCGCGAAGTTCGCACGTCACGTTCCCTCCGAGGGACGTGCGCGGTCCGACTTCGCGGAGGCGAGGGAGTTCGTTGAGCGCACGAGGCTGCGTGGAGAGACCGTCGTGGATGGTGGTGGCAGTGCGCGGGAGCTGGGCGGCACCGGCGCGGGTGAGGACGACGCGGCGGTGGGCGGCACTGGCGCGGGTGAGGACGAGCCGACCGTGGGCGGCACTGGCGCGGGTGAGGACGAGCCGACCGTGGGCGGCGGCACCCGCACGGCCGGCAGCACCGGGGAGGTGACGCCGTGACCTGGTTCGCGACCCCGGCGCTGCTCTTCCTGCTGCTGCTAGTTCCGTTCTACGTGTTCGTGGAACTCCGGTACGGACGTGGCAGGAGACCGGCCGTGCGGTTCCCGGATATCTCCGTGGCGAAGCACGCTTCCGGAAAGCTGGTGCACTGGAAGCGCCATCTGAAGATGGTGATGCGTTGTCTCGTGCTGGCACTGTTGGTGCTGGCGCTGGCGCGGCCGCAGGCGGGCAGCGGGACCGACTCGGTTCTGTCCGAGGGCATCGACATCGTGCTGGCCGTCGATGTGTCCGGGAGTATGAAGGCGGAGGACTTCAAGCCGAAGAACCGCCTTGCCGT
>JAUVLG010000232.1 GCA_030595835.1 Candidatus Eiseniibacteriota bacterium | reverse complement strand
ATTGAGTGCGACAGGGATAAGGAGTGACAGGTGAGCACGAGAGGAAAGAAGCGAAGTTATGAGCCATCGGAGAAGCACAAACGCCCTTTAGGGTTCGGCTCTCTGTGTCCTGATGAGATGTCCGCCGAGGAAGCGCAGGAGCTTTTGGACCGTGCAGTGTCGATGGACGATCTACAAGGTAACGCACTATTAGCCGCCAAGGGTGAATGGCTGTTTATAGCCAGACCAACCAGGCTCGAGCTTGGAATATGGCATGAACGGGGTATGCACTTGACGCAAGCGGGCCCTAAATGTTGTGGTCATTCGTCCAAGCCGTCCGATCCGCCGACGAGGTCGCGGTATCGGGTCGGCGGGGTCGCCACCGCCTGCTGCATGAGCCGGTAGAAGAGCATCCCCCGTGACCGCGACGTGCGGCGGTTGAAGCGGAACGTGAATTCATCGAGGTAGTAGTCGAGGTGCCAGCTGCGCACGGATCCCTGGTGCGTTCCCAGAAGCCAGCGCTTCAAGAGCGAGGCGACACGGTGCACGGCAGGCATCGCGACGTGTGAGGGTTCGGGGCTGGCGGACAACACGGTCATTTTCCGGTTGTAGCCGTGCTTTGGGATGTCGTTGTAGCCCTTCCAACCATCGGTATGCACGGTAGAACCCGGCTCCACGGCTCCGCAGACAAACGGAGTCAAGCTTGCGGCGGACACGTCAGGGACCCGCCCCATCCGGATTCGGCCGAACCCTTTCGGGAAGTGCACCTCGACAACGATAGCGACGATGGCTTTCTTCTCGGTTTGGCGACCGTGGACTCCCTTCTCTTTGCCTCCGACGTACGTTTCGTCGACCTCGACGTAGCCGCTGAGCCGATCCCGCCCAGGCCGCACCATGGCTCGGCGCAGCTTGTGCAGCCAGGTCCAAGCGGTCCGGTAGGACCCCAGGCCCAGTACCCGCTGGAGGCCCAGAGCGCTGGCTCCATGCTTCTGGCTGGTGACAAACCACATCGCAAGAAACCACATCCTCAGCGGACTCCGCGTGCGCTCGAACACGGTACCCGCAGTGACCGAGACCTCGCCCTGGCACTCTCGACAGTGCAGGTAGCCGCGCGCAGTCACCCACGGCGACGAACTCGACTGACAGCGTGGACACCGGAAACCCTCTGGCCATCGGAGTCGAAAGACGTAGTCCCTGCACGCGACGTCGTCGCCAAAGAACCGATCAAACTCGTTGAACGTACGCGGGTAGTCGATGCCTGCGACGGGTGGTGGCTTCGTCGGCATCCGAGACCACTACATGTTGTGGGCACTTGCGTCAAGTGCATACCCCGTTTTGGATATAAAGCCCCGGCCCCGCAAGGGACCGGGGCTTTTTTTTACCGATCCGGTCGGCGCAAGAAGGTGGGCACGTCGTATTCTTCTTCTTCCATGACCTGGGCCACGGGTTCGGCGATGGACTGCAATTCTCGCACAGGTTGCCTGGACGGGACGGGCGCAACC
>JAUVLG010000144.1 GCA_030595835.1 Candidatus Eiseniibacteriota bacterium | reverse complement strand
GTGAAGTCGGAGACACGAGCGGCCTGCTGCATGTTGTGGGTCACAAGCACGACGGTGTAGTTGTCGCGAAGCGTCTGTATCAGGTCCTCTATCTTCGCCGTCGCGACCGGATCTATGGCCGAACACGGCTCGTCCATGAGTATCAACTCCGGCTCTGTTGCGATGGCCCGGGCGATGCACAGCCTCTGCTGCTGGCCTCCCGACAGAGCGTTGGCGGGCTCACCCAGCTTGTCCTTCACCTCGTCCCAGAGCGCGCCTCTCTTGAGAGCGTCCTCCACCCGATCCGACAGCTCGGTCCTGCCGACGCGGTAGTGCAGCTTGAGCCCGTAGGCGATGTTGTCGAAGATGGTCATAGGGAACGGTGTCGGTCTCTGGAATATCATCCCCACGCGCTTGCGAAGATCGATGAGATCCACGCTGGGCAACAGGATATTCTTCCCGTCTATGACGACCTGCCCCTCCGCGCGGTGCGTCCGGTAGAGCTCGTAGATACGGTTGTAGACACGGATGTGCGTCGATTTGCCGCACCCGGATGGTCCGATGATCGCCGTCACACGCTTCTCGGGGATATCGATGTTGTTGTCGAAGAGTGCCTGCTGTCCGCCGTAGTAGAAATTCAGGTTGCGCACCGACACCTTGCTCGGCAGCGAGCGTGCCTCTTCGGCGGAGCCCGCGCGGTTCATCGCGACCTCTGAGGGTGGCTTGACGAGCGCGGACCTCGAGTCAGACGGCGTATCTCTGGGCAAAGAGCGCTCCTGTTCTGTTGCGTCCCGGGTTTCCATTTCGATTACCTTGACCACGTCCGGCTCTTCCTGTCCCTGAGGGTGAGCCTCGAGAGAACCGTCACGATGAGAATACCGACCGTGATGAGGAGCGACGCACCCCAGGCTTTCTGCTGCCAGTCGGCGTACGGTGACATAGCGTAGTTGAATATCGTTACGGTCAGATTGGCGGTCGGTTCGTTTATCGTCTCGGGCCAGTAGAAGCTGTTGAGGGCCGTGAAGAGCAAGGGGGCGGTTTCGCCGCTCACCCTTGCGACCGCCAGGAGAATGCCCGTGACCAGCCCCGTCTTGGCTGCCCGGAATACCACGGTCAGTGTTGCCCGCCATCTGGGCGCGCCGAGGGCCAGAGCAGATTCGCGAAGCTCGTCTGGAACGAGGTTGAGCATGTCCTCGGTGGTCCGAAGCACGACGGGTAGCATCAGTATCGCAAGGGCAACACCGCCGGCCCAACCCGAGAAGTGCCCCGTCCGAAGGACTATCAGTGCGTAGACGAAGATGCCGACGATGATGGACGGTGTACCCATGAGCAGGTTGGTCGTGAATCGCACGGCCGTGGCCAGCCTGCTCGTGGTGCCGAACTCCGCGAGGTAGATGCCGGCCATGAGACCTACCGGCGTTCCGATGACGGTCGCCAGCACCGTCATCAGAAGAGTGCCCAGGATCGCGTTGGCCAGGCCACCGCCCTCCATGCCGGGAGGAGTGGGAAGCTGCGTGAAGAACTCCAGGTTGAGAGCGCCCGCTCCCCTGGAGATGACCTCCCACAGGATCCACGCGAGAACAGCAATGCCAGCCAGAGCCGCCGGGACCATGACTACCCGGGCCGCCCTGTCGGCCACCTTCCGTTGAGTGCGTGAGCGAAGTCTCAACTGCCGAACTCCCCCCTGATCAATGCCGCGTCGCGTCTCACCTGCTGCCCGCCTCCTGCCGCTGCATTCTGGAGACCCAGAAATGGGCCAGCGTCTGGAAGAGCAGCGTCAGCCCGAACAGCACGAGAGCAAGTTCGAAGAGCGAACTCAGGTAGATGGGCTCGGACGCCTCGTTGAACTCGTTCGCCAGGCTCGAGGCGATGGTGTTGCCGGCGTCGAAGAGTGAGGACGAGATCCTGTGACTGTTGCCGATGACGAACGTGACGGCCATCGTCTCCCCGAGCGCGCGTCCGAACCCCAGGAACACGGCGCCAACGATACCGCGACGACCGTACTTGAGCGCGATGTGCCTGGTCGCCTCCCACATGGTCGCCCCGACACCGTGCGCCGATTCCTTCAGAACAGGCGGCACCATCTGAAGAACGTCTCTCGTCACGGCGGTGATGAAGGGCAGGACCATGAGCGTCAGTATGAGCCCCGCGGTCAGCATGCCTATGCCCATGGGAGGTCCCTGGAAGAGCGGAAGGAACCCGAACCATCTGCCCAACCACGGTTGCACGTGCTCCTGCATGAGGGCGGCGAAGACGAAGAGACCCCACATACCGTAGATGATGGACGGGACGGCGGCGAGAAGCTCGATGCCACCGCCGATTATTTTGCTCACTCGGGGATGGGCCACCTCTACCAGATATATCGCGATGATCAGACTCAGCGGCACGGCAAGCAGCATCGCAATTGCTGTCGACACAACGGTGCCGAAAATGCTGCTTGCCGCGCCGAACTCACCTGCCCCGGGATTCCAGGCGTCCGACGTGAGGAACCCGAAGCCGAACTCCCTCATCGACATCCCCGAGTTCCTGAGGAGCTCGAAGAGGATGCCTCCCATCAACACGATGACGACGAGCGCACAGGCGGCGGTCAGAACTCTGAACGTCCAATCGACCCTGCGCTGGCTCGTCGTCTTGTTCATGCGTTTCTACCTCCGTGCACGCCGGATGGGCGCTGCCTCTCACAGGCAAGGCCTTCTACTTGTAGCAGGCCTTCCCACCGGACACGACGTCGGTTCTCCATGTGTTCCTGACCATCTCCACGACGTTCTCCGGAACCGGCACGTAGTCCTTCTCGATCGCCATCTCGTCGCCGTGGTCGTAGCACCAGTCGAAGAAGCTGAACATGGCCTTGACCTTCGCCGCGTCCTCCTGCTGCTTATGGATCAGGACGAACGTCGCGCCGGCGATCGGCCACGACCCCTCGCCCGGCTGATCGGTGAGGACCAGATAGTAACCGTCCGCACTGCCCCAGTCGGCACTGGCCGCCGCCGCCTGGAAGGACTCGATCGTCGGCTGGACCCAGCTGCCAGACTTGTTCTTGAGAGTCACGTGGGACAGGTTGTTCTGCTTGGCAAACGCGAACTCGACGTAGCCAACCGAGCCGTTCACGCGCTGCACGTAGGCGGCGACACCCGGATTCCCCTTAGCGCCGACGCCGACAGGCCACGGCACGACCTTGCCGAACCCAGCCTTCTCATGCCAGGACGGTGAGGCCTTATCGAGGAAGTTGGTGAAGATCCACGTGGTGCCCGAACCGTCAGCGCGGTGCACGATCGTGATGGGTTCGTTCGGAAGCTCGAGTTCGGGATTGGTTGCCTTGATGGCTTCATCGTCCCAGAACGTGATGTCGCCCGCGAAGACCGCGGCCAGCGCCTCGTTCGTCAGCTTGAGCTCACCGGGACCCACGCCCTTGATGTTGACGATGGGAACGACTCCGCCGATGACCATCGGGAACTGGATCAGTCCGGCCTCACGAAGGTCCGGGCCCTTCATCGGCGCATCCGAGCCACCGAAGTCGACGGTCTTGGCCTTGATCTGTCGCTGGCCACCGCTTGAGCCGATGCCCTGGTAGTTAACCCTGATACCTTTGATCTCGTTGTACTTGTACATCCACACGGAGTAGATGGGCTCTGGGAACGTCGCGCCCGCGCCGTTCAATGTGGTCGCGGCGATCGCCGGCAGAACCAGCGCGCCCACCACAGCGACGGCGGCAAGGGCCAGGATTGACTTGCGGACTTCCCTCATATCCTTCTCCCCTC
>JAUVLG010000024.1 GCA_030595835.1 Candidatus Eiseniibacteriota bacterium | reverse complement strand
CTACGCGGACGGCGTGGACTTGGATCACCTTCACCCCTACATGTGGCTCCTGAAGCCCCATTACTACTTCAGGGGCTACGACTTCTACAATTTCCCCTACGCCTTCGGGCTGCTGTTCGGGCTGGGGGTCTACGCCATCTACCTCAAGGAAGGGTCCGCGTTCATCCCGCGCTACAAGGAGCTTCTGCGCAGCACGGGTGAGGGCAAGGCGGCGGACCTCGCGGCGAGATTCGGCATCGACATTCGATCCAGGGACTTCTGGGATGCAAGCCTCGCGATACTGAGCAAGCAGGTCGACCGCTATTGCGAGCTCGACGGGTAGAACGGGCATCTCTAATCCCTCTGTAGTACCAGCGGAGAATCGTAGACACCGCCGGGATGGCCTGTGGCCCCCGGCGGTGCGCCCATCGACCCATTCTGCACAGGAAACGATTAACCCCTAACGTTAATATTTCTTGACAATCCTGCTTGTTGTAGCTAGGGTGGTTGTTGGATCCCTGCTGGTTCCCTCCTTCCCCTGATGAGGAAACCGCGGCGGCTCCCGGGTGGCCACGACCGAGTCCGTCTCCGGGAGACCGCGTCAGACCTTCACAATGGAGATCACGTTCAAGAGCAAGTCCCTGCGCAAGCGCTGCACGGACGGCAAGACCGGAATCAAAAAGTGGGGACAGCGGCGCACCCAGCTGGTGGGGAGGCGCTTGGACGACCTGGAGGCAGCCCCTACACTGGCCACCATGCGAGACCTCCCTGGCAAGTGCCACGAACTCAAGGGAGATCGCGTCGGTGAGCTGGCGATGTCGCTGGACGGCCCTTTTCGTCTGGTGTTCGAGCCGACAGAGGAACCCGCCCCGGAGATGAAGGGTGGGGGACTCGATTGGGAACGAGTCACTGCCATAAGAATCCTCGGCGTGGAGAACTACCATGACTAAAGCGGGGAAGAACGAATACACGCCCGACTCAGTGTCGCCGCCGGGCGAGACGCTACTCGAGATTCTCGAGGACCTCGGGATGACCCAGGCCGAGTTCGCTGAGCGCACAGGCCGTCCCAGGAAGACCATCAATGAGATCGTGAAGGGCAAGACCGCGATAACGTCGGATACGGCCTTGCAGTTCGAGCATGTTCTGGGCATCTCTGCCATCTTCTGGAACAACAGAGAGCGGCGGTTTCGTGAGCACATCTCTATCTTGGAGGAAAGGGAACGTCTCAGTAAGCAGGTGAAGTGGCTGAAGATGTTCCCTATCCGCGAGATGGGTAGTGAGGGATACATAGAGAAGTGTGACATCGATGTTGACAAGGTGCGCGAGCTGCTGGGGTTCTTCGGAATTGCCTCCCCGGACCAATGGGGGCAGGCCTCGGCATCCACCTCTGCGGCCTTGAGATGCTCGAAAGCATGCAAGTCCGACTCCGGAGCCCTCGCAGCGTGGCTCCGCAAGGGGGAACTCCTCGCGCAGAGCGTGGACACGCAGACATTCGACCGCGACAGATTCCGACAGTGTCTTAGCGATGCGCGAGCGCTCACTCGAGAGCATCCTAAGATATTCGTCCCCCGGCTCAAGAACATGTCCGCCGAGGCCGGCGTCGTTGTGGTATTCCTCAAACAGCTTTCGAGATCCCGCGTCAGTGGGGCCACCAGATGGCTGACATCGTCACGAGCTCTCATCCAGCTGAGCCTGAGGTACAAAGCCAATGATCAGCTGTGGTTCTCCTTCTTCCATGAGGCAGGTCATCTTCTGCTGCACGGCAAGCGGGAGTTCTTCCTCGATCTGCACGACGCCAGAGCGAAGGGAAAGGAAGAGGAGGAGGCGAACGCGTTCGCCGCGGACATCCTGATTCCTCGCCCCGCCTATCGCGCCCTACTCAGAGAAGGACCGCTCACGAGGAGGAGAGTTGCGGATTTCGCATCGGACATCGGAATCTCTCCGGACATCGTGCTGGGCCGCCTGCAGCATGATCACCACGTGCCCTTCAATAAGTTCAACGATCTGAAGAAGCAACTCAGGTGGGTGCCAAAGACACACTAAGGTGGCGCCATACGCTTGAGCACAGACGCCGAAGGAGTTCCTGGTGCCAGTTGAGACAGTGACCATTGAGACCCGCACGGCCGGGGACGGTGACACGGTCGACCTCACGGAACAGCTGGTGGACGGCCTGAGACATAGCGGCCTCACGGACGGCGTCGCAACGCTGTTCGTGGGAGGGTCGACGGGCGGCATAACTACGATAGAGTTTGAGCCGGGAGCCGTCGCCGACCTCCAGGAGGTCTTCGAGGCGATCGCTCCAAAAGGCCGCGACTGGCGACATCATCTCAAATGGGGGGACCGAAACGGACACAGCCACGTCCGCTCGGCCCTGCTGGGCCCTAGCCTGTCCGTTCCGTTCATTGGTGGAGAACTGTGCCTTGGGACCTGGCAGCAGGTCGTACTTGTGGATTTCGACGATTGCCCGAGAAGCCGCGAGGTCATCGTGCAGTTTGTTGGCGAGTAGGCGCGGTCCTGACCACCGGGCCGCGGGAAGTGGAGGTAGGTGATGGACCGATTCAACAGAGGAAGTGACTACGCTACATCGCTTATCGTAAGCGCGATCTTCTTAGGGATCGTGGTCCTCTTCGCGGCCTGGGGTAGCTCGAGAGCAGTGCAGTACCTCGCCGCCGAGGGGGCGCCCGAGTGGATGAGCGTGTTCATCAACTACGCCGTCATGCTCGCCGTCTCGCTGATCCTGGTAATCGCGTCGTCGATGGGCAACCCGTCGAGCTTCGGCTTCACCAGGCCGAAGGCCAAAGGGGGATACGGCACAGGGATCACGTGGGGGGTCGTACTGGGTGTCGTGGCATCCTTCGTGATGCTCGCCTCCCGCGCGGGGGGAATGAGTCCACTCAAAGGGCTAGGCTTCCTCCAGATCGTCTTGCTGGTATGGATTCTCGCCAGCGTCGCGGAGGAAGTCCTGGTCCGCGGCTACGTACAGAGCTATCTGGGGCCACTGACCAATCGCGGATTCACGGTGTTCCGCCTGAGGATAAGCCTCCCCGTCATTCTGAGTGCCCTCTTCTTCGCCGCCATGCACCTCATCCTGCTGACCACGGGCACCTCGTTCCTGACCACATACATAGTGGTAGTGTTCGCCTTCTTCCTGGGGTTAGTCGCCGCCTACCAGCGCGAGCGTACGGAGAGCATACTGCCTGCCATCACCGCGCACGTGTCGTTCAATATGGGCGGCGCGATCGGCGGCGCCATCTACGTCATCCTGCAGATAGCCGTATTCGGGAAGACGGCCGTCGAGGTCATCGGGGCGCTGCGCGGATGAGAATCGCCGTCACCGGCGGAAGCGGACTTGTGGGCCGCTCTATCATCCGCCGCCTGATAGAGCATCACGACATCGTCAACATCGATCTCTCCGACCCCGGGCGTACCGGAGTCAGGCACTCATCTGACCAACGGGCGCCCGCTGTCCAGTTCACACCCACGGATATCCTCGACCTTGCCGGCCTGAGCCACGCCATCGACGGGGCTCAGGCTGTCGTCCACGCGGCCGCACTGCCGGGACCAACGTTCGGTTCCAAGGACGATATCCAGACGGTCAACGTCGAGGGCACAAGGAACGTTGCCCTCGCCGCCGGCAAGGCCAACGTGCAACGCATCGTGTTTATCTCCAGTGAATCGGTCCTGGGCTTCGTGTTCTCGGGGGGCCGGGTGAGACCCGACTACCTGCCCATCAACGAGGCCCACCCTCTGGCACCGACGGATGCCTACGGTCGCAGCAAGCTCGAGGCCGAGACGGTGCTGGCGAGGCAGGCAGGAAAGACCACCACGGTGGTCAGTCTTCGCCCGCCGTGGGTCTGGGTGCCCGAGGAGTACGAGAAGCTGCGCCGGCTGACAGTCGCACCCGAGAACTGGCCCGGGGGCTTGTGGGCCTACGTGCACGGAGACGATCTGGCTCGCGCGGTCGAGCGGGCGGTGACGCTCAATATCGCGCCGGGCTTTCATGCCGCCTACATTGCGGCGCCGGACAACGGGACCGTCGTACCCACAGCGCGGCTGCTCGAGGACTACTTCCCCGACGTTCCCGTGCGCAAGGACCTGCCGGAGTTCGGGAGTCTTGTGTCATCTGACCGACTTGAGGAGTTACTGGGGTTCAGACCCTCAATGTCATGGCGGGAGTTCCTCTGATGAAGATGGTCCTCGATATGGACACGGGTATCGACGATGCCGTCGCGATCGCACTGGCTCTCGGCTCTCCGGAAGTGGATGTCCTGGCCATCACGTCCGTGGCCGGGAACGCACCCGTTGAGCTCTGCACGCGCAACTGCCTGCTTCTCAATGAGCTCCTGGGCGGCGACGCCGCCGTGGCAATCGGTGCTGAGCGACCGCTCGCGAAGGACCTTCTGACCGCACAGGAGGTACATGGCGCGGACGGCCTGGGAGGTTACGCGGGCTCTCTTCCCGAGCCCGCCACGAGCGCGGTTGACGAGCCGGCGCACGAACTCCTCGCCCGGATCCCGGACGAGCACCCCGGCGAGGTTACTCTTGTGACCACGGGCCCCCTGACCAACATCGCCATGGCCCTCCGCGCTAACCCTGATTGCGTGGCCTCCTACGAACGGATCATCACGATGGGAGGCGCTTTCGACGTTCCCGGGAACACCGGCCCCGTCGCCGAGTTCAACTTCTACGTCGATCCGGAGGCGGCGTCTCTGGTCCTGAATTCCGGGCTCGACATCACGCTCGTCCCGCTGGATGCGACCACGGGCGCTGTACTCACAAGGAGCGCACTCGAGATGCGCAAGCACGCGAGAGGTCTGCCCGCGGACCGTCCGTGCAGGAACTCAGCCGCGATCTTACACCGTGCGCTCGATCACTACATGGAGTTCCAGTTCGATGAATCAGGGCTGGATGGTGGCTACATGCACGACCCACTGGCCGTCGCGGCGGCGCTCGTACCCGATATTCTGGAGACGCTCGACCTCCCTGTTGACGTCGTCACAGACGGACCGAACAGAGGCCGCACGTTGCGCAGATCCGTACAAGCGCACGCCGCGGCTGCCGGCCGCGGCGTACACGTTGCGTTCAATCATGATGACGATACGTTCCGGCGACTCCTTGAGCAGCGAGTGCTGCGTCCGGTATTCGGCGCAACACTGCCACGCTAGCGCGCCTCTGGTCGCTATCTACGCCTGCGGCCGCCCCTCGGCTGGTTCCCCAGCTCCCGCATGATCCCCTTGATGTCGTTAGAGGCGCCTACGGCGTTCTCCGTCGTCAGGTGTCCGTCCGACACAAGCTTGAGCAGTGAGACGTTCATGCTGTGCATACCGTCCTGCGCGCCCGTCTCGATCGCCGACCGAAGCTGCTGGAGGTTGTTCTCGCGAATGAGGTTTTTGACGGCCGCGTTGGCAACCATGAGTTCCGTGGCAAGCACGCGGCCCACTCCACTCGCGTCGGGAAGCAGCTGCTGCACAAGGACCGCCTGGAGTGACAGCGATATCTGCGTCCTCACGCCCTGCTGCTCGTGAGGTGGGAAGATATCGACCAGCCGGCTGATCGCCTGAGGCGCCTCGCTCGTGTGCACTGTGGTCATCACGAGATGGCCCGTCTCGGCCATCGTCAACGCGGTGCGGACCGTCTCCAGATCTCTGATCTCGCCGATACAGATGACGTCCGGATCCTGTCTGAGCACCTGGCGTACGGCCGACGCGAACGACGGGGCGTCGCGGCCGACCTCACGCTGGTTCACGATGGAGAACTTGTGACGGTGCAGATACTCGATCGGATCCTCGATCGAGATGATATGCACGTTCTTGTGATCGTTGATGTAGGAAATCATCGAGGCCATCGTGGTCGACTTGCCGGACCCCGTGGGGCCACTCATGAGCACGAGGCCGTTCATCTTCTCACAGAAGTCCTTCATGATGAGCGGAACGCCAAGATCCTCCATGGGAGGGATCTCCCACGGGAGATGTCGGACGGCGGCGGCCACACTTCCCCGCTGGAAATAGATGTTCAGTCGGAATCGCCCCAACCCTTCGGCGCTTATCGAGGTATCGAGCCCCTTCTCCGCCTCCAGCTTGGCTATCCGTTTCTCGTCGATCATCGCGTAGGAGAGCTCGCGACTCTCAAGGGGATTCAGAGGCGCCCGGTCGCACGGGACGAGGGTCCCGTCGATCCTGAACTGAGGTGGCACGCCCGCGGTGATGTGAAGGTCGGACGCTCTCCTCTCAACCATCTCTTCCAGAAGCTTGCGTATCTCGCTCGTCATGGGGCACCTCGCATCAGTATTCCAGGACAGGCCTCTGCGGGAACACGCCCCCCCGTCTACCCAGGGGCAGGCCAAGGATTGCTCTTAAAAGCAATCAAGTCAAGTCCTGATGCGAAATGAGGCCGCTCGAGACCTCGCGGTAGGTCGGCTTCTCGGTGTGTCCGCCCATGTAGCCCGAGCGCACGTCGACCACGCCCCCCGCCTCCTGCAGGAGGTGCTCCACTCCCCAGAAGCACCCGCCGGCGAAATACGCCGTCGCGCTCTGACCTTCGCCCCGCCCGGAACTCCTGGAACCCATTCCCTCTACTCCCTGGACCCTATCAGGCCCTTCGTCTGCTCCACACCACTCAAGCTAACGCACCGGAGGATCGTCGCAACTCCAGTGCGTGACACCGCACATCGCTACCGTACACAAGACCGCGGGCCCCACCAGGGAGGCCCGCAGCACGAATACTCTCAGCACGCGGCCGGCGGCCGCCACACCGTTGATACTAGTGAAAGAGGGCCTTGATCGTCCCCCAGGTGCTGTCCTCCACGGGAGCCCCACAGAACCAGACAGTGAGCTGGCCGAAGAACGGAAACTCAAGCAGGTCCTCGGTCGGAGGGTTGACGAAGTTGAAGGACCCGTTTGAACTCGACCCGTTGCCGCAGTAGTCCTCAAACGCCTCGGTACCGAGCGGCGTCTCGACTGAGAAGGTGAAAGCCATCTGGCAGGAGTGGTGCTTCTCGTACTGAGAAAGCACGCCGTCGGCGTAGTAGTCCCTGACCTTAACGGTGAAGCTGGTGTTCATCCCCAGGATCCCACCAGGTGTGGTCGTGTCCAGGATCATGAGCGGGGACGACGGCAGTGTTGAAGCCTCGAAGTACCCCGTCCAATGCTGCGCGCCCGAGGTGTTGTTGTAGTTGTCGGCGAAGAAGGTGCTCCAGATGTAGTCGAAGCGCGCCGTGCTGTCCGACTCGTCGGGCCACAGCGAGTCATCCACGTCCAGAGTCCACGTCCCGACCATTCCCGCATCGATGGAACCCACATAGTCAGCGCCGTTCAACATGAACCCACCTGATCCCGAGAGTTGGATCATGTAGGTGTCGCCGTACGCCTGCGCCGCGCACAGGAGCACCAGAACCGACAGGAACGCAATCGCGATCGGCCTCATCGTGCCCTCCTTGTGAGACTGTGGACAATCAGAACTGTGCGGTGTGTTGATCAGGCGCAGTGCCCCCGGCACCACGGAAGCTTCCCGTACAGACCTCAGGCTACTATACCCCAACATGTAGGCAGTCGTCAAGCCTAAGTGAGAGGTCCTTGTACCCGCTACCGCGGGAACCCGTCTGCACCGTCCGACGCGGCTACCCGCCGTCTCCTCGCGGCCCATACGACCAGATATGCCGCACCGGCCCACAGAACGCTGTTCATGACCATAAGTACGTTCGCCCAGCCCGATTGATCGATGTCGTTGTGGCGCACCATGGTAACCAAGGGGAATTCCAAGATGTGGATAGCACTTACCCAGGCGGACTAAGCGGGCTCGTCCATGCGCATGAGATCCATCTCGCTCTTCATGGTTCGCCCTCCTCCTTGAATTCCAGTTCGAACAGTTCGTCGATGCTCATTTCTAGCGCCCTGGCCAGCAGAAGCGCGAGCAGCGCCGAGGGCGCATAGTGGCCCTTCTCCACGGCAAGGATGGTCTGTCTGCGGACGCCGACCCTCTCCGCAAGCTTTTCCTGTGTGAGGTCCAGCCGCGCCCGGTGCTGTTTGAGATGGTTCCTGAGTCTGACGCTGTTCCTGTCCGCGAGTTCGCGCCGCTTGCGCATGGTCGTGCCCTCTTAGTATCGGGAAAGGTGTCTCACTCCCAATGTGCGCTTAAGCGAACATAATGTCAAGTGGAAAAGACTTCGAGGTGGTGGTCGAGCTCCCGCTGAAGCGTTCGGGCAAACTCACGCACGATCCGGGTGGGCTTGTGTATGTCGCCGCCAGGGGTTGTTCCTCAAAGTAGGGGAATATCTGCTCCAGCGGTTCCTGCAACTCCTCTTCGACGATGCGTTTCACGTCGCAGAGTGGAAACGCGGAAACGTCTTCCTGGAGTTTCGCGAACTCCTGAACGAAATCAACGGGTAGCAAATCCGGCCTGGTAGAAAGGATCGGCCCCATCTTGATGAAGCTGGGGCCGAGTTCCTCTAGTGCTCTTCTTGCTCTCTCCGCTCGGGACAGTTCTTCCAGCTTCTTCGCTCGCCCAGGGTGGATCGTCCGCCAGGCGGTGCCTGCATACTCGTCAACCCGGAGGTTTCCCAGCAGGTTCCCGAAGCCGTACTTGAGGAAGACCGACAGTATCTACCGATAGCGCTTGACGGGGCGATAGGTTCGACTCGCAGGCCCGATCATGTGGATGGTCACGTGCGCGCCCTCCGGCGCAGCAGATAGCCGCCGTGTGTGTGTTCGCCGAACGTCTGGCGCTCACCGACGCGCGACGGAGAATCTACTTGAGAGGGGAAGTGCCTCTCCGGATGACGAGCTTGCTACCGGGGAGGCCCGATTAGACGAGACGGTCTGCGTCTCTCGATTCCTCAAGGGAGACCTTCGCTGCCCGGTATCCCTCTGCAATTGACTCGTCTGCATTGTGGAAGTCCATGAATCCAATGTGACTCAGTCTCGGCCGGATGAGCAGATCAGCGGGCTCCGCTACTAGCCGTATCTCTGTGATCTGCACCTCCATGACGGTAATCGAGGACATCAACACCTCGAAGATATTCGGTACCGATTCTCTGGCCAACCACTGCTTCGCCTGTGCGAGCCCCGGCACATCGGCAGACATTACTTTCTTACGGATCGTTGCCAGCGATGCGCCCTTTCTCGTCGAACTAGTTCGCTGCCTCGGGCCCGGTGGCGTGATCTCTGAGACAAGCTGCAAGGGTTCTTCGGCAATCCGCCCAATCCCTAGATCGACGGCAATCACGTAGTCGGCTCCCATGCCTCGCACAACCCCTGTGGGCACGGGGTTCACCAACCCACCGTCGACCAGCAACATCTCCCCCCTCTTCACCGGCGTGAACATGCCCGGAATGGATATGCTGGCCCTGACCGCCTCGATGACGTCGCCTTGTCGAATGTGCACCTCGCTGCCCGTCGCAAGGTCCGTCGACACAGCGCAGAAGGGCACCGAGAGATCCTCGATGTCTCCGGGCTCCACATACTCCCGGATGGCCTCGCTGATCTTCCTGCCATCGAACAGCCCCGACCGGGGAAAAACCACGTCGAAATGCGAGATGACCTTCTTCCAGTCAAGCTCGCGTACGAATTCCTCGAGGGACCCTATCTTCCCACTGGCGCAGGCCGCTCCGACCAGAGCCCCGATACTCGTGCCCGCGACGTAGTCCACCTCGACGCCTGCTTCCATCAAGGCGTTGATCACGCCGATGTGCGCCCAGCCCCGGGCTGAGCCGCTGCCTAGGGCAAGGCCGATCTTCCTGTGTCGGTGTTTCCGAATGATTCCGATTATTCCACCTGTGCCCCGTCGTCGCCCGACGGCATCTGCTTCTCGATTCGCGTCAGTCTCTCCTTCAAAGCATCGATGTCGCGCTTCGTCGCCACGTCCATCTTCTCCAGTGTGCCCCGCACGGCGTGCGAGACCCCCGCCTTGAGAGCCTCCGCAGCTCGATCCGACTCCTTGAGTAGATCGTCTATGAGACCCTTCCCCTCTTTCTCGGTGAGCTTCGCTCTTCGCGCCAATTCACCCGCCAGCTCCTCTACCTTCTCCTTAGTCATGACACCCAACCACACGCCCGTCAAGAGCGCCTTTCTAATGAGATCGAACACCGCTGTTCTCTTTTCGGTGAAACACTGGTGCGAAACGCTCCAGAACCGCCCTCGGACCCGCGTGATGCTCGCTCCCACTGCGGCCGTGCCCGTCCGCGTATTCCCTCTCCCAAATCGGATCCATCATGCGCCTGATGCTCTTCCCGTACTCCACCATGCCTCGACAGTAGTCGGGGTCGCTCATTGCCTCGGCCGCCTCTTTGTTGATGGGTCGGGCTCCGCTGCGCATGACCGCGTCTTTCAGCGAACTGAAGTGATCTCGAATCACGCAGGGACAGAGCCAATTGCTCACTCCCTCAGCCGGCTGGGTGAATCCGTAATCGTCCTGCCATTCCCGGATCCGTCTGAACAGGGGGGAGTCGAACGCGGTGTTGAGGTCACCTCCCTCCCGGTAGATCTGGTGGATGTTGTCTGTGGAGTAGGGCACGAACCCGCAGGGCATGATGTCGCCGTTCCAGTCGATGTAGAAGTACCCGCCGCGCCGACCGGCGCATATGCACCCGGAGGAAGTCGGCCCGCTGTTCCAGAAATCCGCCACAAACACCTCTCGTTCCCTGACGAAGCCCTGCATCCTACGCAGCATCTCAACACGGTTCTCCGGCTCCACCATGAGGTCGAGTGACTGCTCGCGCCCGATCGGCATGTACTGGAAGAGCCAGCAGTAGACCGCGCCCTCTTGATCAAAATAGTAATCCACAAACTCGTCGCTCGCTATGACTTCCCAGTTGTCCTTCGTGGGGGTCGCCGACACGCCGAACGGAACGCCGTGTTTCCGGAGGTTCTCGAAGGCGGTCAGCACCTTCCTGTGTGTGCCTCTTCCCCGCCGCGCGTCTGTCTCTTCTTCGAACCCCTCAACAGAGATGGCCGGACTGATGTTGCCGAGCTCTGCCATTCGCCTTGCCGTGTCATCGTCTATCTGTGTCCCGTTCGTGTAGACCATAAAGAAGTCGCTGTCGTGTTTGGCAACCATGTCCAGAAGATCCCGTTCCCCGTCGCGCCACAGGAACGGTTCTCCGCCCGAGATCACCGTGAAATGGGAACCCCACAGCTCCCGTTTCTCGGTGAGGATTCTGTCAAACGTGTCGAAGTCCAGGCTCGCGTGATTCCCCGGATCGCTCTCCGCGTAGCAGCCTTTGCACCGCAGGTTGCATCTGCCGGTGGGGCTCACAAGAAGGAACTTCGGAGGAGCGAAGCCGAGCGAGTTCACTACATTGCCATCCTCTGTACTCTTTAAGAGCACGTTCCCGATGAACACGTCAGCTATCCGCTTCACCGCGTGTGTCGACAGGAACCCGCGGTCGACCGCTCGGTTCAAGCCGCGGAGGAGCGCGACGAAGTAGCTCCGCACGTCCTCTTGCACTTGTCGGGGGCGATCGTGCCCGTCCCTCTGGACGATCCTCTTGTGCGCGGCCATTGCGGCAACGTTCACGGTCGCGCGCCTGAGGATCCTCCGGCTCGCGAGTACCCCGGCTAGTTGCCTCACACATCCCGCCTTGACTCTGGTCTGGATGTTCATTCGTTCCTCTCCTGGTTGCCCCTCAAGCCTGAGGGAGGTGACTATCTTACCAAGCTGCCCCTGAGGAAAAGCTCCATGACCATCGCGGCATTGGCCTGGTATGGATGCCGCTCGGAATCCTTCAGCCAACAGAATAGAAACGCATTTGTGAGGCCGTCCAGTGCCACCGCCATGTAATGCGGATCGAGCGCCTTCAACACCTTCTTCTGGACGCCCGTCTCCATTACCAATGCCAGGGCCTCCAGCACCTCGTCGTACAAACGTCCTATTTCCTCGTCCAGCCCCGCCCGGATATCGAAGCTCGCCCCACGCCCCCATCCCACATGGAGCCGCAACGCAGAAGCATTGTCTGCGAAGATCCCCGCCTTCGTCCGCACGTACTCTCCAAGAACAGCAACCGTGTCCTCGTCCGTAGAGAGCACCTCCTTGAGCACCGCGTGGTACTTGACCGCTACGTCGCTCATCAACGTCGTGTAAAGATGTTCCTTCCCCTTGAAGAACTTGTAGATTGTGCCGATCGCGAACTCCGCCTTCTTCGCAATCTCCTGCATCGACACACCGTGGTACCCTCTCTTCGAGAATAGCTCCAGAGCCGCTGTGAGCATCTCCCCACGCTGCCGCTCCTTCTCTCTCTCCCGGCGAGACGGTTTCCTCTCGTCCATCGGCACCCCTTCCCATCTGTTTTGTCTATGTGAATCTTTGTTCCACGACAAGAACCTACCGTCACATTATAGAAGCATGCGTCGGATTGTCAAGGGCGAATTCCCACCTTGCCCTTTGCAGGCCAAGATCGCTGCGGGAACATATGATCGCACGAAATGAAGAACGGGCCCTGAAAGGGCCCGTTCTGTCAGCTTTCTGTCTTCCCGCACGCCTTGAAAGCAGGGGCCTTTCAAGCCCCCGGATTCCCTACCCCAGCCAATCCTCGGTCAGGTAGACCTCGCGTCTGCACGCGGGGCACATCATCCGGTACGAGTCCCCCCTACCGACGGGCTTGCCGTCGTGTGGCGAGGGGTCCGTCGTTACACCCAGGTCCTTGTGAAGCGCCACGAGAAGAGTGGGGTTCGCAACAGAGAGCGACCCCGTCTTACGCGCGATCCACTTCAGGTGGTCGACCGTCGTGATGACGTCTCCGCAGCGCTCGCAGCGCACGAGTTCTTTCTCGATGCTCGTCACGGCCTGCTCTCTGTCGAAGACCGCGAGGTCGAACTTGCCGGACAGGATGATGCCCTTCTTGGTCGTGCAGTACGCCTCACACTGGCCGCAGTAGATACAGTTGTCGTAATGGTGAATCAGTGTGCGCGTGTTCCCCTCATCCACAACATCTATAGTCCGTGCCGGACACACCTCCGCACACGCGCCACACCCGATGCAGTCTTCCTCGTGAAACTCCGGCTGTCCTCTGAAAGCCTCGAAGGTCTCAGCCGGAGCGAAGGGAAACGCGGTCGTGTACGGCTTACTGACGAACGACGTCACCGCTTCCTTGAGCTCGCGCAGCTTAGGTTTCCTCATCGTGTTCCTTCTCCCGGCGTTCAGTCCCGTGTGTGATGTGCGCCGTGGGTCGGCGCGGCGTCGGCCCGCACGACCGGCCACGCCCGGACAGGGCCTAGCGGCCCGTATCTTCCTTGTATTTGTCTACCACCGATCCAGCCCAGAGCGGCACACCGGCGATGTGTGCACCGCGTGCCAGAGCGTGACTGCCTGTCGGCGACGTCCATAGAACGAAAACGGCCGCGAGCAGTGCCTTGATCCCCATCGCGTTCCACCCGCTCGCCACCACCACACCCACGAGGATGAGACACGTTCCCAAGGTCACGCACTTCGTCGCCGCCTGCAACCTGTTGTAGACGTCCGGCAGCCTGATAAGGCCCAGTGCCCCGACGAGGTCGAAGACGACTCCGATAGAGATCAGAATGTATACGGCGACCGGGTTATTCATCGAACCCCCTCCCCTCCAGGTACTTGGCAAGCGCCAGGGTGCCGATGAACGACAGGAGCGCCCACGCGATCGCGACGTTCAGGTAGAAGTCCTGACCGGTCATGATCCCGAAGATCCCGCAGATGCCCACGATCATCACGCCAATCGTGTCGATCCCAACGGCCCTGTCCGGCGGCGTCGGGCCCATTGCGACCCTGTAAAGACACAGGAAGGTCCCAATGATGAGCAGCAACAAGAACGTAGACATCAGTCGAAAACCCTCCTTAAAGTCACTTCAAACCGACCAGCGATATCCCGCGTTATGGCTTCCGTGTCTTCGAGGTTCTCGTGCACGTTGATCCAGTGCACGTAGAGCCAGTCGTCAATGATATCGATGGTGAGCGTACCGGGTGTCAGGGTGATCGAATTCGCCAGGAACGCCTTGGCCTCATCGCTCTTGAGTGTCGTCTTCACCCTGACGATGCCGGGTCGAATCGGAAGGTTAGGATGAAGGACCCTGTACAGAACGTCGAAGTTCGCCAACACGATCCAGAACGCCAGCGAGATCAAGTGCATCAGCGCCCAGAACCACCGCACCGGACTGAAGAGGCGTGTGACCCTCGCGGGCAGCAGCCCCGACAGAACAAGGGCGAACAAGACCGCCAGAATGGCTCCGGCCACAACGCTCTGCACGTCGAGCGACCACGTAAGGAGCAGCCACAGGACGAAAATGATGCTCATATCAAGAAGTCTTCGTTTCAAGGTTTCCATCTGTGCTCCTTACCCCCTTACCCGAGGACGAGCTTGACATACTCGGCGCCGTTCAGGAGCGCGTCCCTCGCCGGTTCAAGAATGCGGCTCCCCCACACGGGGTAGAGAAGCCCGAATCCGACACAGACGATCGCAAGAATGATCAACGGCACGTACATCGCCGCCGGAACCTCTCTCGCCGATTCGGCGCGACCTCGCACCGGGCCGAAGATCATCTCTCGCTGGACCTTCACGTAGTAAGCAAGCGTCACGAACGCCATCGCGATGGCGATGGCGGCGATGGCCGGATGACCGGCTCTGATGGTGGCCACAATAATGATGAGCTTGCTCCAGAAGCCGCTGAACGGCGGCACTCCAGAGATGGACAACGCGGCGATGTTGGTCGTCGCTGCCGTGATCGGCATGCGCTTCCTGAGACCGGACAGCATCTTCATGTCACGGGTGCCCGTAGCGTACTGTATGGCCCCCGACGACAGAAACAGAAGTGACTTGAAGGCCGCGTGGTTGATCAGGTGGAAGAGCCCTCCCAGAATCGCGAGCGCTGCGAGCGACCTGGTTCCGCCGGTGGCCAGAACGTGCGCACCCACGCCGATGCCCAGTGTCACGTAGCCGATCTGGCCGATCGAGCTGTACGCGAGGAGGCGCTTGAAGTCCCACTGACCGATCGCCATGAGCCCGCCGACCACGATAGACAGAACCGAGAGCGCGATCATCGCGTTGGCGATGATCGCGGAACTGGGTGATGTGGATGCAAAGCCGAACACGTGGAACATCACGCGGCACATTGCATAAACGCCCAGGCTCTTGATGACCACCCCGGACAGCATTGCGGATATCGGTGCCGGAGCGGACGGATGCGCGTCAGGCAGCCACGCGTGGAACGGAACCAGCGCAGCCTTGAGACCGAACCCCATCAGGAAGAACGCAGCGGCCAGAAGCAACGCGGGGTTCGTCTCGGCTCCACTGAACTTGGTGGAGATCTCGCGTGCCGCGTCCGCCATATTCAGCGTCCCGGTGACGGCGTAGACCGTCCCGACGGCAAAGAGGATCATCACGGACGCAACGCTCCCCAGGATCATGTACTTGAACCCGGCCTCGAGCTCGTCCGCCTCGACGCCGAACGCGACGAGCGCGTAGGACGCCAGCGATGCTAGCTCGAGAAAAACGAACAGGTTGAAGAGGTCACCCGACACCACCACGCCGTTCATCCCGGCGACCATCAGCATGAAGAGGCTGTAGTACTTCGTCAGCCCCGTGTACGCCGTCATGTACTTCAACGAGAAGACGATGCAAAGGAACGCGATGACGTTGATGGCAATCAACAGGAGAACCGTCAGGCCGTCGCTCACGAGCGCTATCCCCAGCGGCGCCGTCCACCCTCCCATGTGGTGGACCATCGCGGGCGTCCCGACGGCGAGAATCGCCATCGTCGCCAGCACCAGAGTGGAGAGCACGGCCAGCGTCTCCCCGCTCTTCTTCCACCACATGCCCAGAAGTGGGATCAGGAAGGCCGCTCCGAGCGGGATCGCAACATAGAGAGGTACTGGGTTCATTGGCTATCCCCTCAGCTTGCTGATCTGTGACATGTCAAAGGTTCCGTGCTTCTCGTAGAGACGGATGACCATGGAGACCATGAGCGCCAAGACGCCAAGTCCAATGACGATCGATGTGAGAACGAGCGCCTGCGGCAGCGGGTCCACGAATCGCTCGAGGAGCTCCGGGTTGGTGGTCTTGTCGATGATCGGGGCAACGCCGCCCTTCTTGTACCCTATGATGATAAGGTAGAGGTTAACGGCGTAATCCATGATCACGACACCGATGATCTTCTTCACGATGTTCTTCTTCGCCACCAGGCAGTAGAGCCCCATTGTGAGAAGGACTGCGCACAGGAAATAGACGGTCATGACAGTTCCTCCTCGATCATCGCTCTGAACGACCGGCGCCGGAACATCGCGAGCGCGGCGAACACCAGGAAGAGCGAACTACCAACCTTGAAGGCGATAGCGATGTTCAGCGGGAGTATCATCCCGGAACTCAGGAGCCTGAACATCTCTCCCCTACCGAACACGTTCAAGAAGAAGAAGCCACCCGTCATTCCTATCCATCCGATAATCAGGAACGCCAGGGCGCCCGCGGAGTCGAGGATGTGGGCCACTTTCGCGGGCAGTATCGCGAACGCCGCATCACTGCCGTGCGCCAGCATGAGCAGGATGAAGGCACACGCAATGATGACGCCACCCGCAAACCCGCCTCCAGGAGTCAGGTGCCCGTAGAGCACGATGTAGGCGCCGAACACCACAATGAAAGCGACCACGAAGTCGGTAATCGTTTTAACGATCAGCGTCATGCCTTTCATGCGGCCGCCTCCTCCTCTCTCTTCACCTTGCCGTCCTTCCTGAGGAGCGCGAGCGCCCCCAGAACGGACGCAAAGAGAACCGACGCCTCGCCCAGGGTGTCGTAGGCCCTGAAGTCAAGAATGATCGACGTCACGATGTTGGCGGCGTAGGTCGCCGGGAGTCCCGTTTGAACATAGACCCTTGACACTCGCATCAACGGCTCACCGAACTCAGGGAAGCCCCTGCTCCCAAAGATCATCGCCCCAAAACCCAGGAGCAACCCGAAGAAGACGAGCGACGCAACCACCGCCAGCGTGTCCGTGTGCGTCTCGACCGCCGTATTGTCGAGAAGAATCGTTCCTCGAATCAGGATAATGAGAACGAGAACCTCGACAACCAGCTGTGTGATCGCGATGTCGGGCGCCCCCATTAGCAGGAACGCGACAGACAGCGCGAACCCGACCGCACTCACCGAGATCACGGCGGACAGCAGATTCTTCGTCTCCACGGCGACGATCGACCCTATCACCATAAAGACGAGAAGTGTGTAGAGCTGTGGAGCAATGTTTTCCATTAACTCGTCTCCCGCCTGTCCTCAATCCAGACCTCTAGACCGAATCTATTGATGCGGAACTCCGGACTCCCTACTCCTGCGATGCTCCTTGTTCCGACGACCGCCCTCCCGCCTAGCGCCCCCCGGCCAGCTGTCTGAGGAGCGCGCTCAGGAGCGCGAAGATTATCGCCCCCAGCCCGATGACCGCCCAAGCCAGATAGGTCGAGAGCACGCCATTGTGCACCGACCGCAGGCTCTGAACGAACACATTGCCGAGGCGACCGCCCATCTCGTAGACATCGAAGATCCGCTGCTCCGCGTTTGCGAACACGCTGCGCAGGCCCTTCGTTTCCTTGATGGTGTTGTAGAACCCGGTCCCGGTGACGTGCATCGAGTCGATCGGATCGGGGGGCTTCCGTCCACCAATGAAGACGTGCGCGACGCGGCGAGTCGACAGCTTGCCGATGCCGAAGACGCCCAGCCCGACGAGAATGCCGAGAATAATGAGCCCTGTGGCCAGACTGGGGTTCCAGAATCCAACGGAGACGTCGATCGCTCCCGATGCGGCCGTCGCAGCCGCGCCAGGAACTATCGGATTGATGAACGTGTCGAGGGGGAACTTCGCCCACACGCCGAAGACAATGCAGAGCGCCGCCAGGACCAACATCGGGACCGTCATCGGCCACCGCGCCTCTCGCACCTGCGCGAACTTGCTGAGACGCTGCCCCAGGAAGCCGGAGTACAACACCTTCACAAACGATGCCATGGTCAGAGCGCTGCCGAAGAACGCCGCAACCAAGAATATCCAGTAGTAACTCATACCCCTCGAGCCGAGCTCGACGAGACCCGAGTAGACCATCCATTTCGAGACGAACCCGTTGAAGGGTGGCACACCGGAAATGGCGAGCGATGCGATGGCCATGCTGATGAACGTCAGCGGCATCGCCTTTGCCAGACCACCCAACTTGGAGATCTCTGTCGTGCCGGTCTGCTTCTCGATAGCGCCGGCGCCGAAGAACAGGCACGTCTTGTAGATGGCGTTGTTGAGCATGTGGAAGAGGCCGCCGGCTATGCCGATGGGAACGCCTGTGCCGATGCCAAGCACCATGTAACCCACCTGGCTGACGGCGTGATAAGACAGCAACACCTTGAGATCGTGCTGGACGAGCGCCATGAGCACGGCGCCCAGGATGGTCACGGCTCCGATGATCATGAGGAGAAGCTGCATGCCGGGCCCGATGTTGAAGATGTCGAGGCTCAGGCGGGCCAGCAGGTAGATGCCGAGGAGCTTGTCGATGGAGGCCGGGAGAAGCGCCATAACGGGGGTCGGCGCGCCCTTACCGAGCGCCGGCACCCACGTGTGAAACGGCATCGCACCGGCTTTGGTGATGGCGCCGATCATCATCAAAACATAGATGGAGATGGTCGCGCCGTCGCCCACGAAGATCGATAGCTGGTCCATTGATAGAGTGCCGAATCGCACCCAGATGAACGCGATCGCCAGGAACAACGCCGCGTCCGACAGGCCGAGCATGACGAAGCTCTTGGCCGCGCCGTCCGCCGCATCCCGTTCTTTCCGTCCGGTGTTGACGAAGAAGAAGAGAATCGCGGTCAGCGCCTCCCAGAAGATCAGGAGCAGGAGTAGGTTGTTCGAGAGCACCGCACCCGCGCTCGCCGCGATGGTCCACAGGAGGTACGCGTAGTAACGCCGGCCGTCGTGCTCCTTTGAGAGCCACGACATCGAATACAGGGCCACGCCCAACCCGAAGAACCCCACAAACACGAGCACGAATGCGCTGAAATGGCTGAGGACCAGGTCGAACTGGACCGACATGTCCCCGAACATCACCCAGTCTCTGGTGAAAGAGAGAGGCCACTGACCGAACAGCTGCAGCGCGGCCACGAACGCCCACGCGAGCCCGGCGAGCGTGAGCACCTCTCTGACGGCCTTCACCCGCCTCGGTATCAAGAGACAGAGGCCGCCGGCAATCGCGGGGACGATAATGGGAATGAGTAGCTGTGACATCGACTTACCCCCGGACCTCTAGTATTCCCTTTTGAGCTTCTCTGTCTTCTCGTGACTCAACTTGATCAGATCCTTACCGGTCATGAGCGACTGCCCGGTCGGATCCAGAACCGCCATGCGCTCCGTGCAGCTGTAGCACGGGTCGATAATCGCGAAGATGAGAACCGCATCCGAGATCGTCTCGCCCTTGACCCTCGGTCTGAACGACGGGATATTGAGGAAGGTCGGCGCGCGCATCTTGTGGCGCTCGGGCATGTTCGTGCCGTTGCTCCGAATGAAGTGGAAGCTCTCTCCGCGCGGCGCCTCAATGTGACCGATACCCTCACCGCGCGGGAACTCGCGTATCTCCGTCGCGATGGGTCCGCCCGGCAGCTTCGCGATGCACTGCTTGATGATCTTGCATGCTTCCTTCATCTCGAGAAGCCTGACGACGGAAACGGCCATGCAGTCTCCTTCGGGCTGCGTGATAACGTTCCAGTCGACCTCGGAGTAGGCGCCGTAGTCGTGGTCCCTGCGGACGTCGATGTCAACGCCGGAGCCTCGTGCCGTCGGACCGAGGCAACCGTAGTGGATCGCCTCCTCCTTCGTGAGGACGCCCACGCCTTTGAGCCGGCCGTGAATCACCGGGTCGTCGAGAAAAGCGCCTATCAGGATGTCATTGTTCTTGTCGAACTCATCGATGATCTTGACAACCTCGGGCCAGATATCATCCGCCACGTCCCTCCGCACACCACCGGCTTTGTACCACGCGTAGTTCTGTCTGTTCCCCGTGATCATCTCGAGCGCATCGAGAACCGGCTCGCGGTACTTCCATCCCCACATGAAGACTGTCCAATACCCGAGGATGTGTCCGGCCAATCCCACCCAGAGCATGTGGCTGTGAAGCCGCTCCAGCTCGTGCACGATCGTCCTGAGATAGCGCGCCCGATCAGTAGGTCCA
The DNA here is from genome assembly GCA_030595835.1 of Candidatus Eiseniibacteriota bacterium. Classification (GTDB taxonomy): domain Bacteria; phylum Joyebacterota; class Joyebacteria; order Joyebacterales; family Joyebacteraceae; genus JALGZG01. The sequence continues at coordinate 13,827 of JAUVLG010000024.1, read as the reverse complement.
ACGCCGACGATGTCCTCCATCGCCAGGCTGGCTGCCCAACTGTGCGAGGCGGAGCAGATGCCACAAATACGCTCGACGAGGAAGACATCCTGGTCGAACGTCTTCTCCTGCGCGAGCAGTTCCATCCCACGGTGGATCCGGCCGAGGTCGATCTCGGCCTTCTCCACGGTCTCCCCGTCCACGTAGAGCTGGATGTACTCCGGCTCCTCAAGTACGGGATGGAACGGACCAATGGGTATTATCGTGCTCATCTATTCGTCTCTCCTCATTGGGTGGAAATCCGCGGGTCTGTCGTGTGAGGAGAGGATCTTCCTCGGGTCCGGGTGCCCCTCGAATTCGACTCCAAGGAAATCAAAGATCTCTCTCTCGATGAAATCTGCAGCGTAGTAGTGTGGAGTCAGCGACTCGATCTTCGGGAACGGCTTCTTGAGAGTTGTTCGTATGTTCACGACGATACTGTCGGCATCAATCGCGAAGTGGTAGAGAAGCTCCACTCCTGTCGACCTGTCGCTCCCGGTCGCCGTGGTCAGCCTGCCCCCCTCCACCTCGTACATGTAGCGGAGGACCTCCATCCAGTCCTCATTGCTGACCGTTACATACGCCCGGCGGTCGTTGTGCTCGTAGATATCGACACGGTCGCCGAATTTGGTCCTAAGATTCTCGATTACCTGTTTGCTCATTGTCTCTCCACTCCCTGGGCATCCGGGCGTTGAGGCCCTCTCCCACGGTCGTCTCGGGACCCGTCCCAGGTCTAGAGCTTCCCCATGAGCTTCACGATCCCATCAATAATCGCTTCCGGCCGCGGCGGACATCCGGGGATGTACGCGTCGACCGGGATCACCTTGTCCACCGGTCCTGCGAAGTTGTAGCCGTCCCTGAAGATCCCCCCCGTGCAACCACACGCCCCCAGCGCCACAACCGCCACGGGCTTCGGCGCCTGCTCGTAGGTCTCGATGACGTCCGGCAGCACCTTCCGGGAAACGAAGCCCGAGACCAGCAACACGTCGGCGTGCTTGACGCTCCCCACGAGCTTCATACCGAAACGCTCAATGTCGAATCTGGGAGTCAGGCAGTCCAACACCTCGATGTCGCAGTTGTTACACGCACCGGCGTTCAGGTGAAACACCCACAGCGACTTCTTGAATCCCCAGCTGGTAGCACCCATGTGCTTGCGCTCCGTATTGACCCCTTAGAGACCGACCATCGCGAGCACCATGCCGATGATCGCGAGAACCGTGACCGGACCCCAGAAGAACCTGACGGCCTGGTCGATCCTCACCCTTGGATTCGTGTTCTTTATGAGAACGATTATCGTGACGATGATCACGTACTTGATGATGGTGTAAAGAATGCCCCAGCCCGTCAGAACGATCCCGCCCCAGAAGATGGTGATGAAGAAGATCGGGAGCGTGAAGAGCATCATGGCCTGGGACAGCTTGACGACGGCCAGCGCAGCGCCAGAGTACTCCATGTGCGTGCCGTCCATGAGTTCAGTGTCCGCCTCGGGAACATCGAACGGCGGATACGTCAGCTTCGCCTGCGCACAGAGGATGGCGACGATGAACGCGATAATACAGGAAGCGTTTCCCAGAAGGACGCCGTTCACTGCCTGGTAATCGAGAATCCCGTCCAGTCTCAGTGTCATCGGCGAGACCTTGGTCACGGCCGTGAAGATGGCAATGATAAACGGGAGTTCGTACGCGAGCACGAGCTTCATCTCGCGGCTCGCGCCGACACTGGCGAGCGGGTTGCCGGACGCCGCCGCTCCGATGATCATGCCCAGCGAAGGGATCGTCAGCAGGTAGAGAACGCCGATCAGGTCGCCGACGAATCCGCCTCCCTGGATGTTGGCCAGCCACAGCATCGTCGACACCACCCCAACCGCCGCCAGACCAGCCAGCGGGGCAAACAGGAATCCCGTGCGCCCGGCTCCCTCGGGGATGAGTATCTCCTTCCCGAGGAGCTTGAGGATGTCCGCGAACGGCTGGTACCACGGTGGGCCAACCCTCCACTGGACCCTGGCGCTCACCTTCCTGTCGACCCACTGCGTAAGGAGCCCGACGATCGCAGTGAACAAAAGGCCCGGAAAAATGAGGAAGTTCAGAACCAAGCCAAGTGTCGATGCCATTTATGCTACCTCTCTTGCTTTGACAGCGCGCAGGTAATCGCTCGCGGTCTTGAAGGTCCTACCGCTTCCCCCGCCACGTCCTGGCGATCGCGCGGCTGCCCCTCATCGGCGTCCCTCTCTGGGCCTCGATGTCGCTCACGTCCTCGAATGTTCTCGCGCCCGAGACACATGTGGTCGCGCACATCGTGTCCTTGCCCTCAAGGGTGCGCCAGTCACACAAATCACATTTCGGCATGTGGTGACGCGTTCGCTCCAAATCGATCGCGCCGAACGGACACGCCTGAGCGCACGACGTGCAGCCACTGCACAAGATAGTGCTCCTGATGACCAGCCCGTCGTCCCGCCTCTTGATGGCTCCCTGGGGACACGCCGCCTCACACAGTGGTTGTTCGCAATGCCGGCAGTTCATCTGCAGCACGGCGTTGGTTACTACGGTGGAGGACTCGAGCTGATCCTGGAAGTTGTGCGAGTAGTAGCAGGCCGCGATGCAGCTCCTACAACCAATGCAGCGCCCGTAGTCGAGGACGTTTCTTTTGTTCATCCAGCTCTCCCGTAGGATGGTGCCACGTCGACCTCGGGCATTGTACCTCCGCGAGGTCTCCTCAGGTAATCGCCTATGTTCCCGGTGTCACCTTCGCGCCCGAAGCCGCCACGTCGTACCACTTTGTGGCAGGATTGAGCGTCCACGCCAAGAGTCCTCTGACGTCCGGCACGTAGCTCGGAATCGCAACGAGCCCGCCGGGCATCCTGTCAGTAACGGTCGCGATTATCGTCGTCTCGCCACGCTCAGTCGCCAGAGCCACGTTGGACCCCGCCTCTACGCCGAGACTCCCCGCTATCTCTTCGCCGATCCAGATATCACAGTAGGGAGAGATCACCTTCGGGAAACTCATTCTGCCCGTGATGGTCCCGTCCCAGCGGTGGAGTGGGTTGATGCCCTCTATGAGCACAACACCCTCTCCTGTCGACTCTCCGGCTATCCTGTCCAGTTCGGCCTGGGCGTCGATCGGAAGCTCAGGATGCTCCGCAGGAGAGACCCCGGCGGACAGCCCCTGGCCCATCTCGCCGGCAATATCGGTCAGCATCTCACCTGTCGAGCGCGCGTCTCCCTGCGCGTCCGTCAAAGGCGTCATCGTGGTCGCAATACCCAGCGACCCGGTATACGACCCGTCCATCTCGGTCCACACCGCCAGCGGCAACCCGACGTCGCTGTGCTTCGTCGTATCGTTCTCGAAAATGGCCGACGCCGCAAGAAGCTGGAGCTTCTCAAGCTCGTCGGTGTTCACCGCACCCGGATACAGCTGGAGGATGTCGGGGCCGAACACCAGAAGCCCTTTGATCTTGCCCGCGGAAACGTCCGCGAGCAGCTCGGGAACCGTTCTGGTCGAACCGATCGCGTTGTGCGAACCGATCGCGTTGCCGCCGCGGAAGAGCGGAGCGTACTTGCCGCCGACCTTCTGGGCCAGAAGTGCCGCCAGTTGCCCGGTCAAGAAACCCGCCGCGGAGTCGCCCAGCCTTGAACTCACTATCACGACGACCTTGTCGTGCTGCTTCAGCGCCTCGCCGATGGCCGTGAGTTCACTGGTCGCAAGACCTCCGGCCGCGGCCGCGGAGTCAAGATCCACGCGCGGCACGCCCTGAGCATTCATGACCGTGAGAAGACCCGCAAGCACAAGAGGTTCGGCGCCGGGCCGCACAACGATGTGCTGATCGGCGGACCAGTCAGTGTTACTGCGGTAGGGGTTAATCGTGTAAATCCTGTTGGTCCTGCTCTTATAGCGGGCCTCAAGAATGCGCTTCGCGATGCAAGGGTGACCCCAGAAGACGTCGCCCACCAGCACGAAGCAGTCGGCGTCGTCGAGGTCGGATGGCGTGGCGTCTCCCCCGCCTCCTCCCATCAGAAACGGATAGTCGTTCCCGTCGTACGCAACCGCGATGTTCCTCGTGCCGAGCGTACCCGCGGCGAACGCTGCCGCCGCCGCGTAGTCCTCGTTCGAGAGCTCTGTGCCAACAATCACGCCCAGCGCGTCACCGCCGTCAGCTTCCTTGATCTCTTTGAGCTTCCCCCCGACCTTGGTCACACCCGACATCCACGGAACCCTGCGCCTGTTGACCGTAGCCGCGAGATTGCGTTTCGGGTGGACAAGGAGCTCCAGGTTGTAGTGCCCCCGGGCGCATAGCGCCCCGAGATTGTGCGGGGCCTCTGTGTCCAGGTCGATCCTGACTGGCACCCCCGCATCCATCTCCATCGCGTAGCCGCACTGGAAGGAGCAGAAGAGACAGGCCGCCTTTTTGATCTCTGGCATTTCGTTTAACCCCTCAAGCGTGAACGGCTAGAACGGATCGTCGAACTCGGCAATCTGCGCCGCCGTCATGACGGGACCATCCTTACAAATGTAGAACTCACCCATCATGCAGTGCCCGCATTTGCCGAGCCCGCAGCTCATGTTGCGTTCCATCGAGTGGTAGATGTTCTCGGGCTTGAACCCCTTGTCGAGCAGCGCGACGTTGACGAACTTGAGCATGATCGGCGGCCCGCAAACGCACGCCACCGCTGTCTCTGGATTGAATGGCAACTTGCCAACGTCTACGGTCGTCAGAAGCGGCAGATCGTCGAGCAGAACTGTGACGACGCCAACTGTCCCCTTCCAGTCCGGGTGCGGCTGGTCAATGGTCTGCAGCACCTCTGTGTTCTTCATCTTCGCCCACTCCGGGAGGAGCTCCTTGTAGATGATGTCCCCCGGAGTCCGTGCGCCGTAGCGAATGGATATCTTCTTGTATTTCTCGACGTCGTCGAAGAGCGCCAGAATGAGCGATCGGAGCGGAGCGAGCCCGACGCCGCCGCCCATGATCAGGATTTCCTTCCCCTCGAAGTCCGCCATGTTGTAGCCGTTACCGTAAGGCCCTCTGAGCCCGACCGTGTCTCCCACCTTCATCTTCGTCAGGGCCTCGGTCACCGTGCCGACCGACATGATGGTGATCTCTATCGTGTCGGTGACGTTCGGGTTCGAGGACGGCGTGAACGGCGCCTCGCCTACACCGGGGACGGTGAGTTCCACGAACTGCCCCGCGGCGAAACTGATGGGTTCCTTCGGTCGAAAACGATACGTCGCTATGTTCGGCGTTTCCGCCTTGATGTCCTCAATCACACTCTCGATCGGTCTGTAGAGGTTCTTCATGCCTTCGCCTTCTCCGTGACCACGTGCTTGATGGATTCCCTCATGTCGATGTTGCCCATACAGGCATCGATGCACCTGCCGCAGCCGGTACACGTTACAAGACTGTACCTGTCGCGTGAGTACTCGAACTTGCAGCGCAGCCTATTCTCCAACCGCTGCGCCAGCGCGGGTCGTGAGTTACCCCCGCCTCCCGTCCGTGCATAGCCGATGGACAGACACGTGTCCCAATTCCGGCTCCGCTCGTATCCGCCCTTCGCCCGCTGGTCAACCAGGAGGAAGCACGTGCACGTCGGGCACACGCGATTGCACGCGCCGCAGCCGACGCAGTTCTGCGTCACGTACGCCCATGCGTCCTCGGACGCGGCGAGGTCGCGCTTGTCGTACGGCTGATCGACCGCGAACTGTGCGTTCTGGCGATCGACCGCCTCGGTCACCGACGCGCGGTTCCTGTCGCGCTCGCTCTTGTGCTCGCTCGTCACCTCTCTGAGCAGGTCGTCCGAGTCCGAGAGTAACGTCTCTCCCTTATCGGACCCGACGGTGACGATGAACCCCGTGCCCAGCGGCGCGAGGTTGAGGTCGAAACCCTCCGTAGCGTACGGTTTGCCGCCCACCATCGTGCAGAAGCAGGTCTCTTTCGCCGCCGTGCACTCGATCGAGACGATGTATGTGTTCTCTCGCTTCTCGATTACGAATGGATCGTCGTACTCTTCGGTGAAGTGCTTGGTGCTCCAGTAGACTTTGTCGAACTTAGCCAGCCCGCGGACGTCGCAGCCGCGAGGACCGACGACGATCGTGGACGGAGCCTCGACAAGGGCCTCGGCATCGCTGCTGGGGTAGTTGGCCACGACCTCGCGTGGATAGAAGATGAATGGCTTGGCCGAATGTGCCGGGGCCGCTCCGTCGAGCTTCATCGTCTCGGGGACCTCGTCCTTGACGAGATCGTAGTCGGGTGTGTCCTCGTTGTTCATGATATCAAACGTGACCGGCACGTAGACCCGGTGGCCCTTCGCCCATCTCCCGATCAGCTTCAGGAGATTCTCACTTCCAATGAAGACCTCTTTCATCCTAGCCAGGCCCCTTGCTTGGAATGGTGTGTAGGACTTCTCCTGGGAGGCGCTGCGCGGGCCCCCGAGAACGTCCGGGCGGTCGCCGCCCATGTTCACACATAAACCCCGCGCCACTTCCGTCTGTGCCGAAGTGGTCCCGGGGTCTCTATGACCGCGCTACGCTTGTGGTAATTCTGTCTTTGGCCGGCAAGTAACACTCAGCCCTTTCACTGATTGTCGCTCGCGGGTCGAAACTGCAGCCCCGCTGACCGCCCGAACTGGCTACGGACCGAAGCCCACAAAACCAGCTGAGTCTAGCCCTGGGGCGTCCGTGTGTCAAGCGCAAAGGCCGTTGCAGGCGTGTGTGCATGCGATTCCGCAGCCGACGCCCGCACCGCACGAGCGCTCACGCGTCACCAGGTGAGAGCCAGACCATCAGTCCCTCTGCGACAGGAATTTCAGGTTGAGCTTCTCCCCGGATTCCGCGTCGACCACGTACTTCCTCACTCTTGACAGCGCCTCTTCCATCACCTCGAGGTAGAGGCGCTGGCGGGCGGCCGCCGGGTTCTTCCAGTACTCCGCGACCGTGGCTCGGAAGCGGTGCGACTCACCCTCGGCAGTCTTGATCTTCTCTGTCCGGTATCCCTCCGCCGCGGTGACAAGTCGCTGCCCCTCGCCGCGGGCCGTGGGCACGACGCGGTTCGCGTAGCCCCTGGCTTCCTGGATAATGCGGCTCCTGTCCTCCCGCGCGCTCGCGACATCGCGGAAGGCGTCCGCTACCTCGCGTGGCGGGTTGATCTCCTGCAGGTGGGCCGCCACGATCTCCATACCGGCGCCATAGGAGTCCAGCACCTCCTGCGACCTCGCCTTCACGGCGGTCGCCACCTCGATCTTCGCCGTCGTCAGGAGCCCATCGACGCCCAGCACAGCGATCTTCTCTGTCAGAACCGACTCCCCGATCTTTCTGACCAGCCAATGGGGATCCTCGGTCGCGTAGAGGAAACTGGCCGGGTCCTTGACAACGTACTGGATAAGGAGCTGTACCTCGATGATGTTCTCGTCCCCCGTGACAAACTGGGCCTCGCGTGGCTCGGGCCTCAGTCCGCGCAGCTGGTCGATGATCTTGTATCCGATGCTCATGCGCTTGATCGCCGTGACCTGGGGTCTGGAGACCGAATCGACCGGCCAGGGGATGCGATAGTGGATGCCTGGCTGAACGTTCCCGGCCACGACCTTCCCGAATCTCGTGACCACGCCGCGCTCATCCGGCTGGACAACATATATGCCCGACAATAGATACATAGCAACGGCGACCAGCACGATGAATCGCGCCAACCTTCTGACCTTCGGTAGTCCGGCAGACATGTCGGATCTGACCGTCGTTTCCGCCACGTTCAATTCCCCTTCTTGTCGAGGAGTTTCAGGAGGTCCGAGTCGGACGACAGTACGATCGTGGTCTTGTCGTCGAGGAATACCCTGTAGGACTCGAGCGTCCTCACGAATTCATAGAACCCGGGGTCCGCGCTATGGGCGGCGCCGTAGATGCGCATCGCCTCCGCGTCGCCCTCGCCGCGGATCTTCTCGGCCTCCATGTAGGAAGTGGCCAGGATCTCCTGCCGCTCCTTGTCAGCCGTGGCGCGAATCTTGATGGCGTCCTCTTCCCCCTCAGAGCGATACTTCTTGGCCATCCTCTCGCGCTCGGCGCGCATCCGATCGAAGACGCTCTGCTTGTTCTGCTCCGGGAAGGCGAGACGCTTCATCCGCAGATCGACGACCTCGATACCGAAACTCAACTCGGCCGTCGTCCTGCACCCCTGTGCCACTCCCCCCATTATCTCAGCGACCTTCATCGAGTCGGGGTGTATCGATATCAGCGCGTGGAGCGGATACCTGCCCAGTGCCGCTCCCATCTCTGACGCGACGATGTCCGCCATCCGCACCTCCGCCCCCTCACGATCGTTCACTGTCTCGAGGAACTTCTCGGGGTCCGCGATCCGCCAAGCGACGAACGTATCAACAACGATGTTCTTCTTGTCGATCGTCAGGAACTCCGTCGGCTTGGGATCGTAAACCAGAAGCCGCTTGTCGAACAGCCTGACGGACTGGATCGGCTGCGGCAGCTTCCAGTTGAGGCCGGCGCTCTCAACGACTCTCACCGGACGCCCGAACTGCGTCACGATCGCCATCTTAGTCTCGTCGACCACGAAGGCCGCAGTCTTAAGGACAAGCAGGGCGATGATCGTGATTGCCGCCGTGTAGTATCTTTTTCGTATCACCTGTCCCTCCTCCAGGAACTCATACGAGTGGCAGCGCCGGGGTGGCGCTAATCTCGCACCGCGGTGCCCGACGAGAGCTCCTTGTCGAGCACGCGGAGGTCGTACCCCTCAAGCTTGAGGTCCGAGCTCACGATGTACTTCTCGACGCCCGCCAGAAGGCTCTCCATGGTCTCGAGGTAGAGCCTGGTCTCGGTGACGCCCTTGGCGTCGCGGTAGCGCCTGGCCATGTCTTTGAATCGCTCCGAGTCGCCCCTCGCCCGATCCGCCCTGTCCGATCTGTAACCCTCGGCCTCGAGCATCAGACGGCTGGCGTCGCCTCGCGCCACGGGGATGGTCTCGTCCATGTATGCGAGCGCCTCGTTGATGATGCGGCTTTTGTCCTCCCTCGCGCTGGCGACGTCCCGGAACGCGGGAACGACCTCCAGTGGCGGGTGCACATCCTGAAGCCTGACGCTCATCACCTCCACACCGACATTGGAGGAGTCGAGCAACCGCTGCACCGACGTCAGTATCGACGCCTCGAACGTGCCCCTGCGCGCGGTCACAACGTCGTCGATCGCGAGGCCGCCCGCGATCCTTGTTATCGCGGACTCCGCGGAGAACCGGATCAGGTTCTCCGTCTCCGCGACCCTGAACAGGTAGTCCTTTGGATCGCTGATGCGGTAGAAAATCACCACGTTCATGTCCACAATGTTCTCATCCCCGGTGAGCCTGAGCGCCTCTTCGGGGAGCTTCTCGTATGTTCCCGCCGCGTGCCGGCTCTCCCAGAGCGTCGCGTAGAACTCGGCTGCTACCGCATTGATCGAGCGCGCGACCTCCCGCGTCCTGAAACCTATCTCCACACGCCTCACCTTCGGCACTTCGACACGCGTTACTCTGTCTATGGGCCACGGCGCCTTGAGGTGTACACCGGGCGTCATGCAATCGTCCAGCGCCCTGCCCCATCTCATAACGACGCCCGCGCGACCGGGGCCAATGAACGACACGCTCGAAAGCACCCACACCACAAGCACGAGAACGGCCACCGACCACACGAACCGCCTCGACCAACCGGGGCGCCTGGCTGTTCCCCGCGCGCGCGTCAGAAGCGTGCGAACGCCCACTCGATCGAGCGCGGCCACGAGCATCAGCGCGGGGCGCGTCTGCATTACCTCAGAGAGGGACTCCGCCTGTGCTGTCGTGCCGTCGCGGAGCCCGCGCACCGCCGCTGCCGCGATCACGATGGCCGATTCAACTACGAAGAGGCCGACGACGACCGCTGCGATGCGGTCGAGTTCTATGCCCATCGCGTGGCCCATGAGGCCCACGATGACGGCACCAGTTGTCAGCGTATCCATGCGGGAGTGATACCCGTCGGCGACCAGGCTGATGCTGCCCGTCTCGCGTCCGACGTGCATCTTGTATTGGGCGGCGTAGTACGAGACAAGCGCGGCGAGGAGGCTGCCGGCGATCGCCACCGGGAGGTTTGTGATGGGAGCACCGGAGACGGCCGAGACCTTGCGGAAGATGCCCGCAGCGGCCCAGAGGATCAGGCCACTGATAATGAGGCCAACGATATTCTCGACGACGGCCAGATTGACCCGACCCTCGCGGCGAGAGACGCGCGCCCCGGTCCACACCAGACCCGAGGCCACGACGTCGGACCCCGAGTGCCAGGCATCCGCCACGAGCGCCAGACTCCCGGACAGGACCGCGAGAGAAAGTTTAAGGAAGACCAGCCCGATGTTGATCAGGACCGAGACCAGCGCCGTGCGCTCGACTCGATTCACGCTCACCTCCTGATAGGGCACCGCCAGGCTATTCCTCGCTCGCTACACAGGCGACGTCGACCACCCTGTCGCCCTTGGCGAGCCTGATGATCCTGACGCCCTGAGTGTTGCGCCCGATGCGTGATATGCCGCTGACGGGAAGACGGATCATGACCCCCTTTGAGGTCATTATCATGACCTCATCCGGGTCGTTGACGATCCTGACGGCGACGACCTTCCCGTTTCTCTTGTTCGCCTTTATCGAGATGACGCCCTGGCCGCCACGTTTGATGATCCGATAGTCGGAGACGCTGGTCCGCTTGCCATACCCGTTCTCGGTCACAGACAGAACGGTCCCTTGCTCCCCGACGGCAACGACCATGCCGACGACCTCGTCACCCTTCTCCAGACGCGTGCCTCGCACGCCACGGGCTGTCCGGCCCATCTCGCGCACGTCGCTCTCGCGGAAACGAATCGCCTTGCCGAGCTTCTTTGCGAGCACAATGTCGTGGTTGCCGTCGGTCACCGCGGCGTCGATGAGCTCGTCGCCCTTGTCGATGTTGATGGCGCGGATACCCCCGCGTCTTGGATGCGAGTAGGCCGAGAGCCGCGTCTTCTTGACCACGCCCTTTCTCGTCGCCATCACCACGAAGTGCTCGTCGTCGAAGTCGCGGGCCGTAATGAACGTCGCTACCGAGTCGTCTTTGCTTACCTGCAGCAAGTTGACAATCGCCTTGCCCTTCGCCGCGCGACCGGCTTGTGGGATCTCGTGCACCCTCAGCCAGTGGCAATGGCCCTTCGGCGTGAAGAAGAGGATGTAATCGTGGGTCGAGGCGATGAACATGTGCTCAACGAAGTCGTCCTCTTTGGTACTCATGCCCGTGATACCCTTGCCGCCTCTTCGCTGCCTGCGGTAGGTCCCGACGGGAAGCCGCTTAATGTAGCCGGTATGTGAGATCGAGATCGCCATGTCCTCCTCGGCGATCAGATCTTCGATCGCGAAGTCGGTCGTCGCCTCGACGATCTCAGTGCGTCGCTCCTCGCCGTAGGCCTCCGCCGCTTCTGTGATGTCCGTCCTTATGATAGCAAGCACCTTCGCCCGGCTCTCGAGAATACCCTTGAGCGTGGCGATGAGTTTGATGATCGCCTTGTACTCGTCCTCGATCTTCTTCCGCTGGAGCCCCGTCAGGCGCTGGAGTCTCATGTCGAGGATCGCCTGGGCCTGTATCTCCGAGAACTTGAACCTCTTTTTCAACTGCGTGCGCGCGTGATCGACGTCCTTCGATTTCTTGATGATCTGCACGATCTCGTCGATGTGGTCGAGGGCCTTCTTGAGCCCCTCGAGTATGTGCGCCCGCGCCTCCGCCTTGGCCAGTTCGAACTTCGTCCGCCTGACGATGACTTCCTCGCGGTGAGCGATGTAATGGCTCAACATCTCCTTCAGCGTCATCACCTTGGGAACGTTGTCGGTAAGCGCCAGAAGGATCGTCCCGAACGTCGTCTGCATCTGCGTGCTCTTGAAGAGCTGGTTCAGGATGACGTTCCCCTGTGCGTCGCGCTTCATGTCGATCACCACTCTGATACCGTCACGGTCTGACTCGTCGCGGATGTCGCGAATACCTGTGATCTTGCCCGTGCGGACCAGGTTGGCGATGGCCTCGATCATGCTCGACTTGTTCACCATGAACGGGATCTCGGTGATGATGATGCTCTCCGAGTTGTTCTGGTGAACCTCGATGTTGGCCCGCGCGCGAACGATGATGCGCCCGCGTCCCGTCAGATACGCGTCCCGCACACCGGCTCGCCCGAAGATAATACCGCCCGTCGGAAAATCGGGGCCGTGTACCATGCCGAGAAGTTTCTCGTCGGGGAGGTCTGGGTCGTCGATGAGTGCGACGATGCCCTCCGTGAGCTCTTCGAGATTGTGCGGTGGGATGTTGGTCGCCATGCCGACGGCGATGCCGGAAGCGCCGTTCATGAGAAGGTTGGGAAGCTTGGCAGGCAGCACGGTCGGCTCCTCGCGCGTGCCGTCGTAGTTCGGCACGAAGTCGACCGTCTCCTTCTTGAGGTCCTCGAGCAAGTGCTCCGCAATGCGCGTCATGCGCGCTTCGGTGTATCGCTCGGCCGCAGCTCTGTCCCCGTCGATCGACCCGAAGTTGCCCTGCCCGTCCACCAACGGGTTTCTGAGCGAGAAGTCCTGCGCCATGCGGACCATCGCGTCGTAGATGGCGACCGTCCCGTGCGGATGGTAGTTGCCGTTGACGTCGCCGGATATCTTCGCCGATTTCCTGTAGGGCTTGTTGTGCGCCAACCCCAGGTCGTCCATCGCGACGAGAATGCGCCGCTGCACCGGTTTCAGGCCGTCCCTGACATCCGGCAGAGCCCTCGACACGATCACACTCATCGCGTAATCGATGTAGGACTTCTTCATCTCGTCTTCGATGACTATGGGAACGATTCTCTCGGTCGTTGGCATCGCGTCCTCGTGAAGTCTAGATGTCCAGGTTGCGCACCTGCTTGGCGTGCGTCTCTATGAACTTCCTCCTGGGCTCGACCGCATCTCCCATCAGGATGTTGAAGATGTGGTCGGCCTCGGCTGCGCTGTCTATTGTGACCTCGAGCATCACGCGGCGCTCGGGGTCCATCGTCGTCGCCCAGAGCTGGTCCGGGTTCATCTCACCTAGTCCCTTGAACCGCTGGAGGTACGCCCCATCTTCGCCGAGTCTCTTCAAGACCTTGCTCTTCTCTTTCTCGTCGTACGCGTAGAGCTCCTCTTTGCCCTTCTTGATCTTGTACAGCGGAGGCTGGGCTATGAAGAGGTGTCCGTTCTCGATGAGCGCGGGCATGTACCTGTAGAAGAACGTCAGAAGGAGCGTCCGGATGTGGGCGCCGTCCACGTCCGCATCGGTCATGATGATGACCTTGCCGTAGCGGAGCTTCTCGAGCGAGAACCCGCTCTCGTCCTCGCCGTTGTCGTCGTCTCCGCCCGCCCCGCTCACCCCGGCACCCAGTGCCGTGATGATGGTGCCTATCTGCTCGTTGTGGAAGACCTTGTCGACCCTGGCCTTGAACACGTTGAGGATCTTGCCCCGCAGCGGCAGTATCGCCTGGTAGCGCCTGTCGCGCCCCATCTTCGCCGACCCTCCGGCCGAGTCGCCCTCGACCAGGTATATCTCGCAGAGCTCCGGGTCGGTAATCGAGCAGTCCGCGAGTTTCCCCGGCAGCGAGCTCCCCTCGAGTACCGACTTCCGCCGCGACAGGTCGCGCGCCTTCCGCGCGGCCATCCGTGCCTGGGACGATGCCACGGCTTTCGACACTATCTTCTTCGCGACCGACGGCGTCTCTTCGAAGAACTCCTGGAGCCCCTCACCCACAATGGACGCGACCAACCCCTTGATCTCGCTGTTGCCCAGTTTGGTCTTCGTCTGCCCTTCGAACTGCGGCTCCTTG
>JAUVLG010000034.1 GCA_030595835.1 Candidatus Eiseniibacteriota bacterium | reverse complement strand
TGTCTGCCGTTCGTCCTACTCCGCCAGCACCCGCTGTAGGTGCTCCGGCATGTCGCCGCGAAGCCCCCGGAACCAGACCAGCGTTCCGTCCGAGTCGTTCAGCAGAATGGTCAGGGGCAGCTGGTCCTTCGGATTCTTGATCTCGAAGATGTCCTCTGCCGTCGTGACATCCAACGTGACGGCGGACGGATCCGTGGGGTGGTCCGGAAGCCCGCTCACCTGGATCGGAACAAACGAGACACCCAGCGCTTCCCAATCAGTGCCGTCGAGCGCGGACAGGTGTCTGAATGACGCCTCGTGTCCCGTCAGAGAGAGAACGAGGAGCCTCGTGCCGTCCGCGATGTCGTCCAGGGGCACCGCGACTCCGTTCCGCGTCACCTCGACCAACGCGTCGGAATCCCACTCCCTCTGCACGAGGTCGGCGGCCTCCCACTCGGCCAGCGGGATGCCCACGTCCATGTCGAAGTAGATCGAATCGCCGGGTGCTACGACCAGGTGGCGAGCGACGAACCTCGGCTCGCCTCTCGGGTTCCTCAAGCCCCCGAACAGCCAGTACTCGTCCTCGGGCAGCGACCACTCGACTTTGCCTTCGCCCTCCGAGAGCTGGCCTAGGTACCAGGTCTGGAAGTAGCCGTCCCGGAAGCGCGTCAGGCGCGTCTGCCTCCACGTCGAGATGCCCGTGAGCGGCTCGCCCTGGTCGAAGTAGCTGACGGCGACGTAGCCTTCCTCCGCTGCGTCGGAGCCGGATTCCTCGTCCTCTTCGTCTTCCTCGAAGGGCACCAGCCTCGTCCACTTGCCGTCGTCCCACGCCTCCATGTAGTCGACGCCCCTCTCGGCCTTCGCAGGGATCCCGTGACGGCGCATCAGACCCACCAGACATGCTCGAGCGCTGGCTGGTGACGCATAGCCCGCTCGCCAGGTGTTCTCCGGCGTGGCCACTGCTCCCAGACGAGTCGTCTCCAGCTCCGTCACGCGTTCCCGGAAGGCGTCCAGAAGGGTCGCCGTGGACGGTGTTCGACCGCTCTCACCCAGCCACGGCAGGTCCGTCCACCAGCTCATCGTGCCTTCCTGGAAGTAGAGGCGCGGTGAGAGCACGTACCGGCTCCAGAGGCTGTCAGGCGCGGCGTCGGGAGCCGCGTCCCGGACGCGCACGACCTCGCCGAGGACGGCGCCCAGGCTCTCGTGGTCCAGCTCGTAGAAGTCCTTGATGTCCATCTCGAGCAGGAGGTCGACGGCGACGTTCAGCGTGTTGCCGGTGAAGGCGAGAACCGCGGATGTCCAGTCGTCCGTCAGCGGCCCCGCCAGCTCTATCTGCTCGCTGAGCTCCGTTCCCTTGAGATGTCCGGCGAGGAACTCGACCCACTCACTCGACGGGCGCGACCGTTTGCAGCGGTCCAAGTCGCGTCTGGCGATGTCCCTCTGATGGCGCAGCCAGACCGGGTCGTCTTCCTCGATCGGGCAGCCTTTTGTATCGTCCTCCGGGGGCATCGGGTAGCGCAGCCAAGTCGGTTCGTCCAGTACGCCGAAGCCCGGCGCCAGCTCGAGCAGTGCCTCCTGTCCCGGCACGATCGACACGAGCGCCGACCAGGGCGCGCTGTCTATCTCGGCTGTGACCAGGTAGTCGCCCGGTCCCAGCAATATCTCACTTCCGAGCGGCTGGCGCACGAGTGGCTGTGCCCCGCCCCAGTTGAACGTGTGGACGTGGGCATCGGGCGGCTCTTCCTCTGATCCGTCCGGCGCTTCGACCTCTGAATGGTCGGGTGCGAGGCCCGCGGGGTAGGCGAGTATGAGCGTCCCGGCGTCGCTGTAGACACCGATGGAGTTGAGCGTCGTCACGCCGTCGGTTTGGCGGTACAGGGCCTCCGCGTACTCGTCAGGCACCGGCGCCTCGCCGTAGCCCGCCGAGAGCACGGCGCCGGTCCTACGTGCGATGCGTGTGAACCAGGCCTGGTCCAGGCACGCGGCCGGCTCGCACGAGCCGATGTAGTGCCAGCCCTCTTCCTTGCCCGCGTAGACCTCCGTCCACGCGTGGTTGCCGTCGCCCGTGCACCAGCAGGGCGCGGCGCAGTAGCGGGCAGGGATGCCGGCGCTACGCAACGCGCAGATGGTGAAGATCATCTCCTCCTCACACCGCCCGATGCCACGCTCCATCGTCGTGAGCGGACCCTGATCGCGGCGCGAGCTGGGCTTGTACGTCACCCACTCGCGCGTGAAGCGGTTGATCTCGAGCGCGGCAGTACCGAGGTTCATCTCGGCCACGCGCGGCGTCGTCAGCTCGCGGAGCTTCGGCCTCCACCGCTGGACCGGTTCCTGGGTCACGCGATGGGGGAGTACGTAGGTGTGGAAGATGTACGGGTCGATCTCGTCGCTCCAGGGGGCCTCGTGCCAGCTCGCAAGGGCGAGCTCCACGTTCTCGATGAGCGTCTCCGCCGGAAGCGCTCCGAGATCGGAGGGCGGCAGCCAGGCGAGCAGAAATTCCACGGCCTGCCTCTGCTCCGTATTGGCGCCCTCCAGGTACGCTCGAAGCTCTCCGCCCTCGTAGTGCCGCGAGAGATTCTCCTCGACGCTGTCCATGACCTCTTCGCTCGGGGGCCAGGTCCACTCGGCTCCGGCCTCACCGGGCAGCGACACGAGCACGGCGAGCACAAGAGCCGCGGTGATCGACATGATTCGCACTGTCATACGATTCTCCTTGGAAGACCGCAACGAAGAGATGCACGGCCCCGCTTGAGGGTGGGAAATTGACGATGGTTCGTCATCATAGTAGCAGCGTCCTTGGCCAGTCAAGGACGGGTCCGGGCGGAGGCGGTGCTCCGTCAAGGTGGTCGTGACTGTCCGCCGGCCGTCGCGCGGGATGGCACCGCCCGCGGGCCCTGCAGTCCGGGGTTGGATTCGGCCGCGAAAGCCCATATGATTGGGCATTGATGTGGACAAGCCCGCTCAGAAGGGAGATGAACCAGGAATGGCCAAGTCACTGTGGAACGACAACCTGTCGGTTGGTGTGCCCCTGATAGACCAGCAGCACAAGATGTTGCTCAAGCACCTCGCCGAGCTGTCGGAAGCCGTAGGCGGTCACCACGGATCCAGCGAGATCGCGGGGACTCTCGACTTCCTGGTCGACTACACGGACTTCCACTTCTCGACCGAAGAGAAGCACATGAAGGCCAATGACTACTCCGGGTTCGAGCAGCATCTCGCCCTGCACGAGGAGTTCAAGCGGACGCTCGCGAACCTGGGGGAGGATTTTCGGGAGGAGGGCGCCACGCCCTCTCTTGCGGAGGCCATCAACACGCTCCTGATCAACTGGTTCCTCAAGCACATAGAGGTGGTCGATCAGAAGCTCTGTACCTTCCTGTGTGAGAAGGGCGTCGTGCTGGAGGAAGAGGTCTAGCTCAGGAGTAGTCCGGCCGCAGAGCGGTTGGGGAGGGCGCCTTGCGCGACGGCGACACCTGTGATGTCTCCATCATCGTTCCCGTCCTGAACGAGGTCGGGTCTGTCCCTCGGCTGGCTGGCGAGATAAGCGCGGCCTTCGAGGGTGTCCCCTGGGTGTGGGAGTGCGTGTGGGTCGACGACGGGTCCAGCGACGGCACGCTCGAGCAGCTCAAGACGCTCAACCGAGACGACCCGCGGCACCGGTTCGTTGCGCACGAGAAGAACTACGGGCAGTCGGCCGCGCTCGTGACCGGCTTCTCGCGCTCCAGCGGCCGCATCCTGGCGACGCTGGACGGTGACCTGCAGAACGACCCCGCGGATCTCCCCCGACTCATACGGACACTCGAAGACGGCAGTTTCCACATGGTGAACGGTGTCAGGGCGAATCGGCGGGACAGCCTGGTGCGCAGGGTCTCGTCGCGGGTGGCCAACGGTTTCAGGAACAGGATGAGCGGAGCGACGGCGACGGACGTCGGCTGTTCGGTCCGCGCCTTCTACAGGACGTGCATCGAGGGTGTACCGCACTTCCACGGCATGCACCGCTTCCTTCCGACTCTCGTCACGATGCGCGGTTGGCGCGTGACGGAGATCGGCGTCAATCACCGTCCACGGACGCACGGGACCACCAAGTATGGGGTCCACAATCGGCTGTGGGTAGGTATCGCCGATACGTTTGGTGTGCGGTGGCTATCGTCCCGCGGCGTGAACCCGCACGTCGCCGAGGCATCCGGTGTCGCGGAGGTCACGGGCGTCGCGGAGACGTCCACCGAACCGGCCCCAGGATGCGGGGCAACGACAACCAGCATGGAGAGTGATGCGAATGACGACTAGTTTATGGCTCGGTCTTGGCTTTGTCGCCCAGGCGCTCTTCGCGTCTCGCTTCATCGTGCAGTGGATATCGAGCGAGAGGGCCGGGCAGAGTGTTGTGCCGCTGTCCTTCTGGTATCTCAGCCTCGGCGGCGCCCTTCTGCTTTTGACCTACGCGATCTACAAGCGGGACCCCGTGTTTATCACCGGTCAGTCCGTGGGCGGCCTCATTTACGCTCGGAACCTGATCCTCATCGCGCGGAAGCGGTCGTCCTCGCCGGACGGCGCAGCACCCCCGGAGGAGTAGGGTCCGAGCACAAGCGTTTCATCCGAGGATCACGCACGTGCCGCACGTTCCCATAGCGCCCAGGACCTGCGCTCCACGGAAGGAGCGCGCATGACGACGGGCCGCGGCCTCCGGCTGCCCGGGCGCACGGTTCTGTTGATCGTGCTCGCCGCGCTCCTGGCCTTCGCCTTCCAGGGCTCCCGCGGTCTCTACGAGACCACCGAGGGCCGCTACGCCGAGTCCGCCCGCGAGATGCTCGAGACCGGGGACTGGCTCGTGCCCCGTCTCGACTACGAGCCTCACTGGACCAAGCCACCTCTGACATACTGGGCGCTCGCCGGTGGCATAGCGCTCCTGGGCGAGAACGAGTGGGGAGTGCGCGCCGCTCCCGCTCTCGCGTATCTCGTCCTGGTGGCGGCCGTATACGCGCTCGGGGCGGCGATGTGGGGGAGGCGTACGGCGTTCGCGGCGTCCCTGGTCTACGCGACGTCCCCGTTCGCCATCCTGGCCGCAAACAGCGTGTCGACCGACCCCTTCCTTGCGATGTGGGAGGCGCTGACGGCGCTCGTGTACTGGAAGGCGCTCGGGGTGGTATCGGCGCGTGGCGCGGCAGTTGCGGCGGCGCAGCACGGGCAGGACGCGGCCGAGTCGGGCGCCCGGGCGTCCGGGCGCTGGATCATCCTCCTGTGGCTGTTCGCCGGCCTGGGCTTCCTGACGAAGGGACCGCCGGCTCTTCTGACGCTCCTCGTCATCTTCATCTATCACGGCTGGAGGTGCGCGACCCGCCGCCCCGCTCCGGCGCTGACGTCGGCCGTGGGCATCCCGCTCTTTGCCGTCGTGGCGTTCGGCTGGTTCATCGTTGTGGGCGTGATGCACGAAGGGCTTCTGCAGCACCTGGTTCAGGAGGAGGTCATCGGTCGCATGGCGGACCCTGGCCTGAACCGCAATCCGCAGTGGTACGGCCCGTTCGTCGTGCTGCTGCTGCCGTTCCTGCTGGGGCTGGGGCCGTGGCTGGCGTACTGGCCGCGCGCGTGGAAGCGGGTGCGTGAGTGGTCCGGGTGGCGGTCGCGCTTACGCGAGGTTCTCGCGCGGGACGCCGTGTTCTTCTGCCTTCTGTGGGCCGCCGTGCCGCTCGTGGTGCTCTTCACCTCGCGCAGCCGGCTTCCTCTCTACGTGCTTCCGTTTGTTCCCGCGCTTGCGCTTCTCACCGGACGGGCGGTCGTGTCGCGCGTGGCCGCGACGGGACGCTGGAGGGGCGCGCTGCGGATCGCCGTTGTGACGGCGGCGGTCATGCTTGTCGTGAAGGGCGTGGCGGCGCACGTGGAGTCCCGCTCGGACATGCGCCCGGTCTATGAGCTTGTCCGGTCGACGGGGTGTGACGAGGGGCGCGTCTACACGTACGGGCTCAAGAGAGAATATGGGTTGATGTTCTACTTGGGTGGGGACATGGTGCGTGCGAGTGCCGATCCTGTCCGGGACTGCGCTGCGATCGGAGCGGCCGAACTCGTCGCCGAGCTCTCAGAAACGCCCGGTGGACGGTCCTGCTGTATCGTGATGTGCTCGAAGGAGAAGGCGCTCCCCGAGCTGCTCGCGGGCGCCGGACTGGTTTCCACGAGCCAAGAGGTGGGTCGCTACGTCGTCCTGACCGTGGCACCGCCGCGAGCTGAGGGTGCCGACGCTACCTGATCGGCGCCGCGCCTACCGCACGATCACTATCTTGCCCGAGACACTCTCGCCTGCCGACTCGATCCTGTAGGCGTAGCTACCGGATGCGATGTCACGCCCGTCCGCGATGTCCCACGTGACCCTGTGTGCGCCCGGGGTCGCCACTCCGTTCAGCAGCGTGGCGACACGTCGTCCCGCGATGTCATACACGCCGACCGTGACGTGCCCGGGAGCGGCCAGCGAGAAGCTCACAATGGCGTAGCTCCTCGCGGGGTTCGGGAAGGCCGGACCCATCAGCGCGAGCGAGGCCACGGAACCGTCGTCGATGCCGGACGACTCGTCCGGACTGATTGCGACGTACGTGTTTGAGTAGGCGGGCATGGCCACCTGCACGTAGCAGGTGGCGACGGATCCGTCCAGAATCGTCTGCGTGATCTCCCCGTTGTCCACCTCGTAGGGCGCGTGCGCCGCGTCGACCTGGAACTTGATGAGCCCGTGCTCGAAGCCCTCCGGCTGGTTGTTGTCGATGATCGCCGTGATCTCCGAGTGCGTTCCGTCGTTGGGCACATCGAACATGAGCCTGAGGCTGGTGCCGCTTGAGCCCGCGTCAATCGATTCGGACGGGCTGATAGACGAGCCCGAGACCCTCACCAGCCGCATGGCGCGCGCGCCGTCACAGACGTTGTCGGTCGAGAGATCGAAGGGACTGCTGTGGATGCTCCCCGATGAGGAGTGGATGTGTCCCCAGAGCGCGCCGTCCACCCCGAGGTTATCGAGATCAAGCTGGTCCTGGAAATCCATGTGGTAGAAGAGGATGACCGGCGTCTCCGGGGAGACGCTGCCGATGTCGTCGGTGAGCCAGTCGAGTTGATTGTCGGTGAAGCTCTCGGTGCCGTAGGTCGGGCGGCGCCACCGGTCGTAGTTGATGTATGAATCGAGCCCAATAAAGTGGACGCCTCCGTAGTCGAACGAGTAGTTCTGCGTGTGTACGCCGTCCCCGGGCGGCGGGTCGTTCAGATAGCGCCACCCGAAGAACCTCCACCAGTTTCGCCTGGCGCTGCCGTCGGGAGGCGGCGAGTCGTCCCATCCGCCCACGTCGTGGTTCCCGGTCGTCAGGAAGACAGGCACGTTGAACTTCTGCAGGATGCGTTGCGTACGCGTGAAGTAGCGCTTGTCGAGGAAGTCCTCCAGCTCGCCCTCGTTGATGACGTCGCCGGTGATAACCACGAACGCGGGATTGATGATGTTGATGTCGTCGATGACTTCGTGGAGGTCCTGCATCTCGGTCGTATCGGTGTCCGCGCCCGACTGGTAGTAGTACTTATGGGTCACCAGATGGGTGTCGGCGAGGTGGATGAAGTAGAAGTCGCTCTCGATGCTCTGACGAACCGTTACCGCGTGATCGACCTCGTCGAAGATACCGCCTGAAGCTGTGACCTCGAGCCCGTATGTCTCGGCCGGAACGTCCATGGGGACGGTGACGGCAAGGAACCACCTCTCGTAGGCCGATTCGTACGAGGCGGAATCGATCGTGAGCGAGTGGGTTGCGGCGCCCCGGACGAGCTGGGCCGCCCAGCTCGTGGTCGACGGTGAGGCCTTGGCCTCGATGGTGAAGCTGCCACCCGGAACGACGATCTCAGGTACGGGAAGAATCGGCCGCATTACGACCGTCAGGGTGTCTCCCAGTACGCGGCCCTCGTAGGCTCCGGCGAGGCCGGGGAGGGTCAGGAGAATCGCCAGAGCTACCAGCAGATAGGGGGCGCCGGCGCGCGCCGGTCCGTCACAGAGGGGCATGTTCCACTCCAGAGGAGGTTCAGTGTGCCACGAGCGCATGAGGGGACGCCGCCGTCGCGGTTTCCCCTTATCCAACTACCATTATAACACATGGGAGAAGTCTTGACCAGATGGCTATCCTGTGACCGATAAACGACGCTGGAGCGACGCGCCCGGAAGTGGTACTCCCCCGGAAACCGGACGCGACATCGCTTCTGCATGCCCTGCGAGCCGGTCCTATTGCGGTTCTCCGGCGGGGATCCGCGGTCGGCCGCCGGGACCTTGCGCTGGACCTCCTCGCATTCGCGGGGACGGTGGTCTGCGCCACCGTCTTCAGGTGGCAGGCGCGGGACGTCATCTGGGGGCTCTGGATCTCGAGTCTCACGGTCGGCTACGCGACCATCGTTTCGAATGTCGTGGGCGGTGTCCGAGGTGTGCTCGGGAACTACAAGGTCGTTGCGCTGATCGGCGGCATCGGCACGCTCGCCTTCTTCACGTTCCACTTCGGCATGTTCCACTTCGTCCACGCCGTCTTCCTGAGCGGGTTCTTCCCGCTGGGGGGGGTCAGTCGACGGGCCCTTCGACTTTCTCCACGTCGTCGCGAAGACGGCCACCTCCTTCTGGCCCCTGATCGTGGCGAGCTTCCTGTCACGCCTCTCGGACATCTTCCCGGGTTCTCCTGCGCCCTCCGGCAAGGACTCCTTCGCTGCGCCCTACGCCAACGTGATCCGCATGCACCTGCTCATCTTCGTGTTCGCCGGCCTCCACATGGCCGATCTCAGCAGGCTCGCGATACTCCCCGTGCTCGCCGCCTACTTCTTCCCGTGGAAGGCGGTCTTCCGGCGCTCCAGGCGGGGTCGAGGCTAGCTCGGGAAGCGGGCACTCGGCGATTTCGGCAAGATCCCTCAGTTGCGTCCGGCAGCTTCTCTGGCGCCCAGCAGCCGGGATTCGGGGTGTTCCGGCACCGGATCGGCACCGGACGACCGGCTGCCGCGAGTCCGGCGGCTGAGGCGTAAATATAGATATAGTGCGAAGTTAGCGCACCACGTGTCCGGCTTTCTCCCGGAGCAGTGGGTGCCTGCCCGGGCGCGCGGCCAACTCGCTGCTGTGTGAGGTAGCGGCGACCCCGGCTTCTCCCCGGAACAGAGTCCGAGAACCCCGATATTCCCTCTTGCGCGATTTTGGCCCTTCCGCTATTCTGCTCTTGCTCCTGAGCGAGGCGCCGGCGCCTGGAGCGTGGGATCGCACCCGGCGACGGCTCTGGGTATCGTAGTTGAGTGATGGCTCAGTAACGGGGAGGCAAGCCATGGCAGATTTCGTGGTCAAGTCGAAGGTCCAGGCTCTGGTCAAGGAACTCAACATGCGTCTCAGCGGCGATGCTCTAGGCGTCATCGATGACCGCGTTCAGAGCGCCGTGAAGAAGGCCGCCAAGAGAGCTCAGGCAAACGGGCGGAAGACGATCCAGTCCCAGGACTTCTAGTCAAACAGACAGGCCGATGGCCTGAGAACTACGACCGGCAGGTCTGACGTCGCCGGCGGACTGAGTGGTCTGCCCCGGTGATGCCAGGCCTGCCGGTTTCTTACGCGTACGTATCATGTGGGAGGGCGCGCCGTCGAACCGCCGGGGCCGCCGTCGTAGAATGGCAGCTGTGCTGGCCACGGAATCCCCAACCGGAGACCGCATCGATGGCACGAGATCACATCCGCTGCATCGACGGTCCCTGCCTGGTCTCCGCTCTCATCAGTGGAGCGGAGTGGGTAGCTTCGAAGCGTCAACACCTCAACGAGATCAACGTATTCCCCGTTCCAGACGGTGACACCGGCAACAACCTCACAATGACACTCAAGGCCGCCACGGACGCGGTGCGCGGCCTCAAGGACGCATCTCTTGGCGAGGTCTGCGACGTTCTCTCCCGTGCGGTTCTTGTAGGCGCGCGGGGGAACGCAGGGATAATCCTGGCTCAGTTCATTCGTGGCTTCGCGCGAGAGGCCCAGGGCACCGAGAAGTTGTACCCGCGGGGCTTCGTCGAGGCCCTGCAGGGCTCGGTCAAGGGGGCCTACGAGGCCATGGCAGAGCCCACGGAGGGAACGGTTCTGACCGTGGCGCGGGAGTCCGTCGCGGAGGCCGCGCGCCTGGTGGCCGACGGCGAGGATGATTTCGAGTCGCTTCTCGAGGGCATGCACCGGGCTGCGGCCGAGAGCCTCGCGCGGACGCCCGAGCTTCTGCCTGTTCTGAAGGAGGCGGGTGTCGTAGACGCCGGAGGAGAGGGCTTCGTCGATCTGCTGGAGGGCATGCTTCGTCTGGTCAGAGGGGAGAAGGTCGTGCCGGTGTTCGATTCCCTTCCTTCCGGCACTCCGGTCGCCGCGCTCGGTATTCAGGAGCGCGACCTCAAGTATCGGTACTGCACCGAGTTTCTGCTCGAAGGTCCGCTGGCCGACGTGGGGGACGTCAAGGTTAAGCTGGTTGGCATGGGAGGCTCGCTGATAGTGGTGGGCTCGCCGGGGCTCGTCAGGGTGCACATCCACACGAACTCCCCCGACGCCGTGTTCGACGCGGCCGCGGGGTTCGGAGACCTGTCCGGGAAGAAGGTCGATGACATGAGGGAACAGCATCGGGAGTTCATCCGCGGCGCGGCGGAAGGCGACGACGGTGCGAGTGGGGATGTGGAGGGTGCGCCGGAGGGAACCCCATCTGAAGGGCGCAGGAGGCTGTCACGCGATCGTCGCCGTCGCAGGGTCAGGATAGTCACTGATTCGTCCGCGGATCTGTCTGAGGACACGGCCGCCGATCTTGGCATCACGGTTGTGCCTCTCAGCGTCAACTTCGATGACGGCAGCTACCAATGCGGCGTGGATATCACGAGCGACCAGTTCTACGAGAAGCTTGAGCGCTCACGGACGCTTCCCACCACCTCCCAGCCCACACCGCACGACTTCCTTCAGACCTACGAAGAGCTGAGCTGGGAGACGAGGAACATCCTGTCAATCCACATTGCCTCCGCAATGAGCGGCACCGTCCGATCCGCCCAGACTGCAGCGGATGGCATTGCCGGTGTGGCCGTGGATGTGATGGACTCGCGCACCGTTTCCGCCAGTCTCGGGATGATCGCCATCGAGGCGGCCAGGGCCGCTGAGCGAGGCGCGGACCTCGCCGAACTGAAGATGCTGGTATCGAACCTCAGCGTCAGGGCGAGGATCTTCTTCACGGTGGGGGATCTCAACTACTTGGTACGCGGAGGGCGCATCGGCCGCGCCCGGGCACTCATCGGCAAGGTGGCAGGTATCAGGCCCATCCTCACTATCGAGGATGGGATGGTGACGGCAGTGGAGAAGGCGCGGGGAGACAAGGGTGTGCTGGAGGCGCTGGTCGAACTCGCGCGGCCGGAGCTCGACGGGGGGTCGGGGGGCATGCTCGGTCTGATTCACGCATGTCGGCCCGAAGCGGCCGCCAAGGTGCGCGGAGCGTTCAACGACGCCTTCGGTTTCGACGAGGTCCAGTTGTTTGAGCTGGGCGGTATTGTCGGGACTCACGCAGGTCCGGGCACGTGGGGAGTGAGTTACTTCAGGCGCAAGTCCGGTCGTTGACCCTGTCGTCCTACCTGTACAGAGCCTTGACCGTGCCCCAGGTTGTCTGTTCGACGGGGTTTCCGCACACGCAGAGCGGGAGGACACCCACTATGGCGCCCTCGTCAGTGATCGTTCCCGCCTTGATGCCGAGACTGCCCAAGTGTGTCTGAGGTTCGCCGGGCTCGAAGATCGAGTAGAAGTCGAGGGTGGCGGTTCCCTGCCAGTCAGGCTCGCATCCGTCCTCAGCGTGCTCGAACTTGACCGTCGCACCCCTGTCGGGATAGTGGGGGTCACCCCGGCACTCATAGAGGCCAATGAAGCCCAGCTCACAGCCGTCGACTCCCGCGCCCGTACCCGGTACGTCGTCGAATCTGACGATCCCCGGGTTGCATCCGCAATCGCACACGCCGAGGTTCAGGAAGAACCCCAGATGACTCATTCCGTGGCCGCCGATCTCGGTGGTGTCCCACGAGATGTCCAGCTGGTAGTGCCAGTATCCCTCGAACCCCGGGGTCGTGGCCGGTTCGGCCGTGGAGTATCCCCACACGGTCTTGGCTGAGGAAGCCACCGGCATGAGCACGAGAACCGCGAGAGCGAAGACAGCAACGGTCGCCAGCCCGGTTCGAATGTGGTGGTGTTCGTGGCCTGTCATGTTGGTCTCCTCTTTGATGCAATGGCCGTACAACTTCCCCAACCTACTGACTAGTCTATCAGTAATCTCGCCATTTGTCAAGTTGTTAGAGCGGCTGGTTGTCGTCTCGCCCGCGTGCCTCCTGACCGATCCGCCAGAATGTGGTAGAAGAGCAAGAAACAGGCCCGCAAGACCGCAGCGGAGGGAGCCCACCGTGAATCCGACGAACCCACGAGCCGTTTCCATCGCCATCATATCAGTGTTTCTGATGCTTCTCGCCGCCCAGGGTTCTCCTGCGAACGAGCTCGGTTGTGCGAGCGAGCCGTCGTCGATTTCGGGACCATCTACGGCTGGGGCCCGTCTGGGTACACGGTTGTCACCTACACGGACACCGCGATGTTCACCGGTGCGGATTCAAACCCTCTCTTTGACAGCGACGACGAGCTGGTTTTCCTGGCGGGGGAGGCTGGTGCGTCCGCTCCCGGAGTCCCGGATCCCGAGCACACGCTTCCGGGAACGGGCGTCGAGGTCGAGCTGACCAACCCGCTGACCTCGTCCGTGGCATTCGTCTACCTCTTCGAGGGCGACGGTGTTCTCGATCCCGGCGCGGGTGCGTCGCCGATCCCCTATGTGTTCTACCTGGAGGGCGGCCCCTACAAGACGACGTACGGCGCGCCCGGCGCGACCACGGATTTCGCGGTGGATCTTGCGGACGAGGTCGACGACCCGCTTCTCGTCAGCGTCGAGGCATACGCGCCGACGGGCGTTGCTGATGCGGGCGCCGATACAGACCAGGTGTTCTCGTTCAGATTTGCGCCGAACCCGGCAACGGGCGTCGCCCGTGTTCACCTGAGCACGGCCGTGTCCGGCCTCGTGACCCTCGAGCTCTTCAATGTTTCAGGGAGGGCCGTGGGGACGGTGCTGACCGAGCACGTCGATGCAGGGCCCCGGGTGATCGAGGTGGACGTGTCGGACTTGCCCGTGGGCGTCTACTTCGCGAGAGCTCAGGGACCCGAAGGGTCGTGTCGGACATCCCGGATGGTTGTTCTCAGATAGTCGGTCGCGGCCGGGCTCAGGCCAGCTGTCTTGGGCCCACGCACTTCAAGCGCTGAGCGCCGCGCGCGTGGCCCCCGCATGAAGCACTCGGGGCGGCGTCTGGTCTTACGACTGGACGCCGCCTCCGGCGTTCTGCTATTCTCACTATCCGGAAAGTGAGGGGGGACCATGATTCTGGACAAGAAAATGCGCGTTTTCCTTGCGACGGCCGAGGCGGGCAGTTTCAGCCGTGCCGCGAGACAGCTGTCATTGAGCCAGTCGGTGGTGAGTTTCCACATCAAGGCTCTCGAACAGGAATTGGGCGTATCGCTGTTCCGACGGCAGGGCAGGAGCATTTCGTTTACCGCCGAGGGGAAGCTCCTGTTTGAGAAGGGGCGCGCGCTCGCAACGGAGGCACGCCGGGTCGAGGACGCGTTCTCTGTGCAGTCCGAGCGGATTGCCCAGCGCATCTACCTGGCCGGCGACGCTCTGACGTGCGCATTCACGATCCCGTGGACACTCGCTGCCTTCCGCGCTGACTACCCGGACGTGCGCTTCACCTACGAGCATCTGGACGAGGGCGAACTCATCAACAGGCTGGTGTCCGGGGACCTTGACGTCGCGTTGGTGGGGCACCCTATTGCGCACCGCAAGCTTGCCACGACTCCGTGCTTCGAGGACAAGATCGTGTTGGTCGGTCCGGCGGATAGCGCACCCGACAGCGTCACGATCGACCAGCTTCGAGAGACCCCCATCATCTGGGCGACCAATGACCGCGGACTGGAGC
Organism: Candidatus Eiseniibacteriota bacterium; assembly: GCA_030595835.1. Taxonomy (GTDB): domain Bacteria; phylum Joyebacterota; class Joyebacteria; order Joyebacterales; family Joyebacteraceae; genus JALGZG01. Next base: position 10,887 of record JAUVLG010000034.1, on the reverse strand, counting down.
TCTTGCTGAGCAAGAAGCTGCCGGAGGCCGGTCTCCAGCTCAAGGACCTCAACGTCTTCATGGAGGTGGATGGTCTGCCTCTCCTCAAGACATTCGTCAGGGCGGACGTTGGCATGGCGTTCCTTCCGTTCCTGAGCGTCATGGACGAGGTGCGCTTTGGCCTGCTCAAGGTAGTAGATGTTCCGGGGCTCAAGCTCGAACGCACGAATCATCTCGTCCACCTGAAGGAGAGAACCCTCAGGCCGATCGTGACGGCCCTTGTCGAGTTCGTCGAGAACCGAGACTGGAAGGCTGTGCTGGAGGCCCAGGGGCGAGGAGAGCTCTAGCGCCCATTCAGCGCTGTCGCAGGTATCGAACCGTTCGATATTACTCCCTTTATGCTATGCGATGTGTTTGACATTGACTGCGGACCCTCTAGAATTGTGGAGGAGGCTCGTGGTACGTGCCGAGGGGAGTGGCCAACGCATTCTGCGTTTCCAACAGGAGGTTGTGGCGATGAGGAGATGGGCGATCCTGGTTGCGGTCCTGTCGATCCTCTGTCTGGTTTTGGCTCTGCCAGTGCTGGCGGGAGAGAGCAAGAAGGACGACGCAACGCCCGACACGACACCGGCAGGTCAGCAGGCGTTCGTGGCGCAGAAGTGCCAGATGTGCCACACGGTCTATTCCGCCGGCATCGGCGAGCCCCCGGCCGAGGACGCGAAGAACGAGGCGGCGGCAGACGGATCTCCGGATCTCTCTCTGGCCGGAACCGGTCGCACCGCTGAGTGGCTCAGCCTGTTCCTTCAGAAGGAAGAGACGCTGAACGAGAAGAAGCACCTGATGGTGTTCAAGGGCACCGATGAGGAGCTGGTGGCGCTCGCGAACTGGATTCTGACGCTCAAGGCGCCGGAAGTCGAAGCCGCGCCGGCGAAGACGGCCAAGGTCGAGAAGGCCGCGGAACCTGAGGCGCCAGCGGAGCCCGAAGCGCCGGCAGAATCTGAGGCGCCCGCGGCCGACGCCGAGAAAGACGAGTAGACGAGTATGAGCGTCATCATACTGGCAGTCTTCGCGGCGGTCATGATCCTTCTCCTGGTCGGCCTGACCAGAGCTCTCAAGTCGCCGTCGACGGGGTTCGCGAGGTCGTTCGCCGTGGTGGCGATGGTGCTGCTCCCTTCGGTCTGGCTGCTCGCGATGCTGGTCTACGCCGACTCCGAGATGAAGAAGGTCAGCTTCTGCACCAGCTGCCACGAGATGAAGCCGTACGGGGAGAGCCTTCACGTCGACGATGACGAGTCGCTCTCCGCCTCGCACTACCAGAACAACCGAGTCGACAAGACGAAGGCGTGCTACGTCTGCCACACCGAGCCGGGGCTCCTGGGGTACATGGACGCCAAGCTCAGGGGACTTCACGACGTGCGGGTTCACTACTTCGGGAAGGCGCCGGAGGAGCTGGAACTCGTCGCGCCCTACGACAACGCTGTCTGTCTGAAGTGCCACGGCGAGGCGAAGAGCTTCCTCGAGGGCGGTGGGCATCAGTACCCCGACACGCTGATAGACGCACTGAAGGCGGGCGAGATGTCGTGTCTGGATTGCCACGACCTCGCACACCATCTGGAGGACTGACATGGTCAGCCCGTTCCAGCTCTTCCCGACGGGTCCCGAGGCCACAACGCGCGTTCTCAAGCGCGGCGTGGTGGCTCAGATACTGGGTATCCTCGTGCTCGCGGGGGCGCTCTTCACCAAGATGCCGCTTCTCATGGTGGTCATCATCCCGGTGGGTGCGCTCCTGATCGCGCTGGGGATCCTCGCGTGGGTCTGGGCCGTCGTCTGGGCGGACGCGGGGTGAAGGGGTAGAGGCTGGGCTGGGTGGTGCACCTCTACCGGAGGTCAGGGAGCTTCCGGTACCCGACCGTCTGTACCTCCCACTCGCGAGCCGTCGATTCGATTTCAGTGACGTTCGTGTCCGTGAGGAGCAGAGGGTCGCGTCCGCCGATGCCCGGGCGCCGTCCGGGAGCGCCTCGGGCGAGCCCACTGCAAAGAGACTCCTCACACTCGGCGCGTGGCAGTATCTTTCCGATGCGCGCACCGGCGGCCCCGTGGCCCCCTTGACAAGTCCTTCCGCAATCATTGTGTTGACTCTTCGACTCGAGCCGGACGGCAGGTTCTACGACGAGTTCTAGCCCGCGACGCCCTCTGCGGGGAGTTCCAACTTGTGACGTTTTCTACGATGAATCCCATGAGGCTTGCGGAAGGAGGAATCCGATGGCGTTCGTCACTGTCGACGATGTCCTCTGCACGGCGGAGGGATTCGAGGAGAGGTTGGTCAAGTACTACAGGGCGCTCTGCGACAGCTCCACCCGAGAGGGAGTGAGACTCCTTGCCGACTACATGGGGCGGCACCGCCGGAGGCTGTCCGCGGCGCTCGAGAGACTGGATCCGGACGAGCGCGAGCGCATCTCCGCCTGCCCTATACGCTACGAGCCTGAAGCTCCGGATGTGTCCTGCTTCAAGGACCGCGAGCTGACGCCGGACGCGACGGCTCACGAGGTGCTCGATGTCGCCATCGAGATCGATGAGTGCCTGGTCGAACTCTACCGGCAGGTTCTGCGACAGGACCTCGAACAGGAGGTCAAGGACCTGTTCGAGAGCCTCGTCCGATCCGAAGAGCGCGACGAGGTCGTGCTGAAGAAGATCAAGGCGACCGACTACTTCTAGGAAGGCTCGTTGCGACCCTCACCGTCGTGAGTGAGCGATCGTTCAGAGACGGGCTGCTGCGACGGATCATCACGACGGGCCCCCGTGGAACTGCGAGCCGCCGAGATGGGGGCTGATTCGGCGCGGTTCCGCGGCCTCATGGGACTCAATGGTTGGATTTCGGTGGGGCGGTGACTATCGCCCCACCTCCCGAGGCTTCAACGGCGCCTGACGCTCCCCAGCGGGGGTGGGAACCCCATCGTCTCAGGGTCAGAGCCACGGCAGACGTCGCTTGACAACAGAAATCCTGTGGTGCTAGGGTCCATCGGAAGTAGTGAGAGTGGTGGTTGAGATGTGCGTTCCTGTCGTCCGTGCTTGGAACGATCATCGGCGTGGTGCCGGGGGCGGGCGCCACCATCGTGGCGTTCATCGCCTACAACGAGGCGCGGAGAGTCAGCAAGAGACCTGAGGAATTCGGCAAGGGCAGCCTGGACGGGATCGCGGCCCCCGCCACGGCGGTTCTGATCGGCGCCCAAGGCCTTGTTCTACCCCGTGATTCTGGTCATCGCGTTCGTGGGTAGCTTCGGCGTGGCCAATTCCATGTTCGATGTGCTCATCTGCCTGATCTTCGGAGTTCTCGGCTGGATCCTGCGGCGATATGGTTTCCCAACGGCGCCACTGGTGTTGGCCCTGATCCTGGGCTACATGGCCGAGTCCGGCTTCCGTCGCGCCCTGATCATGGGTGACCCCTCGATCTTCTTCACTCGCCCGGTCAGCGCCGCCATACTGCTGCTGGCCGTCCTGTCCTTCGCGATGCCATTCATCCGCTGGAGGGCCGCCAAGCGGAAAAGGAGTTGAGCCAATGCCGACCCTCTTCAAACAGACCAAGGAGCTGACCACCCAGATAGATGACTTCTTGGATGCGATCAGCGAGGGAGCCCTGGTCTTCCAGAAGGGTGTGGACGATTACTTGTCAGGGGACCTGGAGCGTTTCGAGCAGCGCTACCGCACCATCGAGGCTCTGGAGAACCGCGCCGATGACGTGCGGCGGGCCGTCGAGAGCCAGCTGTACCGCCATTCCCTCATCCCCGAATCGCGAGGTGATGTGTTGGGTCTGCTCGAGGCCATGGACGACGTCATCAACACGGCCAAGAACACCCTGAGTCTCTTCCTGGTCGAGCGCCCCGAGATGATACCGGGGCTGACGGAGGAGTGGCGCGACCTGGCAATTGCCGCGATGCACACCTCCGAGGCCGTGGTCATGGCCGCGCGCGCCTTCTTCCGCGACCCGCGCAGTGTGAACGACCATCTGCACAAGGTCTACTTCCACGAGAAGGAAGGCGACAAGATGGCCATGGGCCTCAAGCGCAAGATCTTCGACAGCGACGTAGATCTGGCCCGCAAGATCCACCTCCGCTACTTCGCGCTGAATATCGACCGGGTTTCCGACGCGGCCGAAGACGTGGCCGACCGTCTCGCCATCTACGCCATCAAGAGGACCGTGTAGTGCTGTTGTTCTTCCTCTCAAGCGGTCTGTTCCTGGGCTGGTCTCTGGGCGCCAACGACGCTGCCAACGTGTTTGGCACCGCCGTGGGCACACGCATGGTCCGGTTCGCTACGGCGGCGGCCGTCTGCAGCGTATTCGTGATCGTGGGTGCGGTGGTCGGTGGCGCCGGCGCCTCCCACACCCTCGGCAAGCTGGGCGCCGTCAACGCGCTCGGTGGGGCCTTTATGGTGGCCCTGTCGGCAGGCTTCACCGTCTACACGATGACGCGCATGTCGTTGCCGGTATCCACGTCGCAGGCCATCGTGGGCGCGATCATAGGCTGGAATCTTTTCTCAGGCTCGCCGACCGACGCGTCGGTCCTGATCAAGATCGTCACGACCTGGGTGGCCTGTCCGCTGCTGGCGGCAGGGTTCGCCATGTTCTTCTATACCGTGTTCATCAGGGTGTCCTCTCGCTTCCCCGTCCACCTGCTTTGGGAAGACACGCTCGTGCGTTGGGGGTTGATCGTGGTCGGCGCGTTCGGGGCGTACAGTCTCGGCGCCAACAACATCGCCAACGTGATGGGTGTGTTCGTGCCGGTGGCACCGTTTGAGACCCTTACGGTGGCGGGCCTCTTCTCCTTCACGGGCACCCAGCAGCTCTTTCTGATCGGCGGCATCGCCATCTCGATCGGCATCTTCACCTACTCGAGGCGCGTGATGGAGACAGTGGGTGGCAGCTTGATGAAGCTGACGCCCCAGATGGCGTTGATCGTGGTGCTGTCCCAGGCGGTGGTGCTCTACCTGTTCTCCAGCCAGGAACTGAGTGCCTGGTTGGTAGGGCATGGGTTGCCATCGATTCCCCTGGTGCCGGTCTCGAGCTCGCAGGCCGTGATCGGCGCCGTCTTGGGTCTGGGAGTACTGAAGGGAGGGCGGGGGATCCGCTTCCGGGTTCTGGGAGAGATCGCCGCGGGTTGGGTGGTCACGCCGGTTGTCGCCTGTGTGATCACCTTCATTGCCCTCTTCTTCCTGCAGAATGTCTTCTCGATGCAAGTCATGCAATGAGGCGGTTCGCCCCATGCGGGCGGCGCTCTCATGGAGGAGGGGGAGGGCGCCCCGTCAGTGGGTGAGCGGGACCGTCCCGGCGTCCGGCCCTACCTGATAGCGGTCGCCTTCGCTCGCCGGGTTCCTTATTGACGACCTCTGATAAATGTGCTATAATGTAGTACTTGTGGGGGTGGCGAACGCGACGGCCGTGCGTCGTCGTGTCCGTGCCCCTGTTTGCTTCTGCGAGCATTACACGTTTCTGCCAGCAGGGTGCGTCCTGTAGCCGGCGCCATGGAGATCGTCAGGGAGGTTCCAGCATGAGAAGGTCCGTCCCGTCAATTGCGGCACTCGTCATCGCCACCGCGGCACTTCTCGTATCCGCGTCGGCTGGCCTGGCCGCTGAGCGGTACGAACTGGTTCTCGAGAGTCGAAGCTACGTACCCGAGAAGGTCCGCGTGGCTCGAGCCCTCGATTCCCATCTCGTCATACAGTTCTACGAGATCCCGACCGCGGTCGAGCGTGAGGAACTCGCTCGTGCCGGCGTTACTCTGCTCGATTACATCCCGAACTACGCCTGGACCGCGCACGTGAGGGGAGGGGCCGTGCGGTCGCTCGACCCGGGTGTGGTGCGGGCGGTGTTCGCGCTTCGGGCGGACGACAAGATAGCGCGGAGCGCCGTGGGTCGGGACATCGTGCGCGCCTTCGTGTATGACGACGTGACCGATGCCGAATCCGTCCTGTCCGCGCATGGACAGGTCATCGACAGGGACAGAAACTTCTTCACCCTGCAGCTCGACGGGGATGTGCTGAGTCTGGCGGCGGAGGACATTGTCAAGCGCGTGATGGGTCCTCGTCCGGAGAAGATCGAGAACAACGATGAGATCCGCGACAACATCAATGCCGACGAGGTCCAGAATGCGCCTTACAACCTCAGCGGGGCGGGAGTCACGGCTGGCATGTGGGACAACGGGTCGGCGGCCACAAACCACGACGACTACAACAGCAGACTCACTGTGGGGGACGGCTCCTCAATAGGCAGTCACCCCGCGAAGGTCTGCGGTGTGATGGCCGGTGACGGCACTCGCAGCACGAACTACGGCGGCTACGCGGGCCAGTGGGCGGGTGTGGCCCCGGGTGTGGATATCGCCTCCTACAGCTGGCCGAGCGATGTCAGCAACATGAACAGTGAGCACAGCCACGCCATCTCCAACTACGACATCATCCTCTCGCAGAACTCCTGGAGCTGGGGACTGTGCCCGGACTACTGTGAGTACTACGGCGAGTACGACGACTGGAGTCAGAATTTCGACAAGCTCGTCCGGGGCAGCCAGGGCAAAAGGATCACGGTGGTCTTCTCCGCAGGGAACGACGGCAACTGCTCGCAGTGCGCGGGCGACATCCCCGACTACCCCTACGGGACGATACCGGGTCCTGGCTCTACGGCGAAGAACGCGATCGTCGTCGGCAGCAACGACGCGGACGATGACAACCTGAGCTACTACAGCAGCATGGGACCGACGCTCGACGGGCGCCTCAAGCCCGACGTCGTTGCCCCCGGATGCAAGAGCTACGAGGGCATCACGACCACCTACACCAGCAACAACTACTACAGCAACTCCTGCGGTACGTCCTTCTCGGCGCCGGCCGTGTCCGGCTGCGTCGCCGTTCTGATGGAGGACTACATCGACAAGTTCGGCGGGGAGGCCTGGCCGTCGACCGTGAAGGCGCTCATGATCCAGGGCGCCGAGGACCAGGGCAACGTTGGACCGGACTTCCAGTTCGGCTACGGTCGCGTCAACATACAGAACACCGTGGACATCATCAGGGCCGACAACGGCGCCTACGATTTCATCAGGGAAGACACGCTGTCTCCGGCGGAGACCTGGGAGTACGAGATAGTCGTGACGGCCGGGGCGGACCTGAAGGTCACGCTGGTCTGGGATGATTTCGAGGGCGACTACGGCGCGGGCGGGATGATGCTCGTCAACGACCTCGACCTCGTGCTGGAGGCCCCGGGCGGCGGCATCTACCATCCGTGGATCCTGGACCCCGGCAATCCGAGCTGGAGCGCCACGACGGGCGCGGATCACCTCAACAACGTCGAGCAGGTGGAGGTGGCCTCTCCGGCGTCGGGCACGTGGACCATCCGCGTGACGGCCACGGTGATGCCAGAGGCCAACCAGGACTTCTCCGTCGTGACGAACTTCGCCGGTGGCGCGCCCGATCTGCCGCCCGATGCACCGACCGGTCTTGGGGCCGTCCCGGGTTCCGGAGAGGGCGAGATCGACGTTAGCTGGAACGCGAACTCGGAGCCGGACTTCGACCACTACCGTCTCGAGCGGGACGACAGCCTGAGCTTCTTGAGTCCATCCTCGTTCACCACTACCAATACCTACTACGACGACTCCGGTCTGGTGCCTGATGACACATACTACTACCGTGTGTTCGCGGTTGATGCGGGTGGCAACGAGAGCGATCCAAGCTCGACGGCCTCGGCCGTTGCCACCGACCTGCCGCCTGCTTCGCCCACGGGCCTGGTCGCCGTCACGGGCACGGGCGAGGGCGAGATAGATATCAGCTGGAACCCGAACTCGGAGCCCGACTTCGACCACTACCGCGTCGAGCGGGACGACAGCCCGAGCTTCTCGAGTCCATCCTCGTTCACGACTACCAATACCCACTCCGACGACTCCGGTCTGGTGTCCGGTGACACATACTACTACCGCGTGTACGCGGTTGATGCGGGCGGCAACGAGAGCGGGGCGAGCTCGACGGCCTCGGCGGTCGCGCAGGATCTGCCGCCGGCGCCGCCGACGGGCCTCGTCGCGGTGACAGGCACGGGCGAGGGTGAGATCTTTATCAGTTGGAATCCCAACTCCGAACCGGACTTCGACCGCTACCGACTCGAACGGTCGCTGGCGCCCGAGTTCGAGCCGGGCTCCGAGCCGTTCGAGGAGCCCGCGGTCTCGTTCACGGACACCGGTCTGATCCCGGGTGAGACGTACTACTATCGCGTGTACGCGATCGACGCCGGCGGGAACGTGAGCGCCCCGAGCAATGTGGATTCCGCCGTGGCTCTGGACCTCGATCCGTCGATGCCGACTGGACTCGTGGCGGTGCCGGGTGCGGGCGAGGGTGAGATCGACGTCAGCTGGAACGCGAACTCCGAGCCAGACTTCGATCACTGCCGTCTCGAGCGGCACACCGACCCGGGCTTCGGTCCGGGGTCCGACCCGTTCGACTGGACGCTGACGTTCTTCCCGGACTCCGGGCTCGTGCCGGGTGAGACGTACTACTACCGCGTGATCGCCGTCGATGCGAACGGCAACGAGAGCGACCCGAGCGACGTGGATTCGGCGATCGCGACGGACCTGGCTCCCTCCGCGCCGACGGGCCTCACGGCAGTCCCAGGAGCGGGCGAGGGTGAGATCTTCATCAGTTGGAATCCCAACTCCGAACCGGACTTCGACCGCTACCGACTCGAACGGTCGCTGGCGCCCGACTTCGAGCCGGGCTCCGAGCCGTTCGAGGAGCCCGCGGTCTCGTTCACGGACACCGGTTTGGTTCCCGGTGAGATCTACTACTATCGCGTGTACGCAATCGACGCCGGCGGGAACGTGAGTGACCCGAGCGACGTGGATTCGGCGATCGCCACGGATCTGGCTCCATCTGAGCCCATTGGTCTGGCGGCAGTGCCGGGTGTTGCCGAGGGCGATATCGACGTCTCGTGGGACGCGAATCCGGAACTCGACATGGACCACTACATCCTCGAGCGCGATACTGATCCGGGTTTCGGCGCGCCGGAGTCGTTCATAACCTCCAATACTCATCACGAGGACTCGGGGCTCCCGACAGGCTTCCTCTACTACTACAGGGTCATCGCGGAAGATGTGAGCGGCAACACGAGCGACCCGAGCGTCACCGCGTCGTCTCATCCTCAGGATCTGCCCCCCGGAGCGCCTACCGGTCTAGTGGCGCTGACCGGGGCCGATGAGGGGGACATCGACGTCTCGTGGGGCGCGAACCCGGAGCCCGATATCGACCACTACCGCGTCGAACGCGACACCAGCGCCGGGTTCTCGAGCCCGACGTCCGTCGATGGCATTCTCGGTACGGGCTACGCGGATTCCGGTCTCACTCCCGGCGAGACGTACTACTACCGCGTGTTCGCCGTGGACCAGGGTTCGAACGAGGGCCCGCCGAGCAACGTCGGCTCCGCGGCGGCCCTGGACTTGGCGCCGGCTGCGCCGACCGGTCTCACGGCGGTCGAGGGCGCGGGAGAGGGTGAGGTCGACGTGAACTGGGGCGCGAACCCGGAGCCCGATATCGACCACTACCGCGTCGAACGCGACACCAGCGCGCTCTTCGGTCCGGGGACCTTCACGGTCGACCTGCCCGGGACGTCGCTGCTCGATGCGGGGCTCGATCCGGACACTTACTACTACCGTGTCATGGCCGTGGACTCCGGGGACAACGAGAGCGCTCCGAGCGACACCGTGAACATCACGCTCGAGCAGACCGGCATCGAAGAGGATTTCGTCGCTTCGATCTCGCTCATTCGACCGAACCCGTTCACGACGCAGACGGCCATTCACTACACCGTGCCGGCGGGAGGCGCCGCCGTTTCGCTCAGGCTCTACGACATCCGTGGACGTCTGGTGACGACGCTCACCGATCGCCGCTACACGGGCGGAGCCTACGAGGTCGCGTGGAACGGCCGCGACTCCGGCGGGCGCGCCGTCTCTTCGGGCGTCTACTTCGCTCAGATGTCGATCGGGGACTGGGGCGAAACGAGGAAGATAGCCTATGTGAGGTAGGGGGGACTCAGAGGGCTTTGGCAATCTGCGCTCTCTGAGCCGCGCGTACGGGGCTCGCTCAACCAGCGGGCCCCGTACCATGTACGCTCGCCAGGCGCTTCGTGGGCCGCGCCCAGGGTAAGGGGCGTCGCCGCGTTGCGCGCACGCCACGCGCTCTCGCTTCCCTCTTGAAACAGCCGTTCCCTTGGGTTATTCTGCGGTGTGGCGGACGCACCGTGCGTCGCGCCAACTTGGTCGCGAGGGCCCACGGGGAGAGGGATTTTCAGGAGAACCGGATGCTCGATCTCAAGAATCTCTATCGACCGAAGAGCGCCGGAGAAGCGGTCCGCGTCCTGCTGGAGACGGAGGGGACGGGCCTCTACGTTGCCGGCGGCACGATAGTCGTGCCGACCGGTTCCCCGAGCCTGGACTACCTGGTCGACCTGACCGACGCCGGACTGGACTACGTGAGGGTCGAGGACACTCCTGGCGGTCGTACGACCGCCATTGGTGCCACGACACGCATAGCGGACTTGGTAACGAGCCCGGAGCTCGCGTCGCTCGCACTACGTGCCATCGTCGACGCCGCCGCGGACATGGGTACGCACACGACGCGAAACCGCGCCACCATTGGCGGCAACCTCTACGCCGCTTACTTCCCATCCGATCTACCTCCTGCGCTTCTCGTTCTCGGCGCTACCATCAAGCTTCAGGGCACCGACGGCCCGCGCGAGGTGAGCCTCGAGGACTTCTACGCAAGGCGGTCGGAGGTCTACCGCAGGGGAGACCTGATCGTTGAGATAAGGGTACCCGCGGGACGCGAGGGGATGGCATCGGCGTTCGAGAAGACCGGACGGACGCGCGTCGACGTGGCGATCGTGAACTG
>JAUVLG010000169.1 GCA_030595835.1 Candidatus Eiseniibacteriota bacterium | reverse complement strand
CATGCTGGCGATGGCGGCACCGGCGCTCGCGCAGACGGACGTCACAGCGAACATCGACACGAACACTACCTGGGACCTCGCTGGCAGCCCGTACATACTTCAGGGCGATATCTACGTGACGTCCGGGAGCATCCTCACGATTGACCCAGGTGTCGTCGTGGAGTTCGACTCCGGCGCCAAACTCAAGACAGATGCGGGTTGCTCGATCGTCGCGGACGGCACGGTCGGCAACCGGATCCTCTTCACATCGAACTCAGGCACTCCCGCAACGTACGACTGGTATGGCGTGCATATAGATCAATCGCCCGCATCGTCGTTCTCCTATTGCGTCTTTGAGTATGCGCAGTTCAATCTAAGCATCAGTCAGTCCGACCCGACCGTCTCCCACTGCACGTCCCGCATCAGCATGTATGGGATCACCTGCGAGGGCGCCTCACCGCAGATAGAGAGTTGTGACATCACCCAGAACATGAACGGCGTCGTTATCTACGGTCCAGACTCGGCTCCTGTGGTCCATAACTGCAACCTGTACGACAACCCATCAGGCAACATGTATGTGAGCGCTTACCCGAACCCGCCCATGGTGATCATCGATGCCGAGAACAACTGGTGGGGCACGGACGTTGATGCGGAGATAGCGAACAGCATCGTCATCCACTGGATGTCAACATACGTTCAGGTCGATTACGATCCCTGGCTCCACGAGGTCCCGGTTGAGGCGTCGTCGTGGGGCAGGGTCAAGGCGCTGTTCATGAGATGAGTCGTACGGGGGAGCGCGATCCGGGATCCCATATGCAGATAGTCCTGAACTCCGTGTCCTCGGACTAATCCCTCACCCATGTCCCCGATTCCTCAGGGGGTATGGTCCGGAGACATGGGTGACACTTCAGTCCAAGGACATAGTTAGCACTCTCATGTCCGTGTGGGACACTCTGCGCACCACCCATCTCCGAGGAGGTGCCAGGTGCCCTGGAAGGAAGTAGCGACCATGACCGAGCCCAACGCCGTATGGATCATCGATCTCAAAGGGCAGTTCAAGACCCGAGACAGAAGAACCGCTACCCCCTCGTTGTAGCAAACGGGCACAGCCGCTACATCCTCGGATGTGAGCGCTTCCCAACCGATATCAGGAGGATCACGATCAGCAGTGTTGCCCGCACCGGTTGCACTTCCTATCTCTTCCGTGATCCGGTCGCCGCGCTCCCGCGACTACGCCGCGGCGTGGTCGAACAGCATCTCCCTTACTCTGTTGCCCCGACGGTCTGGGCGCACACGGATATTCCACAGGACCGCCAGGTCTCGTCGACCGCACAGCATGTTGACGCCAAGCCTGCGAAGGGCCACGGCGCCAGCCCTTAGGGCTCACTGAAAGCAGCAGGCCCCGCTACTGCACGACGAGCTCTACGCGCCGATTGAGCCTCTGTCCCTCCTCGGTCGCGTTCGACGCCACGGGCGCCAGCGGACCAACTCCGTGCGCGCTGACTCTGCCGGCGTCAATGCCGTCGCGCGAAGCAAGAGCCGTGAGCACAGCAGCAGCCCGATCGCGCGAGAGATTCATGTTCGCCTCCAAACCACCAACGGTGTCCGTGTGACCCACGATGTACAGCTTGAGATCAGTGTCCTCGCGGATAGCAGCGGCTACCTCGTCGAGGACGGGGGCCGACTCAGGCTTGAGTTCGGCCGTGCCGGTGTCAAAGAGAATCCCGTAAAGGGCAATGTGCCCGGTCTTCGCGATGTTGTCCGCTATTGCCCCCGCATTCACCGTGATGAGCCCTGTCTCCATCGGCTCTATCTCGATCACGTCGAGCTGCACGAGCGGTTGATCAGAGAGATCGTAGGCCTCAACCGCAACGACCAGAAGCGATACGTAGACGTCGCCTTCCGGGCGTGCGAGCTTCCCCGACAGGTAGCGCGTGGACGGTTCAGTGCGTGAGGGAAGGAAATTCGGGGACGGATCGAACGTGTTGACATGCTTATACAGGATCCCAGGCCAGTACCCGGGGAGGTCCTTCCCCTTCGCCTGGAAGAGTATCTCAAAGCCGGCCGTCTTCATGGCCGTCTCGTAGTTCCGGAAGATCTCGAGGGTCGAGCGGTCGGATGAGATACCTCCGTACTGAATCCGCGTTATCTTCCCTTCCAGGTCCAGGCTCTCAGTCAGCGACTCGCCATCGTCGCCGACCCCACTGCCCACGGGAAACACGTATTCGTCGAAGCTGCGCACGGAGTATGCGGCGATGATCGCGCCGGGAAAGCGCGAGAACATGGGATGGTCCTGACTGTTCTCGACCTCAACTTCCGTCCACTGGAATTCCGCCAGGACGGGACTCGCACACAGAAACACGACCGCAATCAAACACAAGAACGTCCAGTTCCTCGTCTTCATGGCTGCGTACCTCCCCCGTACACCACAACCTGCAACTGCTGTTTAGCACATCCTCTCGGATCTGCGGCTCGTCGAGCGTGCAGAGCAACACCGGTCGATAACGTTCACTGTGTCCTGTGCCCGACGACTCAGGGCTGCCGGGGACACTCGACCCTCGGAGCCCACGTGCGGGTATCTTCTCTCGACACCTCCTTTTCGATGGTGGGTCTCTGGTGGATCTCCTGCGCCAGTGGCTCGACGGCTGCATACGCTCGTTAGATGGCTGGCACATTTCATGCTTGACATTATGTCACTGGCGACATAAACTAACACTATGACGATCGACAGAAAACCAGTGATCTGGATCCATGGGGAGTTCAAGTCCCGCCCGTTTCCTCGGCCGCGCGAATCCAGGCCGGCTACCTGCTCGGGCTTGT
>JAUVLG010000106.1 GCA_030595835.1 Candidatus Eiseniibacteriota bacterium | reverse complement strand
GTGTTCTCCTGTTCAGCAAGTCCCCATTCACAAGATCGTGGTGTCCCACACGATGGACTATTCGCCCTTGCGGATCTTCCCGCGGTACTTCGTGTAGGTGCCGTAGTCGATGTACACCTTGTGCTCATCCAGCAGCGTACGCGTAAACGGCGCCCTCGTGCGCATCTTCGGCAGCTCGTCCGTCACTTCGAAGACGAACCCATCGCTGCCTGCGCCGGAGCCGTACGAAACCATGAAGATCTTGTCGCCCGGCTTCGCTATGTCGAGCGTCGCCGTGAGACCCATCGGCGAGCTGCCCGAATACGTGTTGCCCAATGTCGGTGCGAGCCACCCGGGCTCTATCTGCTCTTTCGTGAACCCGAGCTGCTGCCCGACCCTCATCGGGAACTTGCCGTTCGGCTGGTGGAAGACCGCGTAGGCGTAGTCCGACGGCTTGGAGTTGGTCTTCTCGAACATCGCTTTGGCGCAACCCGTCACGTGCTTGAAGTAGGCGGGCTCACCGGTGAATCGCCCGGCGTGGCGCGGGTAGTGCATGTACTCCCTGCGCCAGAAGTCCGGCGTGTCGGTCATGAACGAATGAGTGGCGAGCATCTTCGCAACGCCGTCACCCTTGCCTATGATGTACGCTGCGGCGCCCGCCGCCGCCGAGTACTCCAGCGCGTCCCCGGGCGCACCCTGCGACGTGTCGGCGCCAATGGCCAGTCCGTACTCGATGGCGCCCGCGTCCACGAGCCCCATGCACACGAACATCGCCTCCGAGCCTGCCTTGCACGCGAATTCGAAGTCGACGCAGTGACAGTCCGGCGTGGCGCCTACGGCCTCCGCCACCACGGTGCCGGACGGCTTGACCGCGTAAGGATGCGATTCCGAGCCGATGTACACCGCCCCGATCTTCTGCGGGTCGATCCCGCAGCGGGTCAGAGCGTGTCTTGTGGCCTCCACCGACATCGTGATGACGTCCTGATCCGGTGAGGGAACGGACTTCTCACGCAGCATGAGACCCTTCTTGTAGCTTGGTGCGTCGGCACCCCAGACCTTGGCGATTTCCTCGACCTTGATCCGATTCCTCGGGACGTAAGCCCCGTAGCCGATGATTCCTGCCATGCAAACCTCTCTTCCCGCCAGCGCATCTTGCCGTTGACCTTCCGCTAGCACATTATGTTGCGCACCATACGTATGCGACCGACGCGCCTCGCCGCCGCGGCCACGGCGACTCGGTACGGGGTCGTCCCTTCCTTCTTGGCTCTAGTCACGATCTCCGCCACGACGTCGTAAACCCGCCGTGCCTCCTCGAACAACCGCTCCCTCGGAGCGTCCGCGAACTCCGGCTCGGTCTGATACAGCTCGGCCCCACCTATGACGAAGTCGGGCGCGTACATAATACCGCGCTCCTTCAGCGCGTCGGCGTGCCTCGGCGCCTCGAGCAGATCGGAGGCCGCTCCCGCGACCACCTTGCACTTGAGCTCGGGGATAGTCTCGTCGTTCAGTACCCTCCCGACCGCACAGGGCGACAGAACGAAACAGTCCAACCCGAGTATCTGCTCCGGTCTCACGATCTTGACGTCGGGATGGCGGTCCTGGACCACCTTGAGCGCGTCGTACCTGACGTCCGTGACCGTGATCCGCGCCTCCTCCCGCACCAGCTCGTCAACGAGAAGCCGCCCGACGTCGCCAACGCCCTGGACCGCAACGTGGAGACCCTTCAGACTCGCACTCCCGGTCAACTCGCGGACGCAGGCCTTCATCCCCCATAGCACACCCACCGCCGTGATCTCGTGGCTGCCCTCCATGGGGACGATACTCGTCGTCTCCCGACGCACGTACCGGAAGTCCCTGTCGGTCGTTCCGAGCGCAGGGTAGGCGACGAAGAGCCCCTTGAGCCCCTCCACGAACCTGCCGAACGCCCTGAAGTACGCCTCGTCGGTCTCCTGCCCCTTCTCGGTCATGAGCACCGCCGCTCCCCCACCCATGTCGCTGTCGAACGAGGCGCTCTGGAACGTTGATATCTCCGAGAGCCGCAGCGCATCGACGACGGCGTCTTCCTCGCGCTCATACTCCATGAGCCTGGTGCCGCCCACCGACGTACCGAGCGTTGTGTCGTGGATGGCTATGATCGCCCGAAGACCCGTGGGTTTGTTCAGGCAGAAGATGAGCTGCTCGTGCCCTCTGTTCTTCATCCGGTCGAAGATTCTCATGAGTCCTCGGGCTCCTTCGTATCGCACAGCTCGACCATCGTGCCCTGCGTGTCCTTCGGATGCAGGAATGATATGCGGCCACCGTGGATTCCGGGCTTCGGCTCGCCCAGAACGCGTAGCCCTCTGCCGGCCACTTCGTCGAGTGCCTCCGGGAGATCGGGCACCTCGAACGCGACGTGATGGAACCCCGGGCCGCGCTTCTCGAGGAAATCCGCGATGGGTCCCTTCCCAAGCGGATGGATGATCTCGATCATCATGTCGCCTATCCGCAGAAATGCGGCCTTGACGCCGTGGAGTTCCGATTCTTCGACCTTGAGCACTTCCAGGCCGAGCTGGTTGGCGTAGAAATCGTACGCCTTATCGAAGTCCTCGACGACGATCGAGATGTGGTCTACCCGCGTGGCCGTTGCTCTGCTCTTGCTCATCGGTTCCTCGCGCACCGCCGTCTGCGCACTCACTCCAAGTGGGTCCAACGTCCTCTCGACCGCGCCACGCCCTCTACCACGCCGCCTGGGACGGCTTGTACCTACCGAACACCTGCTCCAGGGCCTTCGACATCTCGCCCAGGGTCACGCGCCGTCGCGCGCATTCCAGCGCGGCCTCCATCGTCGGCAGCCCTCCGGCCGCGTCCTCCCTCAACCTGCCGACCGCGCGCTCGACCGCCGCTGCGTCGCGCGTGGCTCTGAGCTTCGAAAGAGCTTCGAGCTTGCCGGCCCTCATGGAAGGGTCAACTCTCAATACATCCATCTTTTCCAGCTCGTCGGTCTCGTAGCTGTTGACTCCGACGACGAGCCGCTCGCCCTCTTCGATCTCCTTCTGCTGCCGGTACGCGCTCTTGGCTATGGCCCGCTGGAAGTGGCCCTTCTCGATGGCTACCGTCGCGCCGCCCATGCCGTCGATTCTCTCAAGCTCCGCCCCGGCTTCACTCTCGATGCGGTCCGTGAGGGCCTCGACGTAGTACGAACCGCCGAGCGGATCGGCGACGTTCGCTACGCCGCTCTCCTCAGCAAGGACCTGCTGCGTCCGCAATGCTATGCGCGCGCTCTTCTCAGTCGGAAGAGCAAGCGCCTCGTCACGCGAGTTCGTGTGCAGAGACTGCGTCCCGCCCAGCACGGCCGCCAGCGCCTGCACGGTCACTCGGACAACGTTAAGATCGGGCTGCTGCGCGGTCAGCGTGCAGCCGGCCGTCTGCGTGTGGAACCTGAGCATCTGAGCGCGCGGCGAGTCGATGCCGAAGCGCTCCCTCACGATGCGCGCCCACATTCGACGGGCCGCTCTGAGCTTCGCGACCTCCTCGAAGAGGTCGTTGTGCGCGTCGAAGAAGAACGACAGGCGCGACGTGAAGGTCGTGAGGTCGAGCCCGCGCTCCCTGGCGGCTTCGATGTAGGCGATGCCGTCGGCGAGTGTGAACGCCAGTTCCTCGACCGCGGTGGCGCCCGCCTCGCGTATGTGGTAACCGCTGATCGATATCGTGTTCCACTTCTGGACGTGCTCGGCGCAGTAGGCGCACAGGTCCATCGCGAAGCCCACGGAGGGTCTCGGCGGATAGATGTGTGTGCCGCGCGCCGCGTACTCTTTCAGTATGTCGTTCTGAACCGTGCCCCGAAGCGACCCTGCGTCGATACCGGCCTCTTCTGCGGCGACCAGGTACATCGCCATCACAAAGGGCGCGGTCGCGTTTATCGTCATCGAGGTGCTGACCTCGCCGAGCGGAATGCCGTCAAAGAGCACCTTCATGTCCTCGACCGAACAGATGGAGACCCCGACGCGTCCCACTTCACCCTCGGCCATCTCGTGGTCGGCGTCGTAGCCCATCTGAGTGGGCAGATCGAAGGCCACCGAGAGACCGGTCTGCCCCTGCTCGAGCAGGTAGCGGAAGCGCTCATTGGTCTCGGCCGCGGTGCCAAAACCCGCGTACTGCCGCATGGTCCACAGGCGACCGCGATACATCGTCGGTTGGACGCCACGCGTGAACGGGTACTCGCCCGGGAGGCCGAGTGTGTCGGCGGGGCCTCCGTCCGAGCCGTGGGCCAACCCGGGCGAGTCGTCCGGGATGTAGACCCTGTCCACGGGAAGACCCGAGCCCGTGGTGAACTCGGCCTTCCTCTCCGGGAAACGCTCGAGGGTCTTGCTGAGCGTCGTCTCTTCCCAGCGTGTTCTGTTTTCGCTGCTTCCGCTCAAACGCGCTCCCGGCCGGATTCAGCGACTGCTGTCCGGCGGTGTCCCACCACTACTCTATGACCACCAGAGGCTCGCCCTGGGCCACGCCCTGGCCGACCTCTACCCTGATTTCCTTGACTACGCCCTCGACCGCGCTCTTGAGCTCATTCTCCATCTTCATGGCCTCGAGCGTCGCGACGCCCTGCCCGGGCGCTACCGCGTCACCGACGGCGACGGCTATGCCAACCACGATACCGGGCATCGGCGACAGCACCGTCTCGCCGGACTGCTTCTCCCCGACGTCTCCGGTCGCCTCGGCTATCCGCATCGCGCGCTCGTCCATGACGTCGGCACCGTAGCTCTCCCCGCCGATGCCGAGTTCGAACCGGCCGTCGTGGCGGTGCACGGAGACCTCATAGGACTTGCTGTCCAGCACGAGCGAGTAAACGGGCGAGCCCGCGATGCGGACGAGATCGGCGGGGAGCACGCGGTCGCCCACGACCACCTCGGTCGCATCCCCCGAGTGCCGGATCTCAAGCTCGATGTCTTCTTCAGCTATGCGGACCTTGTACTTCATGCCGTTCCCTCTGCGTTCGTCGCGGCCGGGCTGTCAGAACGTCCCTGCCGCCGCGCATCCGCTACCACCGAACCGCGTCTCACTTCTGATGAAGCTGCCATCCGCCCCACGTCGCTCTTCCGGGCGGCTGTTTCCAGCCGCTCCGCCCGGAGCCGCCAGTCCCTGCGTCACCACCGGCCAGCTTGTGAAGCGATCTCTCCGCGTCGGCGACCAGAGCGGCAGCGATCGCCGCCACCTCAGGGTCGGGCGGCTTCTTGCCGGCGTACTTCGGGAAGAACACCTCATCGACGAAGCCGGTATCGAAGTCCCCGTCACGGAACGCGTCGCTCTCCATGACAGCTTTGTGGAATGGAATGGTCGTCTTTATGCCCTCGATGTCGTACTCGGACAGCGCGCGCTGCATGCGCTCGATGGCCTCTTCCCTGGTCTTGCCCCACGTGAGGAGCTTCGAGATGAGCGGGTCGTAGTAGACGGGAACCTCGTAGCCGCTGTGTATGCCGCTCTCGACGCGCACGCCGGGACCAGACGGCTCCCGCAGGCGCTCGATGAGTCCGGTCGACGGGAAGAAGTTGTTCTCCGGGTCCTCGGCGCATATCCGGCACTCGATCGCCGCGCCCCTGTTCATAACGTCGAGCTGACTGAATGACAGCTTCTCGCCCGCCGCGACGCGTAGCTGCTCGCGGACGAGGTCTATGCCCGTCACGAGCTCGGTCACGGGGTGCTCGACCTGCAGTCTGGCGTTGACCTCCAGGAAGAAGAACTCCTTACTTCTGTCGAGCAGGAACTCGACCGTTCCCGCGTTGACGTAGCCGGACGCCCGCGTCGCCTCCACCGCGGCTTCCCCCATCTTCCCGCGAAGCGAGGGCGTGAGCGCCACCGACGGAGACTCCTCGACGAGCTTCTGATGACGACGCTGGATCGAGCACTCGCGCTCGCCCAGGTGCACGATGTTGCCGTGTGAATCGGCGATGATCTGGAACTCAACGTGGCGCGGGTTCTCGATGAGCTTCTCGAGGTAGATGCGGTCGTCTGCGAACGCCGACCCCGCCTCGGAGCGTGAGGCCTTCGCCGCGGATTCCAACCCGGACTTCTCGCGGACGACGCGCATGCCCTTCCCGCCGCCGCCGGCCGCGGCCTTCATCATGACGGGGAAACCGATGCGCTCGGCCTCGGCCTCTATCTCTGCCAAGCTGGAGAGCGGTCTGTCGCCGCCGGGAACCACCGGGATACCGGCGGCCACCATTGTCTTGCGCGCCTGCATCTTGTCGCCCACGAGCGCAATGGTCTTACTCGACGGCCCGATGAACGCGATTCCCGCACCCTCACACGCGGCCGCGAACCCCGCGTTCTCGGCGAGGAACCCGTAGCCGGGGTGTATGGCCTCCGCTCCGATCTTCGTCGCCAGCTCCACGATTGCATCTATCTTGAGGTAGCTCTCGCTGGGTAGCGGCGGGCCAATGAGGTAGGCCTCGTCCGCGTAGCGCACGTGCCTGCAAGGGCGGTCAACCTCGGAATAGATGACGGCCGAGGTGATGTCCATCTCGCGCAGAGCCCTCACGACCCTGATGGCGATCTCACCTCGGTTGGCTATGAGCACCTTCTTGAACATGTGGTCTCCGTCCGGGCCTGTTGGGACGTCGTTGCGTCCCTTAGGGCGGCCCACGGCCCGCCCACGCGGACCGCGCTAGAGCGGGATGTTCCCGTGCTTCTTCGGTGGATTGCTGTCCCGCTTGTTCGCCAGCATCCTCAGTGAATCTATGATGACCGGCCGCGTGTCTCGCGGCTTGATAACCGTATCGATGAATCCTGCCGCGGCCGCGACGTACGGGTTCCCAAATGTCTCGAGGAACTCGTCCGTCAGCTCCTTGCGCAACTTCGCCGGATCATCCGCCGCCTTGAGCTCTCTTCTATAGAGAACGTTGGCGGCGCCCTCCGCGCCCATCACCGCGATCTCGGAGGTCGGCCAGGCGA
>JAUVLG010000067.1 GCA_030595835.1 Candidatus Eiseniibacteriota bacterium | reverse complement strand
GCTAGCTACCTTCGGTGCTGCGGCTTGAGGGGCACGAGCCGCCCAAGCTCTTCGCGCACGAGCTGCCGGAATCGACCGCTTCCGTCATCCCCGGGCACGCCCCGCCTGCTTCTGCCATCTTGGCCATGCTCGGACATGCCGAGACCGTGGCCGAAGTGTACGTGCACTTCTCGCCGTCGGCATGTTCACAGGTCACGGTCTGCCCGTCACAGGTGATTGTGAACTCCTTCGAGCGCTCGATGCCCTCGCACGTCACGGTGCATACCATCTCGTCCTTGTCGCCTTCGCAGGTCATGGTGCACTCGGAGGATCCGTCATGTCCCTCGCATGTCACAACGTACTCCGAGCTGCCCTCCGCTCCCGAGCACGTCACCACACACTCCATCTCGTCGCCATTGTCCTCGCACGTGACGGAGATCCCGTCCCCAGAGCCGGAGCAGCTGCTGGCCTCCGCCTCCCGGTCGCTCTGGCTGCAGCCCGCGAGCAGGATTCCCAGGCCGGCCACGATCGCGAGCGCCACGAGCAGATATCTGGTCTTCATGCGATTCCTCCGTCACTGATACTGCGCCGCCTAGCTCAATGGGGCGGCGGACTCGAGCGGCCACGGAGTGCGGACACTCATCGTGTTTCTGTATTCTATAGTCTAGCTAATATCCATGCGCTGCGCAAGTGCCGAAACGCTGGTGCCTGTGGCGTCCTCCGCTGGGTCCCGGGTTCGGGAAATCGACGTGGCCACTTCAATCGACGGAACTCGTCCCGGGAAAAGGTCGGGGAATGACGTCCTCGGCGGCTGCGTGTCGTCCGTGGACGACAGCCGTAATCGACCATGTCTGGCGGAGTTGCCGCTGACGTGCAGACCTGACGTCGTCCTCGGACTACGGATTCGGGTGTCTGAGGGGCGGGGAAGCGGGGGAGGCGCGAGGAGGTGTGAGTGCAAGGGACTGCCCCATCGCCAGTTACAGTCCCCAGGCAGTCCTGCACGAAGTCGGCACAGGCCTTGCGTTACAGATGGTTGTTGCGGGGATAGGCAGTTTCTTCGCCGGGTTGCCTGGAGCAACCGCCGGAGTGCGGGTGCGTCAGGCACCCGCACCACACGCCGACAGCACGACATCTACTGCGGGGGAGGTTTCAGGTGGTATCGACAGTAAGTAAGCTGACGAAACTTGGGGGAAGGCGGTACGTGGGCGACAGGGCGACCAAGCTGGCGCACGACACCTGGCACGCGGACTGCCAGGGCTGTGGATTGGACGAGACGCTCCGAAACGGCCACGCGGTCGGTTTCGAGCCGGACACGCTCAATGGGGCACTCTGGGCGGGTTACGAATATTGCGAGACCTGCCACGACACGACAGAGCCGGTTCCCCCCAGCGGGGCCAGGGAGGACGCGGCGGCGCCGGGAACCGGGCCCGTGGAAGAGACAAGGATGCCGCCATCGACGATCCTGGCGCCCGATCGTGAGGGAGCGGCGTTGCGTCGGGAGGTATTCGGGTCCCAGCGAGAGACGACCAAGATAGCAGGGTAATCCAGAGCGGCTGACGCGGAGTACCCCGCAGCCAGGCTTCGGTCTGGCGAAATGCGCGCCGCAGCGCGCAGGACGACCGGCCCCTACGGGGGCCGGTCTGCTATTTGTGCGCGGGATCGTCGCGAGATCCGGGGTCCCCGAGGCCGAGGAAGGCTGTTGCCCTCCTGGTGTGTTCTGCGGTCAGATCCAGGAAGCCGCCGCCGGAGAGCTGCCGGAGCGTCTCTTCGTAAGCGGTCTTCATGACGGTCGGGATCTTCTGAACGTCGCAGAGCCCGACGCCGATGGTCCTCGGCCTCAATAGGATTACGGAGAAGCCTCGCCGGGGTCTGTGGCAGTGAAGCAGGTTGTAGTCCGTGATGGCGCGGCTCTGGATGCTGTTCGAGTAGAGAACGAGGCTCATCGGGTGGGAGAGCGACTCCTCGCGGGGAGCGTTGCCGCCATAGCCCAGGTCGACCGCTATCACCGCGGTGCGGCGTCGCCCCAGCCAGCGCGCGGACTTCCAGTCGTGGAAGGCCGTGGCGATGGGGAGATGCTCGACCGTCGCGCCGTCGATGTAGAACCTGCTGCCGATCCTCTTCGGAGGCAGCGTACCAGGGATGGCCATCGACGCGCCGATGGCGTCGGCAAGACTCAGGTCGGGCGACGTCTCGCGGCAGAAGACGCACTTGGTCGTCTTCTCCTGTCGTTGAGGCTCGGGGTTGCCCGTGCCTATGTCGAAGGCCACGCATGAGAACGGTACTGCGAGGTCTGAGAACTTAGGGATGCCGCCGACGTATCGGTGCAGGACGTTGCTCAGATACTCCCCGAGCCTGGTCGAGTCGTAGACGCCGGCGCGGTCGAAGGAGCGCCCCGCGAACGCTCGAACCACCTCTCCCGCGACCAGCCGCATCGCCGGATGTCGCGCGGCGAATCCGAACAGCTCATCCGGATCGGTGATGTCGAGCATCACCTGCTCGAGTTCCGCCACTGTCAGCCCTGCGGCGCGGAGCCCTCCGATGACGGCGCCCGCGGACGTGCCGTAGATCGCGTCGACGGGCACGCCCAGGAGCTCGAGCACTCTCAGTACGCTTACGTGAGATGGCATTGCCATGCCGCCGCCCGACAGGGCGACGACGACCTTCTTGCGCCTGAGGAAGCGCAGGAGAGGGGAGAAACGCTCCCTCCACTGCTTGAGGTTTTCTCCGGCCAGCGTCGGCCCGTCCCTGGACGGCGGTTCCTGCGGCTGCCGCGCGAGCGAGAACCAGTTGAAATCTCTCTCAGTGTTCATCCCGGTGACTCCACTAGCCCGCGAACAGGCCGAACAGCGCCCCGGTCACGGTGGACATGATCAGAACCAGTATCAGATAGGCGAACGTCTTCCTCGTTCCTACGACGCTGCGCAGTATCAGGATGTTCGGAAGCGAGACTGCCGGACCCGCCAGAAGGAACGCCAGAGCCGGACCCTTCGCCATTCCTGCGCCCATCAGCCCCTGAACTATGGGTATCTCGGTCATCGTGCAGAAGTACATCAGACCGGAGGCCACGGCCGCAACCATATTCGACAGTATCGAGTTGTCACCCACTAATCCTACGACCCACGCGGACGGTATCAGCCCCTCGTGGCCGGGCCTGCCCAGCATCGCGCCGACGACCAGGATCCCGGCGAAGAGCAGCGGCAGGATGTCTCTGGCGAGGTCCCACGAGCCGTCGAGCCAATCACGCATCTCGCGGGTTCCCGTGGCCGCCAGGGCGATCAGCCCTGCCATGCCCGCCAGGAACGGGATCAGGGGCTTCCCGGGGAAGAGCAGCGCGAGGGCCGTCACGGCGGCTCCCGCGCCCACGACAGCCCACACCCGCAGGCCGAACCACCTGACGAGTACCACGCCCAGCACGATGGCGGACGCGCCGGTCAGAGGCCACCTCGCCATGTATATCGCGTGAGAGATTCCGGTGTCGCCGGCCGCGTGCCAGTTCGCGAAGGCCAGGATCGCAACGGTGGAAGCGAAAACCGCCAGACTCTGGCGCAGAGGTCGCTCGACCGCAGGCCCGGGTTCGGCGAGCTGCTCCTCCGCCCGGGCCGTCTCCTCGTGTCTGAAGATGAAGTGCATGATGAGGCCGATGACGATGCTGAAGGCGATCGCCCCCACGGCCCTGGCGACTCCGAGCTGTGCACCCAACACACGCGCCGTCAGGAATATCGCGATGACGTTGATGGCGGGACCCGCGTAGAGGAACGTCGTTGCGGGGCCCAGTCCCGCGCCTCTGGAGTAGATGCCGGCGAAGAGCGGCAGAATGGTGCAGCTGCACACGGCCAGAATGCAGCCCGATACCGATGCCACAGCGTAAGACACGAACTTGCTGGCGTGCGCGCCCAGGTACCTCATTACAGAGGTCTTCGATACGAAGGCCGATACAGCGCCGGCGATGAAGAGCGCCGGCAGGAGACCCATCAGCATATGTTCGCGGACGTACCACTGCACGAGCGCGAGGGCCTCCGTGACCACGCTCCCAACCCTGCCGCCGTCCATGGGTACGAAGTAGAACATCAGGAAGATGGCGACAACAGCAAGAACGAACTTCCCGTCTCTCTTCCAGTCCAAGTGCTTACTCCTCTTTCTCCTGCGCCCACGGACGCGCGCGCAGAAGTTCAGTCACCCACGGTGCGATCACGTGATAGTAAACGTGGTGTCCGCGTCGCTCGCTGTCGACGATGCCGTTGCTGCTGAGGAGGGCCAGGTGTTTCGAGACGGTGGACTGGTCGAGTCCGGTCACCTCGGCGAGATCACACA
Source organism: Candidatus Eiseniibacteriota bacterium (assembly GCA_030595835.1). GTDB lineage: Bacteria > Joyebacterota > Joyebacteria > Joyebacterales > Joyebacteraceae > JALGZG01. The sequence continues at coordinate 7,714 of JAUVLG010000067.1, read as the reverse complement.
CGCAGCACTCGCCCCTCGCAAGGTGGGCGAGGATGACGAGCCGCGACTCGTGTCCGAGCGCGCGGAACAGCCTGGCCTGGCTCCTCAGGCCACGGCGTTCCTTCCGCACGGCATCGCTTCGCGTGTCGACCTCGGGTCGAAGCTCCGTCTCCTTCGGCACTTCGTTCGCTCCTGACGGCTGTTGGTGTCGAATCGCCGCCCCGGTGCTTAGAGCCCGGGGCAGCGCCGCAGACAAGGTCATATTATATTGCCATATGGGCATATTTGCAACTGCAGTACTGCTGGAGCCGGTCCGCATGTCGATGGCAATCTCGCTGGAGCAGATCCGCGTGTCGATGGCAGTTTCCCTCGAGCCGGCCCGGATGCCCGCAGACTTGGCTTGAATGCTGTCCGCCTGACCGCTATCCTATCCAACAGCCGCCCTAACTTGCTAACCGACGTGCTTCTATGGCGTCGGGCGGCGGCGGGCGCCGGAGCGGTCCGGCCGCGAGCGACACCGCCCCCTCAGCCGGGAGACCGGCGATCGAAAGGTAGACGCCATGACAAGGATCTTTGCCAAGACGAAGCTGCTGGAATCGCAGATTGACGAGTACCTGAACGACACCAGCCAGGTCGGGCTTCTCTTCCTCGAGGCGATCAAGGACTACCTGGAGGGGCGGCTCGAGGAGTTCGAGTCCCGCAGACAGCAGGTCGGTGAACTCGAGAACCACGCCGACGAGCTTCGAAGGGACATCAAGCGACAGCTGTACGCTGAGACCCTGATCCCGGAGTCGCGCGGAGACGTGCTGGGTATCCTCGAGAACACCGACGAGGTGATCAATGCTGCGAAGGTCACGCTCACACAGGTCTCCGCCGAGCACCCCGACATCCCGGACGAACTGGATGCCGACTTCATCGAGCTGACCGACTACGGCAATCGCGCTGTTCAGGAACTGGTCATGGGCATCCGGGCTTTCTTCCGGACGGCCGCCGTGACCGATTTCGTGCATAAGGTTTCGTTCTGGGAGAAGGAGGCCGACACGGTCGCGGAGCGGTTGAGGCGCAGGATATTCGCGATGGACGAGGAGCTCGCGTGCAAGATACACCGCGGCAGCTTCGTCCGACACATCGATACCGTGGCTGACCAAGCCGAAGACGTGAGCGAACGGTTATCTATCTCGGCGATCAAGCGGTCGATCTGATGATACTGTTCTTCCTCTCTAGCGCGCTGTTCCTCGGATGGTCTCTGGGCGCCAACGATGCGGCCAATGTGTTTGGCACGGCCGTCGCCACCAGAATGGTGCGCTTCCGGACCGCCGCCATATTCTGCGGCATCTTCGTTGTTCTCGGAGCCGTCATCTCCGGGGCCGGGACCACCGATACGCTGGGTCAGCTCGGCGCCGTGAACGCTCTCGGCGGGTCTTTCATGGTCGCCCTTGCGGCGGCTCTCGCCGTCCTGTGGATGACCAAGGCCGGACTGCCCGTCTCGGTCTCGCAGGCCATTGTCGGTGCCATCCTCGGCTGGAACGTCTTCACTGGTTCACAGACAGATCTCGATTCGCTCATCAAGATCGTATCGACGTGGGTCGTCTGTCCGCTTCTCGCGGCCATCTTCGCCGCTGTCTTCTACCTGGCGGCGCGGCGCATCATTACGCGCTGGCCGGTTCATCTCCTGGAGCTGGACGCGATGACCCGCACCGGTCTCATTGTCGCGGGAGCCTTCGGCGCCTACGCGCTTGGCGCCAACAACATCGCAAACGTGATGGGGGTGTTCGTTCCAGCGTTCGCGGTGCGCTCGATCGACATCGCCGGCCTCTTCACCGTCGACAGCGTTCAGCTTCTCTTTCTCGTGGGCGGTCTCGCCATAGCGATCGGTGTGCTCTCATACTCCCGCCGCGTGATGATGACCGTGGGGAAGGGTCTCTTCCGGTTGACTCCGGTGACCGCGCTCGTCGTCGTCATGGCCGAGGCCATCGTTCTGTTCCTGTTCTCATCACAGTCGCTGGAGAGCTGGCTTCTGACTCACGGGCTTCCCACCATCCCGCTCGTTCCCGTTTCGAGCTCGCAGGCTGTTATTGGCGCCGTCATCGGTATCGCCGTCGTGAAAGGTGGTAGGGGGGTGCGGTACAGCGTGCTCGGAAAGGTGGTGGGGGGATGGGCGGCGACGCCGGCGATCGCCGCGGTGCTCGCGTTCCTGGGGTTGTTCTTCCTGCAGAACGTCTTCGGACTGAACGTGGCCCGGCCGATGCCGTTCCGGCTGAGTGAGGCGGTTCTCGAGAGGGTCTCGGCGGAAGGTCTCGCCAGTCTCTCTCTCGAGGAACTGAAGGGGAAGAGCTTCGAGAACGCTCGCGCGTTCAGGGTCGCCCTGGTGAACGAGACCGATCTTGACGGCGCCGACATGTCGCTGGTGATGGAGTTCGCGCTGAGCGACAGCTTCGTCATAGTCCCCGAACTCATAGACGAATTCGAACCCTCGCTTCTGACCGTCGGACAGACGGACGCGCTGCGCTCGCTCGAGTGGAGGAGCTTCTCCCACGAGTGGCAGCTCAGGGAAAGGCTGGCCGAGGAGACGGCCGAGTGGGCGCTCCTGCCGGACGACAGGGAGAACCACCAGCACAACAAGGCGGTCCGTTACCGTCTCCGACACGTGTACGATACGTTCCGCGTGCCGTCGGCAGAGCAGGGGCGCTGAGCGTCGGGCGTTCGCCACGTTCCGGGCTGAGTGGCTGGCGCTCGTTCGGGCCACCCTCGCCGGCTCGGCGATTCCGAACCGACATGTCACATCCCGACAGGAAGAAGATCATGCATCTCTCGATCACGTTGCTGCTGGCGGTTGTAGTCACGTTCTCAGGTGTCGGTGGCTCCAGTGCGGAGGCCGGTTGGGAAGAAGCGCTGGACGCGCTGGTCGCGGCCCCGGACGATGCGAATCGCGCGTCGCTGATCGCCGACGTCGTGGACCACGCGCCCTCGTGGCAGGAGGTCGCGACACGTCTCCGGTCCACGACGTTCCCGCCCGCGGATCCGGTCGGACAGGCCGTTCTGCGGACGACGGTGTGTATCGACACCGTCGAGCGGCCGCGGGTGCTTCAGATCCCTCCGGACTACGACCCGTCGGTACCCACTCCTCTTCTCGTCGTTCTGCACGGTGGCGTGGGCACGGCGGAGATCTACGACGATCCCCTCGGGTCTGTGTCCGAGAACGAGTTTGGCGCGCTCGCCCTCGAGCGCGGCTGGATCTCGGTGTTTCCCTTCGGGCAGGCCGGCGCCACCTGGTTTGACGAGGTGGGGATGACGAACATCCGGAACCTGGTTCGCACGGTCAAGCGCGAGCTCAACGTCGATGACGACCGCGTGTGGATGGCCGGGTTCTCGGACGGGGCGTCCGCGGGCTTCGCGCACGCGATGCTTGCGCCTTCCGACTACGCTGCGTTCGTGGCCTTGAACGGGCACATGGGTGTGGCGAGCCTGGACTTCGACTCCCCGACCTACGCGCCCAGCATGTCAGCGACGCCCATCTTCGCCACGACGACCTTCGATGACTGGTTGTATCCCTCGCACAAGATGAGGCCGACGATCGAGATGGCGAGGGAGGCCGGCGCCGACATCTACTACAGGGAGCTACCCGGCGAGCACGATTTCGATGACGTCAGGGATGAGCTACCCGGCATCGCGCGCTTCCTCGAGCGGCATCCGAGGGACCCGTTCCCCTCACGCATCGTGTGGGAGGCGGGTTCTGCAGACTTTGGGGAGTGTCGGTGGCTCGCCATAGACCGCATCACGATTGATGAGCCGGCGCCTTGGCACGGGGACCACAATGTTGTGCTGACGGATGACAGAGTGACGATCGGGTTTCAACCCGACTACGAGTTCGAGGGCCAGGGCGTGCTCGTCGGCGTGCTTTCCGACGGTGACTATCCGGCGCGGAACATCGGGCTCAGAGCTGGTGACGTCATCGTCAAGGCCGACGCCGCGCGGCTGGACAGCCTCCCGGACCTCAATGACTGGAAGGGCACGGTCGAGAGGGGAGACGCGTTCGAGATGACGGTTCTGCGCGACGGGGGAGAGATCGTCCTTCGGGGCAAGCTGCCGGAAGTCGCTGGCTACTTCATCTTCAAACGCGACGTTCCCTCTGCCATGGTCAGAGCTGACTTCGCCGCGAATCGTCTTGAGGTGGCCGCTTCCCGCGTGGGCTCATTCAGATTCCTGGTTCATCCCGACATGGTCGTGTTGGACCAGAACCTGATCATCACGGTCAACGGCGAGGTAGTGTTCGATGAGCTCGTCAAGCCCGATCTGCAGTTCATGCTCAAGAGCTACCTTGCGAATCGGGATCGGAAGCTGCTCTACGTGGCGGAGGTCGTGATAGAGTTGCATTAGACTCGTCTCAACGTCCGAGTAGCGTCTTCAACGTGCCTGCGGACAGCGGCACACTTGCGAGCGTGCCTATCATCTCCCTCGGACACGGCTCCGCCACACCCACCGCGTCACACAGGAGCGCCCGCGCATCCAGTGCGAGCTTCCTGTTCCGCTCCATGAGCTCGGACCACCCGTCGGGCAGGAGCGAACCCATGAACCGTATGGACTCAGGTGTGCACAGATAGGCCGTCGGTCCGTTCTGAATTGGCGCCGTGGCTGATCGCCAGCGGTCTGATGGATGGTTGCAGGTCGCGCCGCACGTAAAGGATGGCCGCTCCCTTGGGAGTGCACAGCCACTTGTGGTAGTTGCCCGTGTAGTAGGCGGGGTCGATCTGCGCGATGTTAAGCGGTAGCATCCCTGGACCGTGGGCACCGTCCACCAGCGTCTCGATCCCGCGCTCGGCGAGAGCCCGGACGATTCTCTCTCAGACTGGTTATGTGGTCGACGACTGCGAGGCGGGTCTTGTCGGATGCGCCGTCCAGCACGCGCTCCACGACCTCGTCTGAAGATCCGATCGGGAACGGGACATCGACCGCGACGACGCGCGCACCCGACCGCCCCGCGACGAAGTCCATTGCGTTCCGGCAGGCGTTGTACTCGTGGCTGGTGGTGAGGAGTTCATCGCCCGTCGCAGTCATCCTTCCAGCTCCGCAACCCGGTTCTGTTTCTGCTTCCACTGCTCGGCGTCCCAGTTTGGCATGCCCGACTTCTCTATCTCGCCCAGGGCGTCCTTGAGCATTCCGATGCCCGTAGCCCGGTCACCGGATTCGATGACCATCTCGCCTATGTCCCACCTGGCGAAGCCCATCCACTCGATGGCGTCGGGCGTTCCTTCCGCGTCGAGTCTCGTGGCCCACTCGAGCACCTTGAGCATCGCCGCCTCCGCCTCGTGGAGTCGGTTCTGCTTCATCATGACGTGGGCCACCGAGTAGTCGGCGATGAGCTTGGGCAGTTCCCCCTCGCCCTTGTAGTGATACTCCCGTGCCTTGATCAGGGCGTCGTAGGCCTCACCGTAGCGCTCATCGTCGTAGTAGTTCCAGCCGAGGTTGTTCCACAGCGGCGCGAGCCACCCATCCATCCCGCCCTTCTCTGCCATCTCTATGCCCTTGAGAGACCAGCCGAACTTCTCTCTCTGGTCTCCGGTGATCGCGATCATGTGTGCTGCGTCGACCGCGCGCTCCCAGAGTTCCTTCTCGCCGCAGTAGTCGAACATCTCGCGGAACGTGGTCGTTGCCGTCTCGAGGTTCTCGTCCCGCCACTCGAACCGTCCGCGAACTCCCAGGTAGCGGGACCAGCCAAGGGGATCGGACTCCACGGCCTTGGCGGCCGCCCGAACCAGCCACTCCCTGCCCTCGTCCTTCTTCTGCACTATCAGATAGCTTCTCGCTCGCATGGACGCTGCTTCCACAAACGCCGGGTTGTCACCCGCGGCCGCGGCCTCTCCCGCTACCTTCTCGAAGAGGACACCCGCCTCCTCGTACTGCCTGCTCTTGAAGATCTCGTCGGCCTTCGCCATCTTGCCCGTCAGCATGGAGTCTTCCTGTATCTCTCCGGCACATCCGACCAGCAGAGTAAGCGCGACCGCCAGGAAGAGAAAAGACATCCTGCGCACCGACATGGATTGCCTCGTTCCGGGTTGTGTGCTTCCCGTGTTCAGAGTGAAACGCCTCAGTGAGTGCGTGATCCCATCGGGGGTCAGTTGGCGTCATCCGGGTTGAAGGCGTCCGGCACGTAGTCCGCGATGATCGGGAAGCTCCCCAGGTCTCTCTCGATGGATGCCCGGAGAAACGAATCGACCCACCAGAAGACATTGTGCTTCTTCACCACCCGGCGCAAGAAATGCATTCTCCTGTGACGCTCCTCGGGCGGCATCACGATGGCCTCGTGTATGGCCTCAGCCACGCCGTCCACGTCGTAGGGATTAACAAGGATCGCGCCGCGCTGCATCTCGGCCACTGCGCCCGCGAACTCGCTGAGAATCAGCACGGAGTTTTCCTCCAGACTGCAGGCGCAGTACTCCTTTGCGACCAGGTTCATTCCGTCCTTGTAGGGCGTGAGGAGCGCTATTTCTGACGCGCGGTAGTAGCTCAGCAGCTGAAGGTGGTCAAGCGAGCGGTATATGTAGTGGATTGGAACCCACGCGGAACTCTCGGTGAACCGGCCGTTGATCTGACCGACGAGCTGCTCTATCTTGGCCTTCAGCACCTCGTACTCTGGGATGCCTCTGCGGCTCGGGACGACTACCTGGACCAGCGTGACCCTCCTCTGGTGCTCCGGATGCCGCTTCAGCAGACGATCGAAGGCCTTCAGTCGCTCGGGTATCCCTTTGGTGTAGTCCATCCTGTCGACGCCGAGGATGATCTGTCGATCGGGCAGGTTCTCATGTATGTGCCACGCGCTCTCAGCGACCTCGTGGCTTCCGGCGTCCTGCTCGAACTGCTGGTAGTCGATACCAATAGGAAAAGCGCCCGCGCGCACGCTCATGCCGTCCACTGAGATCTCGCACACGTGACCACGCCCTCGCGTCTCGGTGCTGCTTACGAGCGTCCTCAGGCACTGAACGAAGTTGCGGCGGTCCCGCATCGTCTGGAAACCCACCAGGTCGTACGCGAGCAGAGCGCTAAGCAGCTGATGGCGCCAGGGTAACTTGACGAAGATATCTGGAGGGGGGAAGGGTATGTGCAGGAAGAATCCGAGCCTGGCGCGGCTTCCGAGTTCTCTCAGGCTCTGAGCCATCAGCATGAGGTGGTAGTCGTGCACCCATATGAAGTCGCCGTCGTTGGTGTGCGCGGCCGTGACATCAGCGAATTTCCTGTTGACGTCCCCGTAGGTGTTCCAGTACTCCGGATCGAAGTTGCAGCGCGTCTGAAGATCATGGAAGAGCGGCCAGATTATCTCGTTGGAAAAACCACGATAGTAACGGTCCACCTCACCGCTCTCGAGAGGAACGGCCACGAGAGAGTAGCCCGCATCGCACACGGCCCGCTCTAGGGCTTCTTGAACCCCATCCTCGATCGCCGTGCCGGGCCAACCGATCCAGAGCCCACCGCGATTCCTCAGCACCGGGGCTAGGGCGGTTACGAGTCCGCCCGAACCCGGTTCGCTCCGCCAGTTCCCGTCACTTGACGAGAGAATCACGGGCAGTCGGTTGGACACGACCACCAGCCGCCGCACCATGTCCTCGCGCATTTCCATTGTCATCTCGTGGTCACTCCAATCCACGCCATGAGGAATGCCCTGACGGCCTCGGGGTTCTCCAATCGGCCGTGGGCCTTCGTGGGTACGCCGCGCGGCCCCACCTTGATCCCGATGCCGCCA
>JAUVLG010000009.1 GCA_030595835.1 Candidatus Eiseniibacteriota bacterium | reverse complement strand
GCGCCCCCGACGTGCAGTACGAGTTCTCCATCCTGCCGATCCACGGCAGCGTCGACGACCCATGCGTCTTGCTGGTCGACAAACACGGCAGACGCGTGCCGGGCGAGCATCGCGACTACTCCACGATGTCCGAGGACTACTACCGAGAGGCGCTGGACATACTCGGATTCGAGTACGACGTCTACGATGTGGAGGTTCCCTCGGGCAGCACCGACCAGTCAGATGGCCCGGACAGTGAGGGGTACAAGTACTACGACACACAGATATGGTTCGCGAGTGACTTCGGCGCCTACACGGTCAAGCCAATCGATCAGCAGAACCTCATTGTGTGGCTGAGCCAGTCAGAAGAGGGGAAGGAGCGGAACCTGCTCCTCACCGGCAACGACATCGCCAGTGAACTCGGCGGGGCCGACTCGCTCGGCTTCTTCCTGACATGGCTTGCGATCGAGTACCTGGACGACGCTGTCGGGGATGCGCTGGTCGACAGCATGCCCGGGCTGCGCGACGTCGCGGGCGGCTTCGACTTCATGACCTACGATGACCGTGCGTGCGTGCTGCGCGGAGGGTGCCCTGAGCTCTGTGATTTCGATGTGATCCAACCGTACCCAGGCGTCTTCGGCGCCGAGTTGATTGCGGAGTACGTGAAGGCCGATATGACGACTCGCCCCGCCGGGGTCGCCTACACGAACTCGAGCGGGTACCAAACCGTGACGCTCGGATTCGGCATGGAGTTCATGTCGGACGCCATGCTTCCCACGGGCCACTACGCGTCCGGCGCATCTGATCGCGTGGACCTCATGGCGAATATCATGGAGTACTTCCAGAAGGCGCCGGTGGGTCCGGGGACCGGGGCGGATGAAGGCGGGGTGTTCGTCAACAGACTCGACCACGCGCGCCCCAACCCGTTCAATCCCGTGACGACTATCGACTTCAGCATGGCGACAGACGGACGCGCGACCATCCGCGTGTTCGATGCAGCGGGCCGAGTCGTGCGGACTCTCGTCGACTCGCCGGTCGAGGCAGGCGAGCACTCGGCCGTGTGGGACGGCACGACCGACAGCGGCCACCGCGCCGCGAGCGGCGTCTACTTCGCGAAGATGGAGGTAGCGGGCCGCGCGGACGCCTTCCGCGCGACCAGGAAGCTCATTCTTCTGAAGTAGCCGCCGAGTCGGCTTGCGCCGATCGTGGGAGCCTGCCCGCAGCCACGGCCGCGGCCCACGTTCTCTCGGTTCAGAGAGGTGCGAGATGAACACGAGAAGGAATCCGAACAGCTGGCGGCGTGTTCCACTAGGAGGGGGGGTCGGAACGACCGCACTCCTGAGCGTCGCCGCGGCGTTCCTTCTCGCCACCGGGGCGGCCGCTCGTCCGGCGGCGGACGCCATCCGGCGAGTTGTGGCACCGTCCCCGGATGCACGCAACGCGTCACGCACCACGGCGCGGACGGAGACACTCTGGATCTTCGACGCCGATTTCGAGGATCTGCTGGGCGACAACGCAGGATGGACCAGTCACGACAGAAGCGGGTCCTTGGGCTACGTCAACTACTGGCACAAGGACACGATCCGCATGGGCGGGTTCCCGCACCTCGGAGACAGCACCTGGTGGTGCGGGACGTACGACAACTGCTGGCGGCAGCCGCGCGGATACGGGAACGACTGGGTGTGCATTCTGTCGAGGAGCTTCCCGGAGGTGACCGTCGCAAGTGAGCCCGGTGATATTCTTGTTCTGGAGTATGACCAGCGCATCGCCATCGAGGCTCGCTACGACTACGGCTACACCGACGTTTCCGCAGACGGCGGCGCGACGTGGACCACTGTGGAGTCCGTCACCAATCCAGGGTTCCCGGGCACCCCGGGCCCAGGGATGGACTGGAACAATGTGCATCCCTTGTGCCCCGGACATGAGGACATCGATCTGAGCGAGTACGCCGGCGAGGAGCTTGCTCTGCGTTTCCGCTTCGAATCGGATTCCTTCTACTCGTCACAGGACCAGTGGGATAACCCGCCGTCCAGTTCGTGCCTCGACGGTGCGTGGCAGTTCGACAACATCGCCTGGTACGTGAACGGTGAGCTGCTGTGGCTCGACGACTGCGAGAGCCCCGGCGACAACGGCTGGGCGCACGAGAGCATCCCTACGTCCGGGCAGACGGGAGTGACGTTCTCCCGCGGAGTCTACGGCACGGACTTCTGGACCGGCCGGGCGTTCTCCTGTGACGAACGCCAGGGTTGGATGTACGCCGCGGTCGATCCGATGACGAGCAAGATGGTCGATGATGAGTACGCGTGGCTGATGAGCCCGCCGATAGACATCTCCGGGGCCACGAACCTGGTGGGCCAGTGGGACATGTGGATCGACTTCCCGCGTCGGTCCGGCGACATCTTCAACCTGCTCGTCTCGGCCACCGACCTGGAGGAGTGCGTCGTCAGACCCGACGTGTTCGTCGATGAGTCGCCGGGCTGGTGGTACTGCGAGCCGGAATGGGGCACTTGGACCGACAACTGGCAGCACCTGACCGGGAACCACTGGCTGGCGATGATGTGGGCCGTGCGGAGCGAGATGGTGCCTCCGCCCGAGGAAGACCACATGGGAGGGCTCTTCCTCAACCGCCAGCGAGTCGGCGTCGTGTCGGGAGAGGTGGAGACCCGATGGTCGTACCCCGGGCATTGGCTTGGCTGGGGGGACGGACGGTTCAACGACTGGTTCTGGGAGCAGCTCACGGTCGCGTTCCTTGATTCGGCCTACGTGGAGATCGACGACGAGGACGGCATCGCCTCTGCGTTTGTTGTCGCGTCCAACGACTCCGGAGCGACTTGGGAGGCCTATCCCATGAATCACAGCCACTACCCGCCCGACGTGTGGATAGGACCTCCTCCCGCCAATCAGATGATGGCGGGCAGCGAGATACTCTACTACTTCGAGGCCACGGACAATCTGGGGAACGCCAGCACCTATCCGCGCGGGGCTCCCGATGACTGCTTCGAGTTCTCCATCCTGCCTCTTAGGGCAACCCTGACTGAGCCAGGCATCCTGATCGTCGACAAGCACAACGCGACGACGCCGGGTGAGGACCGCGCCTTCGGCCATTCGTCGGAGTACTACTACAGGGAGATGCTGGAGATACTCGGTCACGATTACGAAGTGTTCGATGTGGAGTTCCCTGGGTACCACGGATTCGGGTCGTGGGGTCCGGATACGGTGGGGATGAAGTACTACGACACTCAGATTTGGATAACAAGCGACTCGCGAGCGCCCGCTCTGAAACCTGTCGACCAGGCCAATCTCATTACCTGGCTTGCACAGGCGGGCGAAGGCAAGGAACGCAATCTACTGTTGAGCGGCAACAACATCGGGCACGACCTGGTGGTCGGCGGTGCCGAGACACTGGGTTTCTACTCGACCTGGCTGGTCAGTGAATACGTGTCCGACGGGGTCGGTGTAGTCACTGCCGACAGCCTGCCTGTTCTTAGGAACTACCCCACCGGTTTCGACTTCATGACGTTCGATGACAACTCCTGCATCCTACGCGGCGGCTGCCCGAGCCTGGGCTACTTCGACGTGATACAGCCATCGAGGGCGATCGATGGTGTCGAGACCGCAGTGGAGTACGTGAGGTCGGACATGACAAGCCTCCCGGCCGGGGTCGCCCACACGGATTCCACCGGGTACCAGACCGTGACGCTGGGGTTCGGCATGGAGTTTATGTCGGATGCTCTGCTTCCCACGGGCCACTACGCACCCGGTGCATCGGACCGCGTCGACCTCATGGCGAATATCATGGAGTACTTCCAGAAGGCGCCGACGGGGCCGGGAACGGGCACGGGCACTGAGGGTAGCGGAGTATTCGTCACGAAGCTCAGCCATGTGTGTCCCAACCCGTTCAATCCTGCGACGACGATCGCGTACAGCCTGGCAGGTCGCTCGCGAGTGACCATCCGGGTCCACGATCTTGCGGGACGGGTCGTCGCGACGCTCGTCGATGGGGAAGTTGAAGCAGGCCCGCACGCGATCGTCTGGAACGGAACAACCGACTCGGGCGAGCGAGCGGCAAGCGGCGTCTACTTCGTGAAGATGGAAGGTAGTGGCGACGCCGGCGCGTTCAGCGAGACCGGCAAGGCGGTGATGTTGAAATAGGCGGCTCCTGCCGGGAGCCGTGTAGAAATGCGCCACAGTATGGAGGGAACCGTACGGCCGGCCGGATGCCCCCTCGCAGAGGAGGTGAAGAGAATGAAACCGCGCACACGCGAGCGCCGTGCGCGTCACTTGAGCACCGTCAACAGCGGCGCGCAACTCGTGTCCACGTGTCTCTTCCTCACATGCGTCATTGCCACAGGTATCATCCTCTTGGTATCCGCCGCACCCTGCCTCGCGGCGGCGCGTGAATACAACGCAACCGAAATGTCGTCTGCTCTGGAACCACCGGCATCGCCGAGCGGCGCGCGTGCGGATGAGCTCTTCGGCATCCGCGGAGATGTCGGCTCCGACGAGGGCCGCGGCCACCGCTCTGCCGGCGAGGAGACGCTCTGGATCTTCGATGCCGACTTCGAGGACCTCCTGGGCGACAACGCCGGGTGGCTCTCGCTTGACATGAGCGGCACACTGGAAGTCGTCAACTACTGGCACAAGGACACGATCCGTATCAACGGATTCGAGTATCTCGGCGACAGTACCTGGTGGTGCGGCACGTACAGCAGTTGTTGGCGCCAGCCGCGCGGGTACGGGAACGACTGGCTATGTTCCCTCGTGCGCGAGTTCCCGCTCTCCGAGTGGAGCGCGCCCGGCGATCAGGTCGACTTCGAGTGGGACCAGCGGTTTGCCATGGAGAACGACTACGACTACGGCTACCTCGATGTGTCCGACGACGGCGGCTCCGCATGGACCACGATCGCCGCGTTCAATAATCCCGGCTTCACGGGAACGCCCGGGATATCATGCAATTGGGACTGCATGATTCCGGAGTGCGAGGGGCACCAGAGGCAGGACCTGGACGCGTATGCGGGCAGCGACATCCTCCTGCGCTACAGGTTCGAGTCCGATGGCGCGTACTCCTCACAGGACGAGTACGACAATTCCCACGGCTCGGTCCGCGACGGCGCATGGCAGCTGGACAACTTCACCCTCACGGTCAACGACACCGTGCGCTGGTACGACGATTGCGAGTCTCCCGGTAGCAACGGATGGGTGCACGAGAACATCCCTGCGTTGGAGCAGACCGGTGTCGTTTTCGAGCGTGTGTTCGACCCGGACATGCTCGGCACGTGGTGCGAGTGGCCGAGAGAGCACTGGTGGATGGCGGCCCTCGACTCACTGACAGGCACGATGGTCGATGGGCAGAACTCGTGGCTCATCAGCCCGCCAATCGATATCTCGGGGGCAACGACCCTCATCGGTCAGTGGGAAGCGTGGTACGATTGCTCGAGGGTGTCCGAGGACCGGATCCAGCTCTGGCTCGCGGCGGAGGACTCCGAGGAGTGCGTTCAGGACCTGGCGCGCGGCTTCGTGTGCACTTGGTTCTTGCCGCTCGAAGGCGAGTACTGGTACAGGTGGACCGACGACTGGAGCAACTTCGCGGGGCCGGACTGGTTTGCCATCAACTGGCGTCTCGAGAACACTTATCCGTCGGGGTATCACAAAGCCGGCTTCATGATCGACCACCAGCGTGTCGGAGTGCCGGTCGGAGGGCCGCCGACCAGGTGGGACTACTACGTGTGGGACAGGTTCCACGACACGTTCGACATCTCCGAGGCTCTGTCGGATACCACCGCAAGCATCGAAATCTCCGACGGGGACGGCATACTCTCGGCGTTCCTCGTCGTCTCGAGCGATGCCGGTTCGACGTGGGAGTCGTTCCCTCTGATTGACGAGAGTCCGGAGGACGATTGGTGGATTGTGCCGCTGCCGGCAAGCCACGTCGCTCCGTCGACAGAGATTCGGCACTACTTCGAAGCGACAGACGGCGCTGGCAACGTCCGAACCCACCCCAGGAACGCCCCCGACGCCTACTATGAATTCTCGATACTCCCGATCAACGGCAGCGTCAGCGATCCCTGCGTCCTCCTGGTCGACAAGCACGGCCGCGTGACAATGGGCGAGGACCGCCACGCCAGGACCATGAGCGAGTCGTTCTACCGTGAGGCGCTCGACATCCTCGGGTTCGAGTACGACGTTTTCGATGTCAACGTGCCGTCGGGCAGCATCTTCTCTGAGGGACCCGACAGCTCCGGCATGAAGTACTACGATACGCAGATCTGGTTCACGAACGAGTTTGGTTACCACACGCTGAGAGCCACTGACCAGCGCAACCTCATAGCGTGGTTGAGCCAGTCCGACGATGGCAAAGAGAGGAACCTCCTTCTCACCGGCAACGACATCGGATACGAGCTGATAGAGGCGGGCAGAGAGACGCTCGGGTTCTACACGGACTGGCTGGCGACGGAGTATGTCCAGAACCGACCGGGTACCTACGCGGACACGATGCCCATCGTCAGAGACGCCGCCGGAGGCTTCGCCTTCATGACGTACGGCGACGGCCTCTGCCACCTGTGGGACGATGGGTGATACAACGCAAACTACTTCGATGTAGTGCAGCCGGGTCCGGCTGCTGAAGGAGCGGAGTTGGTAGCGGAATACGTGACGTCGGACATGGTGGTCTGGCCGGCTGGGGTGGCATACACAGATACGACGCTGGGGTATCAGACCGTCAACCTCGGGTTCGGAATCGAGTTCATGATGGAAGGGTCTAGTCCGCCGGGGAAGTTCGAATCCGGCGCGTCCGACCGCGTCGACCTCATGTCGAACATCATGGAGTACTTCAGCAAGACGCCTACGGGGCCGGGGACCGGGACGGATGACGGCGGGGTCTTCACGAACAGACTCGACCACGCGCGGCCCAACCCGTTCAATCCTGTGACGACCATCGACTTCAGTCTGGCGACCGACGGCCGCGCGACCATCCGCGTGTTCGATGCAGCGGGCCGTGTCGTGCGGACCCTCGTCGACTCGCCGGTCGAGGCAGGCGAGCACTCGGCCGTGTGGGACGGCACGACCGACGCCGGCCACCGCGCCGCAAGCGGCGTCTACTTCGTGAAGATGGAGACCGCCGGCCACACGGACGCCTTCCGCGCGACCAGGAAGCTCGTGCTCCTTAAGTAGCTGCCGGACGGCGACCGCGAAAACCACACGTCCCACACCACCAACTCTGCTAAAATGAGAGGGAATCCCACATCGGGGTTCCCTCTTTGCACACTGGCCGGCAAGAGCCCTCTGGAGGCTGTCATGAACGAGGATCCCACGCGCACGGACATGGAACGCTGGATCATCTCCAATCTCAACCCCGCGCCCTCGACGACCGCCGAGCTCATGTACGAACGAATGGAGTCGCAGTCGGGAAGGTGTCTGCCCGTTCTCTACGAGCCGCTCGACCACACGAAGCGCTCGCACTGGCACGACGAGGCTCTGATTGGCGCCTTCGCGCACGCGTTGGATGACGCAAGCGCGATCCTGGACGTGGGACCCGGCGACGGGTGGCCGGCCCTCCGAATCGCGGACCGGTTCAAGAAGATCATTGGCATCGACCCGTCCCCACGGCGCGTTCGGGTCCAGCGAGAGAATGCGGAGCGCCTCGGCATCGACAACGTCGAGTTCCTCGTGATGGACGCGGAGGAGATCACGTTCAAGGACGGGAGTTTCGGCGCAGTAACCGCCGCCTCCTCGATCGAGCAGTGTGGCAACCCAGAGAAAGCACTTCAGGAGGTGTTCCGGGTGCTCGCCCCCGGCGGCACGCTCGCCATGATCTTCGAGGACTACGACTCGTGTCTTGGAGCAGGGGAAGGCGACGAGAAGCTGCGCAGCGAACTCACCAGCAAGGAGGCCGTGGTCTTCTATCAGGTCCGGAGGAAGTCGCCCCCGAGGGAAACGTGGTATGCGCTCTTCCTGGACCGCGAGCGCCTCAATGCAGATCCGGAGTTCCTTGAGGCCGTTGAGAACATTAACGAGACACCCTTAGAGTTGGAGGGAACCCCCGGAGACGATGGCTCCGCGCTCCGGTCGGAGACGTTCGGCGTGACGCTGCTGGCGGGCTTTGCCCCGCTTGTTGCGGACACCAAGTACTTCGAGCTCAATCACCTGACGAGCGGCACGGTGGACGAGTTGCTGGCCAGGGTGGGATTCACAGACATCCGGCATCTCGACCACCGCATGCCCGAACTGCTCGCGTTCTTCGACGCCGCTCAGAGTGCCGGGAAGCTGGGACCGGACGGGCCCGTGCTCGATGTCGTCGCGGAGGTCTTCGGTATCTCCGCGGTCGAGCGCGCGGGGGAGGGCCCCGGGGATTTCGTGATAGCGAGGAAGCCGGGCTAGCGTCGGCAGGAGCGGCTTGCCGGTGGGAGGGAACGTGACAAGAACCAGACCTGAGCTCGACTCCGGAGCGTTCTGGAAGCGCATCATCGCCAGCACGTTGGAGGAGGGCATACCCGAGAAGTGGCGGGGGTCGGCGTTCGAGAGTCGGTCGCCCGCGGCGGCCGCGTTCCTCAGGCAGCTGCCTGAGGCCGCGCGTGTGCTCGACTTCGGCTCCGGCCTCGGCCGGAACGCCCTGGCGCTCGCGAGACGAGGCCATTTGGTGACCGTGTGCGATGTCGCCGAAGACGGAGTTCGCTTCAGTCTCAAGAAGGCTCGAGAAGAGGGACTGACGGTGGATGCCGCCGAGTTCGACGGCTGGACGATCGAACTCCCCGCCGCCGCCGTGGACGGCATCCTTGCCTGGAGTTGCCTGGATCACGTGACGCTCGCCTGGGCGACCGAACTGGCCGGCGAGCTGTCGCGGGTGGCACGCGCCGGAGCGCCCCTGCTCGTCTCCTTCGATGAGGACAAGAGCGATGACCCGGACTCAGAGTGCGAACTCCTGGAGGACGGGACGCATCACTACACGTCCGGCCGTCGGGCCGGTATGTTGTTCAGGCCCTACACGAATGCTGAGATCAAGGGCCTCTTCGCCGACGAATGGGAGCTCCTGGAGTTCGAGGGGGACGACACGAGCGTCCCTCGGCGGGGGCTGTTCAGGCGCACCTGAAAGGGCGAATCCAAATCGGTGGCTCGCGCATCCAATATCGGTGCTGTCAATCCGGAGTGTCAATCCGGAGTATTGAGAGGACCGACGTAGGTTCAGACACAGAGACCAGAGACAACAGGAGAGCCTGTGCCCATCTTCGAGTACAAATGCCAGAAGTGCGGGGCTGAGTTTGACGAGCTGGACTCGGTCGACAACCGCGACAAGCCCCACAAGTGCCCGAAGTGCGGCTCCAGAAAATCTGAGCGGCAGCTTTCCGTCTTCTGCGCGAGCTCGGACGGTGGTGGGGGCGGCGGTGCGGCCTGCCCGAGCACAGGCAGCACATGAGGCTTCTAGGCCGCTCCGTGTGAGCGGTGAGCCGAACCTCGGGACAGCAGCGCCGACGACAGGCACCACACCATATGAACACGAGACAGGCCGGGCGCACGCGCTCGGCCTTCCGCTTTGCTTGGCTCTGTCAGACTTCTTGATATTGCGTGAGAAACGTGGTATACTCTCAAGGTGAGGTGGACTTCTGGTGTTAGGAATGAGCGGCCCTTGCTTGGCAGCCCGGTTCGCCTGCGTCATTCGAAGGAGGGGAGGTGCTCAACATGAAGCATGGCTATGTCTGTGTTGTTCTCTCCGCAATTCTCCCGCTGCTCCTGGTCGGTCTCGTCGCGCCGGCGTCGCACGCGAACCCGGCGCCCTTCATCTGGCACGACGACATGGAGAGTGGCACCAACGGTTGGTGGAGCGTTGACCTCACGGCCGGCGCCGTGCCGCACTTCCACTGGGACACCTACATGGCCTATGAAGGCATGTCCTGGTGGTGCGGGACCTTCGACTACGACTCCGACGGGGGATATGGCAACAGCTGGGACGACCGGCTGAAGCTTCCCCCGATATACGCTAATCCCGTAGCGGTGGAGAAGGTCTCGTGGGGGGTCATAAAAGCGCTCTATCGTGATGGATCCTCAGGTGACCGGAGTGGCAGGACGAGAAATCCCGTCATGCCCATCCTGACCTTCGCTTACCGCCATGACTCCGAGTCCGGCTACGACTTCACATACGTGCAGGCCGAGAGCAACGGCGTGTATGTGAACCTCAACCGAGGTTACGATGGCCGGCAGGCCTGGACCGACATCGGGCCATACGGCTTCGACCTCACGGACTACGACGACCCGCTGCAGGTGAGATTCCGATTCATCTCCGACGGAGCCTGGTCCGACGAGGATGGGCTGTACATGTCCGTGGCGGGCGGTTTCGCCGTTGACAACATCAAGGTCTACGATTTCGGCACGGGGGAGGTCCTCTTCTATGACAGCGAGCCCGGCCTGCGTGAGGGCGAGTGCATGCCCGGTGTCCCCGGCGCGGCCGGCGACTTCTGGCATCTGATAGACCGGGCGTGCCCGGCCTACTCGGACCCGCACAGCTGGTGGTGCGGTGACGATTCCGACACGAGCTTCGTCCCGCCGAACCTGCAGAACGGCCTGCTCTCACCGGTCGTCGACTTCTACGGCGCATACTCGTGCACCTGCTACTTCGCGATGCACTTCGCTGTCCCCACGGTCGACAACGACTACGTCGCGCTGTACGGCACCGTCGGTTCCGGCTACTACGGCATCGCGGCGTACTGGGGTGACTTCGAGGCGTGCGACGGATGGGGTTCGACCGCCTTCAACACCGGCTTCGACATCGGCCAGTTCGGAGGCGGCATCACGTACCAGGCAGGCATGCTGTTCGTCATGTACACCACTGACAACGGCTGCGGGCCGGCCGGTGGTGGCGACGCCGGGATCATGCTTGATGACCTCTGGATATGCACCGACGGAGCTCAGCCGTGGGAAGGTGAGCGTACGGCCAATCTGTACTACGCCGAGCCGTACCCCGGGGCGGCCAAGGCGATTCGCGCTCCGCTAGGCCTGATCAACAGATAGGAGCGGCAAGACCGCGCCGCATGAACGAAGAGGCCCGGGAGCATCTGCTCCCGGGTCTTCTTTCGCCCATGAGTGCCAACTCGAGGGGGGGAGGCCTCGCGGGGGCGCCTCCGAGCGCGGTCCGCGTCCAGCTACTCCAGCGTTATCCGCACGTGTTCGTCGTCGTCCTCATCGTAGACATCGAGGATCTTGCCGTCGAAGTCCGCGTTCTGCGCCATCGCGAGGATCTTGTCGAGGTCGAGGTCGAAATCGCCGTCCAGGATGCCCTCGAGCGGGTTTCCATTGAGGGGAGGCACCGGCGGGACCGGTGGCACGGGGCCCTCCGTGTCCTCGAACATCTCGGCGAACATGCCATTGAGATTGAGTTCGAACTCCTCTCCGAACTTCTCATGCAGCTTCCGCTCCACCTTGGCCCGTATCCTCTCGCCCCTGGCCGTGGCGCGCTCCGCCCGCGCCTGCGCCCTTTCCGCGCTCATGCGGACTCGATCGCGTCGTCGCCCGTGATGGTGGGGAGCGAACTTGAACCCGAACTTCAGGAGCGCGAGCGGCAGCTTCAGGTTGACGGTCTGCTTGCCGTCC
Organism: Candidatus Eiseniibacteriota bacterium; assembly: GCA_030595835.1. Taxonomy (GTDB): domain Bacteria; phylum Joyebacterota; class Joyebacteria; order Joyebacterales; family Joyebacteraceae; genus JALGZG01. Next base: position 39,160 of record JAUVLG010000009.1, on the reverse strand, counting down.
TTCTCGACCCGAACGTGGAGCCACTTCTTCCTCAGCTCCCTGTCGGTGGGGCGGGACTCGGTTCTGTCCAGCGCGTCGAGCAGCTTCATCGCGTCGTCAGCGGTGATCTTCTTGTCCTCGAGCATCTTGAGGATCCTTGATTTTTCTTCGTTCATCATCATCTCCCGGTCGAGTGTGTCGGTGGGATAGCCGTTGTGGTGTGCACGGTGATGTCGGACGGGAGCTACGGCGCGCGTCAGACCGTGAGGCGCGTGATCAACCGTGTGGTTGTGACACAGCGCCAGCTGTCTCCTGAGGCGCGGAGGGATCGCGTCCGGCCACACATCGGGCGTCGGGCAGACGGCGCTGCTAAGCGCCCGCCTCATCCAGTTTCCGCACAAACTCGTCTGCATTGATCTCTCCTGACTCGAGCTTCGCGAGAAGCTCCTCCTTCATGCCTCGTGTGACCTCAGGTTTGGGGGGAGTGAAGCCGAGCGACCTGACGATGTCGTCGAGCCGTCCTCTGACCGTCGGGTAGGAGATGCCGAGTTCTCTCTCGACCTCCTTGATGTTGCCGCGGGACTTGAGGAATATCTTGATCAGCTCCATCTGCTCGGCGGTGAGGATGCAGAACGGGCAGGTCTCGAACGAGCCCCTGACCGTCACGGCGCAGGTGGGGCACTCCAGCTCCTTGATGATCATGTCCCCGCCGCAGACCGGGCACTGTCCTGGCTGCTTGTGGACCATTTCACCCTCCCTTGTTGAGATTCCTCAAGGTCGACCTTAGAGATATCAAGTGGACACTTGATAATACTAAACCCGGACCTTAAGGATATCAAGCTACAAATGACGATTCTTAAGGTGTGAATGAAGATTATTAAGGTGTGAGCGCAGATTCCTCAGGTGGAGGGCACAACTGGCTTACTGGTCGCGCTTTTCGCTCTCCCAGGGTCTCCAGATATCTTTCAGGGTGCGGGTCTCCGGGAGCTCCTGTGACTTCTGGGGGTCATCGGAGTACTTCCTGAGCAGCTCGCGGTGGCCCGTTGTTAGAAGAACAGCGACGGCCGACGCGTTGAGGAGGACGAGGCCGGCGCCGGTGACGACACAGAGGGCGCTCAGGGAGAGCGCCTGGAAGACAATGCCGATTGTGAAGGCGAGGTTGTCCAGCGTCAGGAGCGCCGACTTGCGGAGGAGCTGGCGGAGGCTGGACTCCCCGCCTGCGAGCAGGGGATAGAGGTGGGCGTGCATGAGAAGGAAGAAGGCGGCGACCCAGACCATGGCGGCGGCCAGAGCCATCCCGGGTATCACTGCTCCACCGCGCATATGGCTGTAGAAGTCGATGTTGACCCAGAGTACCAGGAGCGCCGCGAGGTCAACCAGCCCGACCTTCAATGCAGGGAAGAAGCGGCTGCGGAACCCGACGAAGAAGTCCCGCAGCGAGACGTCCTTCCCACGGGCGATCTGTCGTGCGAGATGGAAGAGCCCCGCCGTCGCGGCCGGCGCCGTGACGACCGGCAGGCAAAGCACGACCCAGAGGAGGTTGGCGAGCACCAGGAGCCCGATGTGGTCGTAGGTGTTCCAGATGGAGCGCTTGAAGGCGGGGCGGAGAAGGTCTGCGGCCCTGGCCCGTCGGCGCTGCGCAGGTGGGGGCCGCCTGCCGCGGCGCCGCTGGCCCGCGTTGCGTGGCGTGGACTGAGGCTTGTCTTGTGAACCAGACAGCATGCGCACTCTCCACGATGAGGACGTCAACACGATGATAGGGCTCTCGGGGCGGGATAACAAGGGCCGTAGCGTCCTCCTCAGGTAGCGGCCGCCTGTTGACGCTCAGAGTCCCGTGATGTAGAACTCGCGGGAAGCGCATGCGCAGTTGGACCGGCCGAAACGCTTCCGTGCGCCCGGCAATGGTGCCTCAGCCGGCTCGAGGGAACCCAGCTCAAGGGAATCACATGCTTTGCTTCTTCGTTTCGGATCTGCATGGAGCCGTCGACCGCTATCGCAAGCTGTTCACACTCATGAGCGAGGAGCGGCCTGACGCCGTGTTTCTTGGCGGGGATCTGTTGCCGCCGTACATGGTCCAGTGGCAGTCGACGGAACCCGGGCAGGACGACTTCATCCGTGACTTCCTGGCGCCCGGGTTCGAAAGGGTGCGGCACGACCTGGGTGAGGACTACCCGTCTGTGTTCCTGATTCTGGGAAACGACGATGCACGTGTCGAGGAGGCCGCCGTTCTCGATGTCGCCGCGCTCGGGACGTGGCACTACGTGCACAATCGCAAGGACGTGCTGAACGGCTTCCAGGTCTACGGCTACGCTCACGTGCCACCCAGTCCGTTTCTGCTCAAGGACTGGGAGCGCTACGACGTGTCACGGTTCGTGGATCCGGGATCGGTCTCGCCGGAGGAGGGCAGGCGCTCGGTGCCGCGTGCGCAGCGTGAGATCCGCCACGCGACCATCCAGGGAGATCTCGAGCGACTTGCAGGGGAGGACGACCTCGAGAGAGCGATACTACTTTTCCACTCACCACCGTATCAGACGAATCTCGATCGCGCGGCGTTGGATGGGAGGAAGGTGGATCACGTTCCACTCGACGTGCACGTGGGGAGCATAGCCATTCAGCGCTTCATCGCGGGCAGGCAGCCCCTGGTGACGCTACACGGCCACGTTCACGAGTCCACGCGACTGACCGGAAGCTGGCGGGATCGCGTAGGAAGAACCCATCTCTTCAACGCCGCCCACGATGGGCCGGAACTCGCGCTCGTGCGGTTCGACCCCGATGAGCCCGAGAACGCGACCCGGGATCTCTACTGACCAGGGCGGTCTGGAGACCGTAGCCTGAGTTCTCGGGCGGCGTCGGTCACGGCTCCGATCTTCGTCGCGTAGCTGTCCTTGTTCGCGATGTCCTCGTCCGTCACCAGATGGACGTCCAGCAGATTCTCGGTGCGGTACCCCGTGCGCAGGTAGTTCAGTTCGCTCAGGCACCTGCCCCAGCCCTCCATCCAGTTGATGAGAGCCAGCCGCTGCTCGTCCGATCCGCGCACATGTACGAGAAGATCAATGTCGCTCGCGGGGCCTGCCGTGGCGTTCTTCGTGCTCCCGAAGATGTACGCGGCGACCACGCCGAAGCGCTCCGGATCAAGGTCCGCGGCAACCCTCTCGGCCATGTGAAGCCGCCACTGCCAATACTGCACTCGTTCGGTCTCACGCTGCTCGGTTACCACGGGGCGCTCTGCATTCTCGCTCCCGGGGTCGGCGATGTGTGCCAGCGCCTCGTCAAGATCCGCGTTGAAAAGCACGCGCAGGATTCGTCCATTGGTAACCGCGGGCACGTCGATGACGCGGATCGTGTCGGCCAGGTGAGCGAACTCAGGCAGCATGGTCGGAAGCAGGTTGTGCGCGCCGCGCAGGAATCTCTCGTTGAACGCGATACCCTCGTCGTCGGGGTAGAGGGGGAGATAGCGGATGCGCGATTCCACCAGGTCCTGGAAGAAGTGCGTGCCGAACGAGACATCCGGAACGTAGTCACCCTTGCGGCGAGCGATCTCGATCAGGACGGCCGTGTTCGAAATGTCGGCGTAGGTCACGCTCACACCCAGCTTCGAGTCGCCCCGACTTCCCCAGCGCCCTGGGCCTAGAAGTATGAAGCGCCGCCTCGGCAGCAGGCCGTTGAGTCTACCGACGGCGCGTGCGACGGTGAGCATGTCCTCGCGAGTTGGGAGATCCCCGTAGCTGTCGGGGTCGACGTAGACGACATGCGTGATGTCGGGCACCCAGCCGTTCGACACGTGGCGATCGGCCGTGAAGACAACATCGGCCGCTGACACGTCTTTCGGGATGGGGGAGGGGGCGGAGTCGTCGGAACGACTCTGTGGACGACACTGGAGCAGGTGGAACGTGGTTCCGTCGTGGGCGAACTCGACATCCACCGGCGTGCCCAGCTCTGCCTCCAGAATCTCCAGCACGTTTCGCATCTGCTCGAGGAACGGTGTCGCGTTAGTAAGGCCGTTGAAAGTCGCGACGAATTCATCGGTGTCCTGGTTGACCAGCAGCCGCGACGGAGCCTTCTGCAGTATGTCGCCCTTGAGAACGGAGAAGACATTCCCGAACGCGGGGTAGTCGGCGCCGATCTCTCGCAGCAGCGACGCGAGTTCCACGGACTCCAGTGTTCCGGACTTGAGGTTGATCACGTCGATCTGTTTGGGTGAGTAACGGACTATCTCGTCAATTGCCACGTTCGCGCGCAGTGTCGGCTGCCCCGGCACCAGGAGGATCGGGTAGTCGTCGGCCATGCGGTCGACGGCTCGGGTGCCGAGACCAGGGACCAGTCTGACGAGTCCGTCCTCGCGGCGGATGCGCGGGGACCAGCGGAACTCGCTGTTGCTGAAGGCGACACCCGCGAATGCCGGCAGGAAGTAGTCCCCGACCTGAGTGCCGACAACCTTCTGTATGAGTATGCCCATCTCCTCGTTGAACTCGAGCAGACCGCGCTCGCGCCGGTACTCCAGTGGGTCCGGTCCGAATGTCGATGCGTAGACCTCGGCGATCGCATCCGCTAGGGCTTCCAGCCGCTCTGCCTTGCCGCCCTGATTCGCGACGAAGAGGCTCTTGTACTTCCCGGAGAACGCCGTACCCAGCCGGTCCTCGAGCAGACTCGAGCTTCGCACGATGAGGGGAACGTCCCCGAAGTCGTCCAGAGCCACGGACAGCCCGTTCAGCATGCGCGACGGGAAGCTCGAGTTCTTGAAGAGACGTATTATGTCCGGGTACTCCTGTCGGACCTCGTCTATGTTCTTGAACTTCTGCTCGATCACATCCTGCAGATCGTTGTGCCCGATGAAGTCAAGCAGGCCGTCCGATGGGAGATACCAGGTCTTCGGCAGGCGTATCTCGCCGATGGGCCGGTCCGGTGTACGTGAGCGCTGGAGTATCTTGTGCGCGAGGAGCATGCCGGCGCTCTTGCCGCCGAGCCGGCCGTGGCTCCCGGCCGGGAGGACCATGCGATCAGCCAGTTCCGCGAAGTCCTCGATCTCGACGTGTTCTTTCGCCACGCGAACGAAGTCGATCTGCTCGGTGAGCAGGCGCTGAGTGAGCGAGACGCGCAGGGTCTTGAGTGTCGACGAACGCAGAACGGATTTGTCGGGGATGCCGCGCTCGAATCGACGCATCGCATCGACTATCTCGGGCAGTGGGGAGCGCGGGTTGTTCAGGACTCTCAGGAAGCTGCTGGCCTTGTCCTCCTGCATCCAGTTCTGCACCCTCGTGAGAATCTCATCGTCGCTGAGGTGGCGGCTGGCCAACTCGAACGGTCCGTCGCTCAGAAGGAACGCGTCGTCCTGCGCAAGTCTGCACGCGGGCACGTTCACCTCTCCTCCCGAGCCCTCGGCGGGATCAATCCCGGCCATCTCGGCCGCCACCTTCACTGCCTCGGGGATTCCCACCTGGCACAGGTAGTTGAGCAGCTTGTGCGCGATGCGAAGATACAGCCCGCGGTCTGACTCGCGCAGAAGGTGCAGCGGGCTTCTCCATGTCTCGGGCGCGTCCACCGTCGTTCCACCCTCGAGCGTTTCCCAGTCCTTCTGCAGGTCGAGAAGACGCCGTCGGAGGATGGAGTGGCCGATCAGCTCCGCGATGGTGTTGACCAGCCGGACCTCTTCCTTGAGGAACGGTCCTGCGTCCTCTTCGGGGCGTTCCTCGAGATAGTAGATCTCAAGAGATCCCACCGCGGAACCCTGAAGAGTGATCTCGGCGCTGAGCACCCAGGGAGTGGGCTCGAACTCGGCCGACCTGAAGGTCCTGTCACCGTGTGTAAGAACCACCTGGCAGATCTCGGGGTACTGCCACCCCGGCGGTATCGCTTCTATGGTTCTCCGGAAGGTGTCCTCCATCGGTCCGTCGTCAGTCCTGAGTACCTCCTCGATGTGATAGAGGCAGTTCAGCTCCTTGGCTCGCTCTTGCAGTGAGGAAACGAGTGCTTCGTGCGCTCCCGTTGAGTCACTAGGCATGACGGATCACTCCTCTTCCGGCTCTGCCGTCGACCCTGATGCTCAGAGGACTCGGCAGGCGGACGTGTCGCACCAGCTCGCTCTCGTTGACGGCCGGCAGCTCGTCCATCCAATCCCAGCGTATGCCGTGGCTGTCCGTATGGCGAACGGACAGGTAGAACACTCCGAAGCCTATCATGTTGTGGAAGAAGTGCGAGCCCTGGCTCAGGTCCGGTGTCATCTGCGGCAGAGTGGCCTCCACAATGACACCCACGCCGCTGATCTGCCCCCAGTCAACGGGCACGCCCAGCCATGGGTCGGAGCTTCCCCACCGTCCGAACCCGATCAGGACGTAGGGACGTCCCTCTCCGACCAGCGCCCTGTTGATCTTCTCGAGCTCGGCTGCGATGGCCGGTGTGTGCTTCGCTTCAAAAGCCTCCGGTCTCAGATAGACGATGTCGGCGATGTCCTCCCGGGTTCCGTTGCCGAGCACGTGGCTCGAAGCGACAACGGCCCGCGGGTCGCTCAGCTCCTCCTCGGTGACCGTGGTCTGCTCCCGGCTCACCATCATTGGTCGGGCCTGCAGGAATCCGAATCGCGGCTTGCTTCTGCCCAGGGGGTCCATCTCGACCGCGAACTCGATCTCGATATCCTCACCCAGAGCTTCCTTCGTCAGGTCCAGCAACCTCAGGACGAGGTCGTTGAGCGGCAGGGCGTCGTAGCTGAGGATCGGCGCGAAGTCGAGTACGCGGGGACCCTCTCCCTGTATCCCCGGGCGCATCCGGTCGGACCCTCCGTCGTACGTTGAGACGAGCTTGTCGAGGCGGCCGTCATACTCCGCCGCCTTGAGGTCGGCCCTGGACAGGTACTCGGTCTCGCGTATGGGGTCCGGGGGTGGCGGATGTCCCATGTTGACCGCCCAGAACTCGGTCTGCGAGTTCTTCATCAGGTCACCGACTCCGCCATAGGGCGGGGGGGCCTTCGGGTACTTCGGGCAGTAGGTCCACGACAGCCCGCCATCCACTATCTGTCTGCCCAGTCCCAGCGCGAGATTCACGACTCCGTCGGCGGGCTGCGCCCGTCCCGTGGGGTAGTAGTTGTAGGAGCGCGCGACTCCCGAGATCGTGGGATAGAACCTCTCGTCCGATCGTGTTCCCACGACCTCCTGGATGATGACCGCCATCTTCTCGGATGCGATGTCCTGACCGACGGAGCTGATGTAGCTCCTGGCTGACCTGAAGAACGTCGAGGCGTAGACGAACTTCACGGCCTGGATCAGGCCACGGAAGCGTGCGTCGGTGCCGGCCCGGTTGTTCGGGATCATCTTCGTCTCGTAGACGCCCGCGAACGGATGGGAAAGTGCGTCCTCCAGAAGACTCGATGAGCGAACGGCGAGCGGCGTGTGGACACTGGCGATGAGAGAGCGCAGGTCGCCCACGAACTCCGCCGGCAGCTCCGCCTTCTGGAATGCCATGGCGATGCGATCGTCTGGCTCGTCCGTGAAGGTACTCGGGTCGATCCCGTTTCTCTTCATGAAGCTGTCGAAAAGCTCGGTCGTAAGAACGGTGAGCGTCGGAACGGCGATCTCGAAATCGGGGAACTCGTCGGGGGAGATGCGCGCCAAGACCTTCTCGCGGACCAGATCCAGGCCGGCGGCTTTGCCGCCGTACTCACCCTGGCCGATGCGCGTGAACGTCTGGTCCGCGCCGAGGAACTCGCGGCCGAATTCCGGCAGGTGCGAAGCCTCAGCTGCCATTGCCCGGGCCTCTCTTGATCGAGCATGGTGGGTGCACCCCCGTGGACGGGGGTGCACCATCTGATGAGGATCTAGATCCAGCCGCGGTCGCGACAGGCTGAGACAACGCGGTCGATGGAGACGACGTAGGCCGCGTCTCGCATGTAGAGCTTCTTGGCTCTAGCGAGCTCGCTGACCGCGACGTAAGCGGCAGTCATCTTCACGTCCAGCTTACCGAGAACCTCGTCCTTTTCCCAGAAGTAGTTCATGTTGCTCTGGACCTGTTCGAAGTAGCTGCACGTGACGCCGCCGGCGTTCGCCAGGAAGTCGGGGATCATGTGAATGCCGCGCTCGTGGATGATCGCGTCGGCCTCAGGTGTCGTGGGGCCGTTCGCGCCCTCCGCGATCACCTTCACGCGCTTGCTCATCTTCTCTGCGTTGTCGCCGGTGAGCGAGTTCTCGAGCGCGGACGGCATCAGGATGTCGACGTCCTGTTCGACCCATGCATCGCCCGGGAGCACCTCGTAGCCGAGGTCTTTCGCCTTGGCCTTGTCGATGCCGCCGAAACGATCCGTGATGCCACGGAGCTCCTCGAGGTCTATGCCGTCCTTCTTGCGGAAGGCGTACGCGCATTGATCGGCCTGGTCCCAGCTCGACGTGCACGTCACCGTCCCGCCCATCTGCGTGTACAACTCGATCGCGTACTGTCCGACGTTGCCGAACCCCTGCACGCAGGCGGTCGTGTCGCTCGGACGGATGTCCAGTTCCTTGAGAGCCTCACGCAGCGTGTAGATGACGCCGTATCCCGTGGCCTCCGTCCGTCCCAGGGATCCGCCCATCCCGACGGGCTTGCCGGTGATGAAGCCGGGGAAGTGCCCGCCGTGGACCTTCTCGAATTCGTCCATCATCCACAGCATGTGCTGCGCGTTCGTCATCACGTCTGGCGCGGGGACATCGGCCACGGGGCCGACGTTCCGTGCGAGCTGACGGACGAAGCCGCGGCAGATGGCTTCCTGTTCACGGGCGCTGAGATTGTGCGGGTCGCAGATGACGCCGCCCTTGCCGCCGCCGAGCGGGATGTCGACGACCGCGCACTTCCACGTCATCCACATCGAGAGCGCGCGAACCGTGTCGATGGTTTCCTGTGGGTGGAAACGAATGCCGCCCTTGCACGGGCCGCGTGCGTCGTTGTGCTGAACGCGGAACCCCTCGAACACCTGGATGTTCCCGTCGTCCATTCGCACCGGGATCGAGAAATGGTACTCTCTCATTGGTGTGCGCAGAAAACTCCGGGCGCCACCATCGAGCTCCAGCATGTCCGCTATCTTGTCGAACTGTGCACGCGCCATCTCGAACGCGTTGTACCCTCCGCTGCCTGCCATGTTCCTACTCCTCTCGACGACGCACCCTAACGCGCTCGTGCTTTTGCGTGATGTCACCACGCGCCGACCGCGCACCGCCCAGATCGCGGAACGAACACCGCCCTGGCTACTACGGAAACCAACCTAGGATTGTACAGAATCGCTCGGGTTTGCGTCAACGATAACAGCCCAGGTGGTAACCGGACTGTGGACTCCTCGCGCTCGGCGGCGCGCTCTCCGAGCCGGGCTCCGCGACGCATGAGGCTCGCTCAGACGCCCACACGAGAGCCGGGCCGCAGCTCTTGAAGCCGCGGCCCGAATGAACGCACAACGAATGCACCCGGCGGAGCTCTCACTCCGCCAGCTATATCCCCGCCACCGGCCTAGTTGAGCGGCAGCTCCGTGATCGCCTCCATCCTCAGGAGGTCCTGCAGCCCCGAGTCCCCGAAGTCCAGGAGTTTCCATAAGCCCAGCTTTGCCGCCGCGCCGCCCAGAACGCCGTCCATGAGGCCCCTTTTCTCCCGGTAGTAGACCACTCTGGCGTCCTCGCGCTCGACTCCGACCTTCTCGCAGGCGTAGTCGATCGCCGCCGACAGCCCGCCGCGCTCGTCGACCAGACCGTTCTTGAGCGCCTGGCTGCCGATGTAGACCCGACCCTGGGCCAGGTCGTGCAGTTCGTCCGGGCTCATACCTCTGGCCTCGGCGGACTTCTCGACGAAGTCGTTGTAGAACCAGGTGATGACCTCTTCGGCCATCTCTCTCTCCTCGTCGGTCAGCTTCCGCATAGGTGAGAACTGATCCGCGTGTTCGCCGCTCTTGAAGGTCTCGTGCGTGGCGTCGATCTTCTCGTAGAGGCTGGCGATGACGGGCATCATGCCGACGACACCGATGCTGCCGGTGATCGTCAGGGGCTCGACGAAGATCTTCTCGCCCGCTATGGCTATGTAGTAACCCCCCGATGCGGCGATGTTGCCCATCGACACGATCAGGGGTTTCTCCTTGGTCACCTTGACCGTCTCGGACCAGATGATGTCCGAGGCGAGAGCGCTGCCGCCGCCGCTGTCCACCCGCAGCACGACCGCGTCAACGTCCGGGTTCTTGCGCGCTGACTTGAGCGTCTTGACGAGAGTTTCTGCGCCTATTGACTGCCCGCCGCGCAGCGGGTCGGTCCCGCCGCGTCCCTCCCGGATGCCGCCGTACGCGCCGACCACGGCGATCACGGGCTTCTTGCCCCAGTGGTACTCCTTGTCGTGCCATGTCGCGACATTCACCGTCTTGATGTCCTCGAGTTCCTCCGGCAGATCGCCGCCGGCCAGTCCGAGTGCCACGGCCTTCGCGTCCTCGTACTCGCCGATGTCATCAACCAGCCCCGCATCGACGGCCTTGTCCGGAATGAAGATCCTGCCGTCACACACGCTCTCGGCGTCCGACCTCGAGAGGCCGCGCCCTTCCATCACGGCCGCGATCAGCTCGTCGTAGATGGCGTCCTCGAGTTCCTGGACCTCCGCCCGCTGGACGTCGGTCAGGGGAGGGCCCCCGAGCGAATGGAACGTGCTCTTGTACTCCCCAGCCGAGATGTAGTCCCACTCGATCCCGAGCTTCTTGGTCGAGCCCGTGTAGCGTTTGACCGTCACGTAGTTACCCAGTCCCGCGATACCGGTTGAGGGGTGGGTCATGATCCTGTCGCACGCGGACGCGAGGAAGTACTCCTGCGTGTCGCCGCCGTACTCCAGGAAAGCCACGACGGCGATGCCGTGTTCGCTTCTCACGCGCACGATCTCGTCACGTATCTCCTGCACGAGCGCCGAGGGCCCGCCGAGGAACGTGCCGCCCAGGGGTTTGATGTTCAGGAGGATGCAGTCGACCGACTCGTCCCTGCCTGCCTTCCTGATATCGTGGATGACGGCCTGCGCGCTCTTCCTCGGTTCCCCGAGGAGACTCCATCCCGGCCGGAAGTCGGAGAGCGGACCAGCGACCTTGATCTCGGCGATCTTCCCGCCTGCCTGGAGCTGCGTCCTCTGTCTGTTGCTGCTCGACGTGAAGCCGTAGCTCATGATGCCATCGGCCGCGGACTCGTGGCTCCTGTAGGCAGCGCCTGCTCCGGTGCGGCCCAGGTTGAACCACAGGCCCGCGCTGAGCTCCTGCTCGCGGTCATCGCCGTCGGGCCGGGACTGAAACGAGCCGCGCATAACCACACCGTCCGCCACCTCTGCCTTGACGCCCGCGGTGTAGACCGCATCCGTGAGATCCTGGTCGCGTTCGAAGCCGGCGTCGACCATGAGCGTCAGCTTGTTGCCCACGGGCCGCACGGCGACCCCGGCGACGTACATCGTCTTTGAGACACCGTCGCCCAGCACGTCGGGCTCAGAGAGATTCCGCGCGGCTACCCCCACGGACAGGAGCTTTGACGGCCTGTACATCGCGCCAAGGTCCCAGGTCCCGGTCTTCTCGCACCCACCGAACTGCGGGCGGAACCAGCGGTAGTCGAAGCCCACGCTGAACGACTGCCCGTCGCCGAGCGCCAGGCCGGCATAGTAGACGTCGACCTCGTCGTTGCCTGGGCCAGCATCAGCACCAGGTTTCCACATGTACTGGCGGTTGTACCCCAGCCCAATCGGTCCCATTTTCGCTGCCGACGACACACCGAGCACGTCCGTGCCGACCATCGACACGGATGTGTAGCTGTTGGAGTCTCCGTACATCCCTAGCCCTGCCGGATTGATGAAGAGAGCGGTCGCGTCATCGTCCACGGCGACCGAGCTCGCACCTCTCAACCATGTGTCGGTGAAGCTATCGGCGCCGGCCGGGATTGCCGCCAGAACAACGATGGCCACCGCCACGCACAGAGCTACTGCCACAAGAAGCCCCTTCATAACTCCAGTCTCCTTCCTGCCGCGCTGTCCGTTGCGCCGCCCGAACCCCCATGGGTCACAAGCGCCGCATCTATGGTTATCACATCTTGATTCCCCGGGCCGCACGTATCCGGGATTCCAACTGCTTTGCCGCGTCCTGTCCTCCGCGCGCTCCCCCGAGAGGTGGGACGGGGGAGTTCAAAGACGACGGAGAGGGCGAAGGGATCGCCTGTTCTCTGCCGGCCTGCCTCATTGCTGCTGCGCTCGCCCTGGACGTCAGCGAGTCAGCAGCAGCCTCAGATACACCTTGAGATCGGTCTCTTCCGCTATCGCAGTGGCAACGTCCAGCCGGAGCCAACCGCACCAGGGTGCTTCGACCTGGAAGCCGACACCTGCACCGTGCTTGTACCCGTCGGAATCGCCCGACTCCGGCGTGGAGGTATCGTAGCTGACCTGGCCGCTCTCGAGGAAGTAGATCATCTCCAGCGGTTCGGTTACCTGCACCTTGTACTCGGCTCGACCGAACACGATATCCTCGCCGCCGAACTCCTTGTGGTCGTATCCGCGCAGATTGCTGCAGCCGCCGAGGCGGAAGAGTTTGTGGGACGGGAGGTCCGTCCCGTCGATGAAGCCCCACGTGCCTGTGAGCGCCAGTGTTTGCGTGGACGTGATCGGAATGAGCTTCGTGGCCTTGACGATGTGCCTGGTGAACTCGTAGTCACCGCCCACGGCCCCGCCTCCGTACTCCCCGACGCCGCGCGCCCACCAGCCCGTCATTGCGTCCTCGTCGCGGGAATCGTACTCCGCCGATAGGACGTAGCTCGACATCCTGCCTTCGAACTCGCGCGCGCTCTCGAGCACACCGACCATGAGCGCCGGGTTCTCGCGCCAGTCTTCACTTCCGCCGAACACGGACCAGACGCTCTGGTCTTCCGAGAGAGAGCTCAGTTTGTCCGATCGGTACTCGCCTCTGAACGTCAGCTCCGGTGCCATCTTGTGCTGCGCGAAGACGGTCACACCGTCCCTGCGGAAGTAGTCGCGCCTGTCGATTCTCGCAACGAAGGCCTGTATGTTGTTGCCGAAGTCCGAGATGGCGTCCTCGTCCTCGAGGCTCCACGAGCTCCTGTCGTAGAGGTTCACGCCGAACGAGAAGCTGTCCTGGCTGAAAACCGGTTGCTCGATCTCCAGTCGATATTGGGAACCGGAGCGCGCGGACGGCCAACCCCACACGGCCCTGAGCCTCGGGTGAAGGCGAGACTCCGAGCGGTACCGCGCCCCCACATACAGCAGAAGCCCATCCACGCGGTTGTAGTAGATGTCACCGGTCGGGCTGAAGTAGCTGTCGTCCCAGATCTCGAAGTCGGTGAGGTCGCCGGTGGACAGCTCGATGAAAGCACTGTCCGCGTCCGCGAGCGCAGACGTCGGGAAAGTCAGGGCCACGAGGGCCAGGGCGAGCAACGCAAGAAGTGTCTTCCTCCGCGTGGACATTGTCATCCTCCCTGATGTGGTCAAGCCAAGCCGGTGTCAGCGGGCCGCGGACACACGGAGCGCGTGCCGCCGGGGCACGGCTACGGACAGCCGGCAACGCCGACTCTCGTATGTGTGACCCTGCGATCGTCGTGGAGGTTTAGCTAATCGCGATTAACGATGGTATCAGTGAAGGTGTCGCGCGTGCAACGGCGAAGATAGAGCGACTCGACCTCCGGGAACCTCTGGAAGACGCTCCCAGCGAGCTGCTCGGTGAGGTCCGCGAGCTGTGACTTGTCCGGGTCCTCCTCGTTCCCGAAGACATACTCGAGGTACAGACTGGGTCCGTCGCTGGCAAGCCCGACGATCCGGTAGGGGTTCATCTGGAACAACGTGGCCTTCGAGTGCCGTGAGAGCTCGAGCGTGCGGTCACCGGCGACCGGGGCGGTATGCGTCAATCGCTCCTCGATCTCAAGGTCGACCACGCGTCGCGTCAGATCGGTGTAGCGGATCGTGTCCAGCCCGAGCACCGAGCAGAACGCCGCCGGGCCGTCGTTCCAGACATTGCCGCCGGCCGTGTGATAGAGCGCGACGTGGTCACCGCTCAAGCCGAGCAGGAACGCCGGTGCGCTGTCGGCGATGTACGGGGTGTGCCGCATCTCGCCTTCCCACCCGGGAGGCATCAGCCAGATTCTGTAGAAGGAGTAGTAGTGGAAGCCATTGGGGTGGAAGAAGCGCGTGCTCGTGTCCTCGACCATGATGTAGAGGCCGCTCTTCGGACCCGTCCACCCGATGGGCAGTTCTCCGGTGCCGGATTCTATTACTCGCCACGACTGAGGGAGGACGTTCTCGATCTCACTGACGAGGCTCTGGAGTTCCAGCTCGGCGTTCTCCATGACCGGTGAACCCGTCGCCGCCGCGCACGTGGAAACGAGGGCTGCTGCTATTGCTGCCGCGATTATGATCCTGAGTTTATCCATTGCACTCACTGCCCTGGGTTCGACCGAGCGCTGAGGGCGCGCCATCCCGTCGCCGTCACTATTTCCTGCCGCGAGGGATGCACAACTGCCCGCATCCGGCGGCGATGTCACTGCCGCGGCTCACTCTTCTCACAACCGTGGGACAACGTCTTCCCACGCGCGAGAAGAAGTCCTCGACTGCCTGATCGGTAGGGGATGAGAACACTGAGTCCGTAACCTCATTATAGCAGATGAGGTTGACCTTGCATAGGAGCCTCCGTGCGATCTCCGCGAGCTCGTCGGCCATCTCGGGCGAGTCGTTGAAGTCCCGCAAAAGCACGTATTCGAGGGTTGCGCGGCGTCCCGTGCTCTCCGAGTAGTATTCGATCGCTCTGATGAGCTGGGTCAGCGAATAGCGGTCCGCGATGGGCATCAGCCTGGCGCGCAGTCGCTGCTCCGGTGCGTTGAGCGAGACAGCCAGCTCCACCTGCAGCCCCTCCTTTGCGAGCTTCCGTATGCCGGGCACGTGCCCGGCCGTCGAGACGGTTATGCGGCGCGCGCCTATACCCAGGCCCCACTCCGCATTCGCGATCTTGATTGCTCGGAGGACGTTGTCGTAGTTGTCGAGCGGCTCGCCCATGCCCATGAAGACCAGGTTGCTGAGTCGCCCGGGGGCCGCGGCCTCTCTGAGAGAGATCATCTCCTCAACGATCTCGCCGGCCGTAAGGTTACGCGTGAATCCCATCAAGCCGGTCGCGCAGAACGAGCACCCGAACTTGCAGCCGACCTGCGTCGACACGCACCCCGTGATCCTCTTGTTGTCCGTGAGGAGCACGGCCTCGATACGCGTGCGGTCCCCGTATTTCAGGAGCAGCTTCCGTGTTCCATCGGTCTCGGATGTGTGCGTCTCGACTACCTCGGCACAGGCGAGAATCGCTTCCTTGGACAGCCGCTCCCGCAGCGCTTTTGAGAGATTCGTCATCTCGTCGAAGCTGCGCACGCCCCTTCCGAATACCCACTCCGCGATCTGACCGGCGCGGTAGGCCGGCTGGTCCAGCTTCAGGACGAACGACTTGAGTTCGTCGAGCTGGAATCCTCTGAGGTCGGGTTTCGATGGTCGTTGTCTTGGCTGTTGTCTTGGCTGCTGTCTTTGGTGTCGTCTCGGGCGTTGTTTCGGTTGCTGTCTTGGCACGACCGACTGCCTCCTTCGCTCCTGTTCCGATGTACGTTCTGTTACGACTATTCTAGGACGTACGGACCGCCCGCGGGAACAGGTTTCTCGCGGCCTCTCATTGCGCTTGACTGTCTCGTCGGACGGTGCTAGCTCTATATTAGTGTTACTGCGACGGAGGTTCTCATCTGGATGAACACATGACACGACCCTTCTCTGCTCTACAGGAGCTTGGCGACAGCACTCGCCTCAGCGTCTTCCTGGCCGTTCTGGGTGTCAGGAAGAACGTCTCGCAGATCGTTGCCGAACTCGGGCTCGCGCAGCCCCAGGTGTCCTATCATCTGCGCAAGCTCAAGGACGCGGAACTCGTGGTTGAGGAGAAGGACGGCAGGTGGGTCTGGTACCAGGCGAACTGGGACGCCAGCGACCGGAATCTGCGCGACTTCATCGATCTGATGGCGCGGTGGGCCGAGGACGCGGGGTTGGTCGATGCCGGGGTCCGCGCGGTCGCGGGCGGTGGCGGCGACGCGACCGGTAGCGATCCGGCCGACTCTGAGCCCGAGCCTGTGGAGATACAACCTGTCAAGAGTCGCACGCGCGGGTCGGGCATCATGAGAAGCTCCGGCGGCCGGCAGAGGGCGCGACCTAAGCAGGGCGGTAACCGGCCACGGATCGAAGAGGCGGACGACCGCCCCGTCATTGAGCGCCCGAAGAAGCGCGATTCGGACATGGACGATTTCCTGTTGTGAGCGGGTCCATTCCTGAATAGCCTTCGGTCTGCCTGAGAACGGTTCTTGACCGGTGGGACCCCCTCGTGGTAGAATGAGTTCGGGTAAGCAGTTGCCCACCGGAAACCCTCACTGTAGTGGCGTCAATCCGCCGCCGGGCGGAGTATTGGCGCATCAATCCCGGCGACGAGAGCATCAGATGCGCGCAAGTCTGTTTGTTGTGCAGTGCTATTCGCTTGGGTATTTCCAGACAGCAACCACAAGGAGGAAGGCAGTGAGCGCAAGACGAGTTCTCGCCCTGCTTGTGGTCCTCGCGCTGAGTCTTGGTCTCTGCAGCATTCCTGCAGGCTCAGCGACGCTGCAGCGCACGTCGATCACCGGTGGGAGCACGACCGCTCTCACTACTTACAGGGACGGTGACGACGGCGAGGGCATCGATGACGGCGACGACGATCGTTGGGGCAACACCGATCCTATGGGTGACACCAGCGGCGATCCGGAAGCTGTCGACGATGACGAAGGGGATGGTGGAGTGAGCGGCGAAGCCCGCATGCTCGGACGTCTTGGCATGCTTCGCCTCGAGCTCAAGGTGCTCTTCGGTTTTCTCGTGATACTGCTGTAGTCGCGGCAAGGACCTGAATGGCAGTCTGACTGCGGGGCCTGTATTGGCAAGTCAGAGACCGGACGATAAACGGGAACGCGAGATGCTGAAGGCGTTCCGTGAGGCGATGGAGTCGCGCAGCACAAGGGATGCGACGCTGACGGCCATCCGACTCGGGGACGTCTATCTGGGATCCGACAGCTACTCGGACGCTCTGGGGTACTTCGTGCAGGCGGGTGGAGGGGAACTCGGGGCCGAGCTGTCCGACGCGGAAGCTGCCGGGCTCTATGTGCGGATCGCGAAGTGTCATCTGGGTCTCGGCGACTACAGAAGTGCGAGGAACTACTGCGCCAAGCTCGACGACCTCGAACTGGATGATGGCGAGATCTCAGTCTGGGCCGAGGCAAACGTCGTCCTGGCGAGGGTCGAGATCGAAAGTGGCCGGTACAACGAGGCCCTCCGGGCCGCGCAGAAAGCATACGAAACACTGAGGACGTCTCCCGACAGTCCTCTGCTCGCCGAGGCCGGCAAGGCCCTCGGTGTGGCCAATGCGGAGCTGGGTAACATCACCGCGGCTCGCGACTACTTCACCGACTATCTCGTCTCGCAGAAGCGTCTGGGTGACGAGGCCGGGTTGGCATCGGCCTACAACAACCTCGGCGTTCTCGCGAAGCGCATGGGCGATCTGAACGGCGCGCTTGACCACCTGAAGAACGCGCTCGAGATCGACCGGAGACTCGGGCGGTCGGCCGCGATAGCCGACAGGCTGAGCAACCTTGGCATCATCCTCTACAAGCTGTCACGCTGGGCCGAGTCCGAGGAATCCCTGAATGAGGCGAGGGACATCTACTCGAGGATCGGTGCGACCAGAGGTCTCGTCGCGGCATCGACAACGCTCGGCAACGTGTGCCGTGAGCGCCGCGAGTGGAGCAGGGCGCGCGGTCTCTTCGACGAGGCGCTTCGGGTCAGTCGGGAGCGTGGATACCTCAGGGCCGAGGCGCTGTCACTCGAGTTCATCGGTCACCTCGAGATGGACCAGGACAGGAACGAGGACGCGCTCGCAACGCTAAGCGGGGCGCTGGGATGCGCCTACAGGCTGTCGTCCAACAGCGATGTCGTGGGCGAAGTGCTTCGTCGCCGGGCCGATGTGCTGTTCAGGCTCGGCAGGCTGGAGGAAGCCGAACGCGACTGCTCCCAGGCCATCAAGCTCACCCGTGAGATCGGGGACAAGCTCGAGGAGGGCGCCTCCCTGCGCGTGCTGGCGAGCGTCTGCTACGCGAAAGGCGAGTCCACCGCCGCGGAGGTCCTGATCACGCGAGCGGAGGAGATGCTCCGACGGATAGGCGAATCGATGGAACTCGCCCGGGCGGCCATGGCCGAGGGCGTGGGCCTCAGGGACTCGGCGGCGCCGGGACAGCTTCCCCTGGACAGGATCGAGGCACGCTTCTCAGCGGCCGAGGCCATCTTCACGCGTGTGGGCGCCGGCGGCTGGGTCGCGCGCAGCCAGCTGGAGCGCGGAAAGGCGCTTCAGAGAGGCGGGCAGCCCGACCGAGCGAGAACCTGGCTCGAGCGGGCACGACTCAAGCTCGAGGTAGGTGGTGACAAGCAGGGGCTGGCTGAGGTCGACGCGATCCTCAGGGAACTGGACGCGGGGCTCGCCGACGCGGCGGTGTCGCTACAGGCGAGATACTCGACCATCGCCGAGGGCTATCGCTTCCTCGAGACCGCGGAACCGCGAGCGGAGGATCTTCACCAGTTCGCGGAGGAGATCACCGACGTGCTGGTCGCCGACCGGCTGATTCTGTTGGCGCTCGTGGAAGGTGCGTCGCCGGTCATCGTGACATCGGTGGACCGCTCGGGCAGGGGCATCGCGGAAGCGACCCGGTTCGTGCGAACCACACTGGCTTCACGAGGGCACTCGAGACCGCTGGTCGTCAGTGACGGACGTTCCTCCAACGGAAGCGCGCCGAAGGACATCGGCGCTGTCGCGCTTATTCCTGCGCAGGTCGGCTTCCGGCGCGACCGTTCATACATGCTCTATGCCGACCGCTTCGTCAGTGAGCGTTCGGCACCATTTACCCAGAGCGACATCGAGTTCATCGGGGCCGCCGCCAGGATGCTGGGCGTTGCCCACTCGAGATTTGGCGAGTCGAACGCGTGGGAGGAGAACGGACGTCTCGCCGAGGAACTCGGCGCTTCGCCGGAATCGGCAGGCTTCATCACCAAGAATTCCGACATGCTCCGGATCCTCGCAAGCATCGAGCGGCTGAAAGATAGCCGCGTGCCTATCGTCATCAGCGGCGAATCCGGAGTTGGCAAGGACATCATCGCGCGCGCCATCCATCAGGGCGGGCGCAGCAAGACCGGCAAGTTCGTCGCGCTGAACGCGTGCGCGATCGCGCAGCACCTGCAGGAGAGCGAGCTCTTCGGCCACGTCAAAGGCTCGTTCACCGACGCCGACCGTGACCGCGAGGGTCTCGTGCAGGTCGCGGACCGGGGGACGCTGTTCCTCGACGAGATAGGGGAGATGAGTTCACAGCTTCAGGTGAAGCTGCTCCGGTTCCTGCAGAACGGCGAGTACCGCAGGGTCGGGGAGAACATCACCCGGGTCAGCGACGCGCGCGTCATCTCCGCGACCAACAAGGACCTGGCCGAGGAGGTCAAGGGGGGGCGGTTCAGGCGCGACCTCTTCTACAGGCTCTGCGCGGTGGTCATTGAGATCCCGCCCTTGAGGGACAGGTCGGACGACATCCCGCTCCTCATGGAGCATTTCCTCAAGCTCTACTGTGAGCGCGAGGAGAAGTCGATCCCCGGGTTCAGCCGTGAGGTGCGAGAACTCTTCATGAAGCACGACTGGCGCGGCAACAACGTCCGCGAGCTTGAGAACGACGTACGCAGGGGAGTGGCGCTCGCGGCGGACGGTGAGGTCATCGGGATCGACAAGGTCCGTCCGGAGCTTCGTGACCAGTATCAGATGGGGCTCCGCTCGGACGAGGCGCTTCGCCGCTCGCTCAAGGATGAGGTCGAGGCGCTGGAGAAGAGCCGTATCCTCGAGGCACTGGGGCGGACCAGCTGGAACAAGCAGGCGGCGTCTGACCTCCTGGGTCTCTCGAGGCCCGGCCTCCACGCGAAGATGAGGAAGTACGGGATCGGATAGGGCCGCCCCGTCTGAGCAGCGGCGGGCGACCCCGAGACAGCGAATGAAATGACGACCCCGGCGGTATGGCACCGCCGGGGTCTCTTAGTGTACTCCGTCGAGGGACCGCGATGCGGAAGCCCGCGGAGTCAACCCGCGCCGGGTTTCCCACAGGCTCCCCGTTCACCGCTCAGACACCGTCAGGAACCTGACGGACCGTCCAGATGCTGACGCCACTGCAACAGTCTCACACACAATGACTTACGGCAGTCCATCTTTTCAGCGTGCTCCACACCGTCCGAATCGTGTCCTGAAGCTGAGTCATCAACGAAAGACACGTGCGTCAGAGGCGCTGTAACTGCCCATGGCACTGTCGGTTAGAGCGGTACCGTATTTTGTGATTGGGTGGCCATCTCGGGCACACCTGGCACACGTGATGCTTTAAGAGGGGGTGAAGGCATTGACAACGGAATACGGAAGGGGAGGCGGCCAGGGTGTTACATAAGCAGGGGGGGCGAGTCCGGTCGCTCTTTGGTCTGCTTCTCCTTCCGTTGATAAGAGGTTCAAGGAAATGCCGAGTGCGGCGAAGATAAAGGTAATGGTCGTGATCCTGCTCATCGGAATTGCATCGCCGTTCCTCGGCTGAGTTCAAGACAGCTGCATACTGAAGAGCCGCCGCAGCTGTAACCGATATAGACAGTGTGAGAGGTTACCCCCGGAAGAGCCGAACGCGTCCAGAAGATGGAAGCACCTACGACACGGCTCTTCGCCATAGCTCCATCCCAAGGCAGTTGGCTTGGTCAGTAACTTGCTCTCACCTCCGCAGGGATGGAGTCAGCCCACGACGGCCGGCAGGGATCTCGGACGCTCTCCCGCACCAGACCTGCCGGCCGCACCTTATCCTGGAAGCGCCATCACGCGCGCTGCCTACAGGGCGGACTCCCTCGGGAGTCCGTTGCCATTTGTGGGTAGCGCTCCCATGCCCGGCCCCGATTCCCCGGTTGGAGTGCCCGCAGTGCCCAGACCAGCTTCCTTCGATCCGGGAGCGGAGTGCAGGCTTGTTGCGCGCCGCTTCAGGGAGGCGTTGGCGCAGTTCTCCGGAGCGGCGTCCCTCGCGGGGTCCGGCGATCCGACAGGAGCGCCACCACGCGCCGACCGGGGAATCACGCCCGGGAACATCGTGATACTCCTGCCGTTCGCGCTGGCCGGCGCGCTCCCGTTCGCAGACGCGCTGACAGGGGCTCGCACGATGGCGCTCGGGAACGCCTTTGGCGCCGCCCACTTTCTCCAGCAGGACAGATGGCTCGACGGGGACGAGTCCGTGAGCTTCTCCGGTGCCCGTCTCTCCGACGTGTCGTTCCTCCGCTTCGTGAGGGAATACTCGCGTCTATTCCCGGTGGAGTCGGCCTTCTGGGGCCACTTCGACCGCTATCTGGAGGAGTGGTTCGCGAGCCTCGAGTGGGAGTCTCGCGTGCTCCTGTCGGACGGGGGCGCGCAGGCCGTCGCAGAGAAGCAACTTCCCGACACGCTCCGAAACATCGGGCGCAAGATGTCGCCTCTCAAGGCGACCGCGGCCGGGGTGGCGCTGCTCGCCGACCGGCCGGACGCACTTGCGCGCGCCGAGCGCGTGGTGGAGCACTACCATGCGGGCTACCAGCTCGCGGACGACCTCGAGGATCTGGAGGAGGACCTGGCCGCGCAGCGGTGGTCGGTGGCGGCGTGGCTCATCGCCGCGCGAAGCGACCTGGCCACGCCGGGGGATGTGTCCGGAGCCCGTGAACTCCTGCGGCTGGGCGCCGGGTCCGGTGCGCTGGACGAACTCGTGGAGCTCGTGTGCTCGTGCTATCAGAAGGCCGCCGGGGAAGCGGCCGCTCTCGGCGCGGCCATTCTCGAGTCGCATCTTCGCAGGTCGCTCGATCGCGCCCGCCGCGTGCTCGGGCGCATGTCACGCCGCCTTACGATCGCCGAGCGGGCAGAGGGCTCCGCCACCGCCGCACCGCCAGAACCGCGCGCCGGCGCGGCCCACGGACTGCACGACTTCCGTGTCGGCTGCGACGCGTTCGTCTATGACACGCGCTCCGGGCTCTTCTTCGAGGCGGATCGGCTGGCCGTGGACATCGTCGAATGGTTGCGCGGCGGGGCGTCGGGCTCAGGTCTGGATGTCCTCCGCACAAACCACGACCCCGGGGAGGTCTCGGAGGCGCTGAGAGAGGTATCCGTGCTTGCGGGCGCCGGGCGTGACACGGGAGCGAGCGATGCGGCGCGGGGTCCGGGAGAGCGCGCGATGTTCGCGATGGCCGCGGGCGGGGTGCGCTGTGCGGACGGCCCGTCCTTGAGCGGCATCGCGGCCGTCGCACTCAACGTCGCCGGCGGCTGCAATCTCTCGTGCGACTACTGCTATCTGGGGCGCGAGCCCCGATCGTCCCTTTTGATGTCCGATGACACCGCACGCAGGGCGGTAGACCTGCTGCTGGCGGAGTCGTTCGGCGAGCGCACCGTGTCCGTCATTTTCTTCGGTGGAGAGCCGCTGCTCAACCCCGGCCTCATTGCGCGCACGGCCGACTACGCGAGGCTGCGCGCCGGAGAGACTGGGCGCGACGTCTCGTTCCACATGACGACGAACGGCACGCTTCTCACGAGAGATGTGGCCGAGATGCTTCACACGGCGGACGTCCGCGTCCTGGTGAGTATCGACGGCGCCGCGGACGCGCACGACGCACACCGGTCGTTCCCGGACGGTGCGGGTTCGTACCAGCGGATCGTAGAGAACGTCGGACGGCTACCCGAGGGAATGCGGGCCGGGGCCCGCGCGACCGTGACGGAGAACTCCGCCCCGCTGCCTGAGATCGTCGCGCACTTGAAGGGAGTGGGGTTCGGCGTGGTCCATCTGGCGCCGGTGAGTGGCGTGCCGATGACGGGGGAGTTCGCCGACAGGCTCGTGCGCGAGTATGAAGACCTCGCGCGTATGGAGCTTGCGGCCATCAACAGCGGGGAAGCTCCGTCGGCGGGCTGTTTCATCGAGCCCGTGCTCGGGCTCGAACTGGGGCGGCAGCGACTGGCGCCCTGCGGCGCCGGCGCCCGCTACGTCTCGGTCGACCACGACGGTCGGTTGTTCCTCTGCCATCGATTCGCCGGGGACTCGCGCTACTGCGTAGGCGACGTCGCGAGCGGGCTCGACCGCTTCGAGATCGGGAGATTGCTCGGCGGCCTCGCCGAGAGGTCCGTGGAGTGTTCGGATTGCTGGGCGCTCGGCCTCTGCGGTGGCGCGTGCTTCCACGATGTCGAGAACGACCCCGGGTCGGGGTCGGGGCACGGGTCGAGACGGTGCCGTGTGACACGACGAATACTGGAGCTTTCGATGTGGCTCTACGCGTCTCTGCCGGCGGCGAGCAGGACGAGGTTAACGGAGGTGGCCCGGCTGGTGGCCCGTCCGGAGATCGCGGCCGGGCGCGGGTCGGGTGAGAGGGACGGGGGGAGCCGGGTTGGCGTCAACGGGGAGGAGGGGAGGTGATGGGGATGAAACACCTGAAGGTGGCGAACGGGTTCGGTCGTTCGGTGCCCGGTGCGAGAAAGGAGGCGAGTGACATCTGTCTGATCGACTACTCGCACTGTCCGAACGCCGATGTGTGCTGGATCCTGGACCTCAACGGGGGTTGTGACACCTCGGACAACTGTATCATCGACACTCAGTAGCGGCGCCGTGACGCCGCGGTCTACGTGGCGCCACGGCCGGGCGAAGAGGAGGAATCTCAATGAAGCACCTCAGGATGGCCAACGGGAGTTCGCTGTCGTCCGTAACCGAGGGTTCGGTCCCCGCGTCGATGCTCTGCTACATCTACATCGATTGGGGCACCTGCGGACCGGTGGATGAGTGCGGGCTCGACTTCGGGAGCTGCGTGCGACGGGACGTCTGTCTTGTCGACTACTAGTCGAAGACGGTCGGTCTGGCTCCGCGTGGCGGCTGCGGGTGCGGTCGCCACGGCGGCGCTGGGCGTGACCGCGACGGCGCTGGGATCACCCTGCGGCGGGCGGGCGGAAACGGCCTCACCGGTCCTTCTGCTGCCGGCGAGACCCGGCCCTGCGTTCACAACCGATGTCCTGTGGGAGCGAACTGTGAGCACCACGGGTGGGGCGCTCTTGAGCGGCGTCGTTGCGGACCTCGACGGTGACGGTCGGCACGAGGTGCTTCTGCACAGCGGCCGACGCAATGATCCCTCACACGTCATGGCTCTCGACGGGGTGGGCGGGCGCGAGCTCTGGCGCGCGGCGTTCCCTGGGCGCTCGTGCGTTGTCGCGGGGGACATGGACGGGGACGGCGCCGTGGAAGTCGTCGTGGCGTGCGGCACCGAACTCTCAGTGTTGGACGGGGCGACGGGGGAGCCGGTCTTTGGAACCGCTCTCCGGAGCACGATCGGCGACCTCGTGTGCGCACAGGGGAACATCGTCTACACGGCCGGGAAGAAGCGGGACGACGTGATGGTCGTCCTCTCCGGAGACGATCTGCACGAGCTATGGGTCCGCGACGCCGAATCGGGCCGTGGCCCGTTCGCCCGGGGGTTCACTCACCCGTTTGTGTGGGACGTGGACGGAGACGGCCGGGACGAGGTGTTCGTGGCCGAGAACGGGAATCACCTGCTCTGTCTGTCGAGCGACGGAGAACTCCTGTGGGACGTCGGGCTTGGGAAGTGCGAGCGGCTCAACCCGGCCGGAGTGGTGAGCTCGGTGCCGGTTGTGGCGGATCTCGATGGTGACGGCATCGCCGAACTCGCCGTCGGGTGCTTCGGAGGGACCGTCATCGTAATGGACGCGCTTACCGGGGAGGTGTTCGACCGGTTCCAGTTCGGCGTCGAGTCACACGAGACGCATCTGTCGAACGAGAGGATTCCCCGTTTCATCAGGGACGCCCTCAGCAAGACCGGAGAGCCGGTGAACTGCCTGACCGTCGTCGAACTGGACGGCAGCGCGGGCTGCGAGCTGGTCCTCGGGTGCAGCGACGGGTTTCTGTACGCGTGCGATCCGGGGTCGGGTGACGTCATGTGGCGGTTCGACACGCTGGAGACCGTATACGACCCATGCGTGCTTGTGGGTGCGGCGGGGGATTCGTCCACCGATACCGTAGGTGACGGGACGCACGACCTTCTGGCGTGGGACGTCGAGGGCGTGTACCTGCTGGATGGCCGGACCGGGCTCGCGCGCGCGGGGTTCGCCGACGTGGCGGGCGCGGCGGGGCTCATGGCGTGCAGTCTGAACGGTACGACGACACCTGCGCTGGTTCACATCGCGGCGGAACGGCCCCGGGTGACGGCGTGGTCGTTCGCGAGCTCTTCGGCGGCCTCGCCGTCCGGGTCCGTGGACGAAGCGGCCGATCAGGATGCCCCGTGAGCGGCCCGGCGGCCCTGAGGCTGGAGCGCCTCAGCAAGAGCTACGTGGTCAGAGGGCGTGAGGCACAGGCGCTCGCGGAGGTCTCGGCCTCCGTGGCGCCCGGACAGCTCGTGGCTGTGGTCGGGCCCAACGGGGCGGGCAAGACCACCGCCCTCAGGATCATCGCGACGCTCGTCAGGCCGTCGTCGGGACGGGCGATCGTCCTCGGCCGGGACGTCGCGAGGGAGCAGTCCGCCGTGCGCCGGCTGATAGGAGTGTCGCTGGGTACGGGGCGGTCGTTCTACATGCGTCTCACGGCTCAGCACAATCTCTCCTTCTTCGCGCGGCTCAAGGGGATCTGCTCCTCCCGCATTGCCCTGGAGATCCCGCGGCTGGCCGCCGAACTCGACATCGAACGATTCCTTCCCCGGCCCACGCGGAGCCTCTCGCGTGGCGCCCTGGCACGGCTGTCGGTGGCCAGGGCGTGCCTCGGTGAGCCTCGGCTACTGGTTCTCGACGAGCCATTCGCTTCCGTGGATGAGCACGCGAGGGAGCTTCTGTGGAACGCGCTCGAGCGGCGAGCGCGTTCGGGGCGGTCGGTCGTGCTGGCGACGCACGACCTGTCGATCGCCGCCCGGTGTGATCTGGTCGTGGAGCTCGGTGGGGGGAGGGCCGGCATGCCCGGCGGGAAGAGGGCCGGAGAATGAGGATGGAACCACGACCAGTGGGCACGGCATCGCTCGTGCTTGCCTCCGCTCTTGCCTTCGTCAGGCGGGAGCTAGCCACGTACGCGAGCTACAGGGCCAAGCTCGCGCTCGGTCTGGCGTCGCTGGTGCTGTCGCTCGTGACGTTCTCCTTCGTGGGCAAGGTCGTGGCCGGCGCCGGGAACGGATTCGTCGAGCAGTACGGGATGAGCTATTCGTCGTTTGCACTCGTCGGTATCTTCGTGCATTCACTGGCAACGTCCGGACTGCATTCGTTCAGGGGCGCTGTCAGACGCGAGCAGCTTCAGGGCACGCTGGAACTGCTTCTCACGACCCGCCTTCCGTCGCCCGTACTGGTGGCCCTTGCGGGTGCGGGGGAGCTCGCCATCACGGTGCTGGGAGGAGCGGCTCTGATGGCCGGCGGTGCCGCGCTCATCGGGCTGGACCTGAGACTGTCTCCGGCGCTCGGGGTCGCGCTTGCACTCTATCTGCTCGTCATGTGCGGGGTCGGCCTGGCGTCCGCCGGCGTCATCATGGTCTCGAAGGAGGGCGAGCCGATCTCGTGGGCCGTGAGCGGGGCCACCGGGCTCCTGGGCGGTGTCTACTTCCCCGTTGGTATGCTGCCCGGCTGGCTTCAGGCCGGGGCCCGCGTGCTGCCTA
This sequence comes from Candidatus Eiseniibacteriota bacterium, assembly GCA_030595835.1. Taxonomy (GTDB): domain Bacteria; phylum Joyebacterota; class Joyebacteria; order Joyebacterales; family Joyebacteraceae; genus JALGZG01. The sequence goes on along the minus strand of JAUVLG010000009.1, from coordinate 12,469 downwards.
CGACACACGCGCTCGCGGTGGCGCGATACGGCTCCGAGGGAGCCGCCGCACCTGACTCTTCGGGTTCGCTGCTCTTCCTCGCGGTGGCCGCGGGAGTGTCGCTCACCGCAGGGCTCGTCGTACTCGAGTGGGGCTGCCGGCGTGCGCGGAACGCGGGGACACTGGGCCACTACTAGTCTGCTGTGTCGCTTGGGCATTACCGGAACATCGCTTTGATCGCGGTCCAGCTCTGGGATTCGGCGCATGCCTCACGGGACACCTTCTTACCTCAATACTGCCACTTTCTTCTACGCGATGCCACTGGCAGCCTCGTAGTGGCCCAAGTCGGCCGGGATGCTTCGCGGAGGGCTTGCCTCTGGCGCTGGGTACACTCAGGAGAGTTGATCCTGAGATCGCACACCGGAACTGGGTGTGCATTTCTGCGTGATTTGTGGTAGATTTGGCTGTAGATTTGCAGGGGGATTAGTAGATATGTACCTGTAACACATGTATCTAGCGCCTATTACAGTAGTCGATTTCATCGTGTGGAGTGGACATATGAACGCGAATAAGCGAGCTTACGAGGAATCTCACCCTTGGCTTGTGTTCGAGATTGACCTGCGGAAGACCGCTAGTCAGTTCTGGGTGCTGCTGGGGGAGGTTCAGGCGATGGTGGAGCAGGTTGCGTCTGCTGCCATGCGCCCCGCGGCGTGTGAAAAGCTCCATCGTGTGTACTTCGCCAAGGGTGTGATGGCGACAACGGCGATAGAAGGCAACACGTTGAGTGAAGAAGATGTTCTGAAGCAGATTGACGACCGACTGGAGGTGCCCCCGTCCCGCGAGTATCTCAAGCAGGAGATCAAGAACATAATCGAGGCGTGCAACACGATCTGGGCTGATGTGTATGCTGACCGCGTGCCACCGCTCGCTGCGGCGCGGATAAAGAGCTTCAACCGGCAGGTACTGGAAGGGATGGGGAATCTGCCGGAGGAAGTCGTGCCCGGAGAGATCTCAACCTATCCGGTTACTGTGGGAGGAATCTACTCAGGCGCTCCGAGGGAGGACTGTGACTACCTTCTTGAGAGACTGGCATCTTGGCTGACGGACATGCCGTCTGCGTGGCCGAAGTGGACACATCCCACGCGAACGGGCATGGCAGTCATAAAGGCGGTTCTTGCACACCTCTACGTGGCGTGGATTCACGCCTTTGGCGACGGTAACGGACGCACTGCCCGCCTCATGGAGTTTCAGATCCTCGCGTCGGCGGGAGTGCCTTCGCCCGTTGCCCACCTGCTCAGTAATCACTACAACAAGACCCGCGCGGAGTACTACCGCCAACTTGCGCAGTCGAGCAAGTCGGTGCAGGGCGTTGACTCGTTCCTTCTCTACGCTGCCCAGGGGCTCGTGGACGGACTCAAGGAGCAGATTGACTTCATCCGAAACGAGCAGATGTACCTGGCATGGCACAGCTACGTCCTGGACACGTTCAGGCAAATGCCCCGCTCCGAGATGGCAACAAGACAGAGAGACCTCCTGCTCGCCCTGACCAAGATGCCGGATCCCGTGCCCAAGAAGTCCCTCACCGGGATCAGCAACCGCGTCGCCGAGTACTACGCTGGGCGCACCGGAAAGACACTGACGCGGGACGTGAATGTCCTCCTAGGAATGAACCTGGTGCGCCTGGAGAAAGGTGGGTTTGTTGCCAACCGAGAGCTAATGGACACGTTCACACCGTTCAGACGTTCCGCCCGTCCGCCCGGAGAAGAACATCCTGCATCGTCAACAGATGATCAGCAATCCCCGCCTCCATCGCGGGAGTAACCCGAAGTTGTACGTGGACCCTCTCAGAGGAATCGAGAAGCTGAACACCGTGCTGGGGCCGCCGAAAGCGCAGGGCGTCATCCGTCTGTGCCTCAGATCCTTCCTTTCTCCTTGCCTCGTCGCAGCTCCGTGGTGTCTAATCTGGTGCGCTCGCCACATGCCGATTCGACGAGAGGTCGTCCTGCGGGCGTCCCCCTGTCGATGCCGGGCTGGGGGAGCGTGTGCCGGGTTCCTCAGATGGACCGGCGCCCCTGACAGCTTGCACCGGGAATGCCGATAATGCGTTCAAAGCGCGCCACATACCTACCGATCACGTCCATCGCCATAGGGATCATTCTCCTGACGATCGCCGTGGCGTTCGTGTCGTACCGCGACATCGGCCGCGGGCGGGAGCAGCTGTCGGAGATACTGTGGTATCAGGCGCGGGGGGTTCTCAGCTTCACATCCGCAGACCTAAGGGCCGAGCTCATGTCTCCCGCGTGGCGCCCCACCCGTATTCACACCTTCTTTGAAGAAGTGACAGCGACCCACCCGGGCATCGCCTATCTGGCGCTGTTGGACGGCGACGGCAGGATAGCGGTGCACAGCGACAGCGCGGAGGTTGGCCAGCGTCTGCCCGATGCCGATGTCATGACGGATGTTCTGGACAACCCCAGCGGCATCGGACGCACCGGGCTTCACGGGAGACACGGACCGACCGGCGTGAGCGTCGACCTCGCGGTCGGGACGAGGATCGTCGAGACCGACGGGCGCCGCGTTTACGAGTACCGCGTCGCGATCGGCCTGCCTCCGCCGGCGGCAGTGGACTACCGGATCCGACAGTTGGGCCGCGGCAGGATGGGACCGGCGGGGCGCTTCGCTCCGATCACGCCGGCCGGCCCCGAGCTGATCCGGGCGAGGCTCGAGGAACTCCTGGGCCGCACGATCGATCCCGCACAACCCGTTCCCATCACGGCCGTCGTGGGCCTTGACGCCACGGACCTCGAGGCCGCCTTCCATTCCTCCAGGAACTACACGCTCATGCTGGCGGGCGTCCTGCTCCTCGTCGGCGGCGCGGCCATCTATTTCCTCTTCATGATAGCCACCTACAGATCGACGCGGACCGCGCTCGAGAACATGCGCTCCTATACGAGCAACGTAATCGAGAGCATGACGAGCGGACTCGTCTCGCTGGACGCTGATGGGCACGTGGCCACCGTGAATGCGGGCGCCCGGGCCATTCTCGGTCTGGGTTCGGAGGACGTCGATGGGGTGGACGTGGACGAGGTTGTGGGCGTCGAGCCAACCGCGGACAGGCGTGAGGTGAACCGCGTGCTCACCGGTGAGACGGAAGCGCTGGAGACCGAGACCCGCATCGTGGGGAAGGGGGGCGCCGTGCCGGTCGCTCTCTCCGCTTCATCGCTAAGAGACGAGGAGGGGAGGCGCGCAGGGACGGTGCTGCTCTTCCAGGATCTGCGCGAGATCGAGGAGCTGAAGGAAGCCGTCGGGAGAGAACGCCATCTGGCGTCGCTCGGCAGGCTTGCGGCCGGCGTCGCGCACGAGATCAGGAATCCCCTAAGTGCGCTCAAGGGGTTCGCGCAGTTCTTCCGGACGAAGTTCAAGCCGGGCTCCGAGGAGGAGCGCTACTCCGATATAATGATAGAGGAGGTCGAGCGCCTGGACCGCGTGGTTCAGGAACTGCTCGACTTCGCGCGTCCCGTGACGCCCGACAGGAAGCCGACGCCTCCGAACACCATCATCGAGGAGGCGCTCGCGCTCGTGTCCGAGGACGCGCAGTTCAAGCGCGTCGCGATCGAGAAGAAGCTCCTTGAGGGCCTGCCCGATGTGATGGTGGACCCGATGCAGATGCGGCAGGCCGTTCTGAACGTGCTTCTCAATGCCATCGAGGCGATGAGCGAAGGTGGTACATTGACCATCGAGACCGCCGGCGCCGACCCAGCGGACGGTCTGTCCGCGGTGACCCTGAGCGTCACCGACACCGGAGTGGGGATGTCCGCGGAGGAGGTCGGCAAGCTATTCGAGCCGTTCTACACCACGAAGCCCAGTGGCACGGGACTCGGCATGACCGTCGTGTCCCGCGTGGTCGAGCAGAACGGCGGGAGAATCGGTGTCCGGAGCGCGCCTGGGGAGGGCACGACGTTCTCGCTCGTCCTTCCAGTTGCCGAGGCGCAGTAGCCCCGGGACCGCGGGCCGCTGAGCGTGAGCGCCCGGGAGAAAGCTTATGGAGACAGGTCCACTCAACATTCTGGTCGTCGACGACCAGTCCAGCGTGCGTGAACTGCTCAAGGCCGTTCTCGAGAGCGACGGTCACACCGTCGACACCGCTCCCGACGGCGAGACGGCGGTGGAGCGGCTCGGTGCCGGATTCCACGACCTCGTCATCACGGACCTCCGCATGCCCGGCATGGACGGCATCGCGGCCCTCGAGAGGTTCAAGCAGCTCAGCCCCGATACCGGCGTTATCATGATGACGGCCTACGCCTCCGTGGAGACCGCGGTCACCGCCATGAAGCTGGGCGCCTTCGACTACATCACCAAGCCCATAGACATAGACGAAGTGCAGCGCGTCATCGGCCGCTGGATGGATGGCACGCCCGAACCCGATGAGGGTGAGCGTGACGAGGTGGCACTCGCAACGGACATCGTCGGGGCGAGCGACTCGCTCCGCGACGCGCTCGAGATCGCGCACAGGGTCGCGGACAGCGACGCCTCCGTCCTTCTTCTTGGCGAGAGCGGTACGGGCAAGGATGTGGTGGCCCGGGAGATCCACAGGTCGAGCGGTCGTGTAAGGAAGTCGCTCGTCGCCGTGAACTGTTCGGCGATCCCCGAGGGGCTTCTGGAGAGCGAGCTCTTCGGCCACGAGAAGGGCGCCTTCACCGGCGCCGTGCGCCAGAAGCTCGGCAAGTTCGAGACGGCCGACGGCGGGACCGTATTCCTGGATGAGATCGGCGACATGTCCGAAGCGCTCCAGGCGAAGCTACTGCGCTTTCTACAAGATCACATCGTCCAGCGCGTGGGGGGCTCGAAGGACATCCAGGTCGACGTTCGTGTGGTTGCGGCGACCAACAAGGACCTGGAGGCGGAGATCGCCGCCGGAAGCTTCCGGGAGGACCTCTACTTCCGCCTGAACGTCGTCACCATCACGTTGCCTCCTCTTCGCGACAGGGACGGCGACATCCCACTTCTCATCGACCACTTCCTGCGTGTTCACGCGCCGTCGGGTAGCAAGCCCAAGAGGATGTCACCCAGTGCGGTGCGGGTGGCAATGAACTACGAGTGGCCCGGCAACGTCCGCGAACTCGAGAACGCGGTGCAGCGCGCCGTCGTGCTCTCGCGAGGCGAGACCATCTTCCCGGAGCACCTGCCGGCGAAGGTGCAGGCTTCCGTCGAAGGAGGGGAGGGAGCCGTGCTCACGGGTGGGAAGACTATGCGCGAGGTCGAGCGCGACACCATCATCAAGACCCTCAAGCAGACCGACAGCAACAGGACCCACGCAGCGAAGATCCTCGGCATCTCGCGCAGAACCCTCCAGAACAAGATCAAGGAGTACGGGATCGACCTGTAGGCGTCGGACGGGAGCACCCACGGGGCGGGTCGTCCGACGGGCCGCCCCGTGGTGTACGCGGGCGTGTACGTCATGGCGCCGCCGCGTCCGCCGGGTGCGAAGAACCTGCGCACCTGGATGGCCCAACCGGCCCCGCGAGAGAAGAAACGACACACTCGTCCGCTCCCGAGCGCTCCTTCGGGGCGTCATCCAGTTCCCGTAACTTACCTCATCACATGACGTTGTCTATCAGAGAGAAATCGTCATCGGCGCCGTCCCGGTTTGGCACCACGGTTGCATAATTACGGGACAGAACATGCTCGCGGCAGGAACTCGATCCGCAGCCGGGAGCGCCACAGGAGAGAGAGTCGTGCGGTTCGGGCAGGGGCAGACCGGCTAGCAGTCGCCCCGAAACCCAACAGAGAGGAGAAGAAGATGAGGTCCAAGAAGCGCGTCATCACGGTTGTAGTTTTGGCACTCGCGGGCGTCGCTCTCATCGCACTCCCGGCGGCCGCCCTTCGCGGGCGCGCCGGCGGCGGCGTGGGAATGACGAAGGGCATGGGAATGGCGATGGGTCCCGCCTTCACCGACGAGCAGCTGGAGCAGATGGAGGAGATCCACGACAAATACGACGACGAGCGTGTGGAACTCTCGAACAGGCTCAAGGTCATCATGCTTGAGGCCCAGGACGTAGTCGCCGGCGACACTCCTGACTTCAACGCCATAGAGAGGAGGATCGAGGAGGTGGCGGAGGTCAAGGTCAAGTTGGCGAAGCTGCGCCTCAAGATGCACAAGGAGATTCGTCCGCTGCTCGATGACGACCAGAAGGTCCTCTTCGACCGCGGGCTCGGACACATGCTTCACGGCGGCATGGATGGGCATCCCGGTATGCATCCCGGTATGCGAGGCGGTATGCGCGGCGGTATGCGCGGCGGCATGGATGGGCATCCCGGAATGATGGGTCGCGGTGGTATGGGTGGTGGAATGCCCGGGCGCGCTCCGGAATCGAACGGTGCGTTCGAGCAAGGCGGCGGCCGCGGCGGCGGGAGTGGTGGAAGGGGCGGGTTCTAGTACGATTCAGAGAGTCCGGGTCCCCCACCCGGATTCCTCATGAGGGGCGAGCCTGCGCCGCGTGCGGGCCGCCCCTTTCCTCTTGCTAGCCTCAGGGCCCCCTCCGTATACTGCCCGCGAAGAGTGAATCGGTATCCTCGGTCGACTGCGCGCGGCGGACCCACCACATCCCGGCCCTGGGGACAAGAAGCGAGGACGAACCATGCTGGAGCGCCTGTTCAAGCTCAAGGAGAACAGAACGACTCCCCGCACCGAGCTCATCGCCGGTGCGACCACCTTCATGGCGATGGCCTACATCATCTTCGTGAATCCCGGCATTCTCTCATCCTCCGCCGGGGCCGCGATGGACTTCCACGCGGTCATGGCGGCCACGTGCATCAGTGCGGCGATCGCAACGCTTCTCATGGCTTTTCTGGCCAACTACCCGATCGCGCTCGCACCCGGCATGGGGCTCAACGCCTATTTCAGCTTCGTACTCTGTGGGAAGATGGGCGTGCCGTGGAACATCGCCTTGGGTATCGTGTTCATCTCTGGCGTTGTCTTCACCATTCTGACTGTGGCACGCGTGCGCGAGCTCATCGTCACGGCGATCCCGGGGACGCTCAAGCTGGCCACCGCGGCGGGCATTGGTCTCTTCATCGCATTCCTGGGTCTGAAGGACGCCGGGATCATTGAGTCAGACCCGGCTTCCTATCTGACGCTCGGCGACCTGCACCGCCCGCACACCCTGCTCGCCCTCTTCGGCCTCGCGTTCACCGGGATACTCATGGCCGCCAGGGTCCGCGGCGGCATCTTCTGGGGAATACTCGCGACCGGCGCCGTCGGCCTGGCGACCCGCCTCATCTCGTTCACCGGCGTCTTCGCGATGCCGACACTGGAGCCGACGCTGTTCAAGATGGACCCCATCGGCGCGTTCCGCTGGGAGTACCTCACGCCCATCTTCATCTTCCTCTTCTTTGATATGTTTGACACGGTGGGCACGCTCATCGGGGTCGGCGAGCAGGCCGGCTTCATGAAGGACGGGAAGCTCCCGCGCGTCAACAGGGCGCTCCTGTCCGACTCGGTGGGCACGATGGTCGGCGCCGCATTCGGCACGTCCACCACGACGAGCTACATAGAGAGCGCGGCCGGCGTCAGCGTCGGTGGCCGCACGGGCCTCGCGAATCTGATGACCGCCGGTCTCTTCCTGGCGGCACTGTTCTTCTCGCCACTCGCGCAGATGTTCGGCGGCGGCTTCGAGATAGCCCCCGGCCTCTTCCTCCACCCCGTCACGGCGCCGGCGCTCGTCATAGTCGGTTGTCTGATGATGAAGTGCATCACCAGGATCGAGTGGGAGGACTACTCGGAGGCCATCCCCGCGTTCCTCACGCTCATCATCATGCCGCTGACCTCGAGCATCGCGCACGGGCTGGCGATCGGCTTCATCAGCTACCCCGTCATCAAGGCGTTTTCGGGACGCGCGCGGGACGTGCACTGGCTGGTGTATTTGCTTGCCGCGCTGTTCGTCCTGAGGTATATACTTATCTAGTACACTCGGTTGGCGGTTTCTCACACACACGCACGCTGAGGTACGCGAAGTGACGCCACGGTCCACGCCGCACGAGTTCGTTCAACTTCAGACGACGCTCGACGACCGCAAGCAGGCGGAGGAGCTGATCCGCGCTGCGGTCGAGTGCAGACTGGCGGCGTGCGGTCAGCTGCTGGGCCCGGTGAACAGCACGTACCGGTGGAACGGGGCCATCGAGGACGCGTCGGAGTGGTTGTGCGTCTTCAAGACCACCGGCGCCCTGGCGTCCTCGCTTGAGCGGTGGATCGCCGACCGGCACCCCTACGAGGTGCCGGAGATTGTCACGGTCGGCATTGCCGGCGTGTCCAAGTCATACGGGGAGTGGATCGAGAATGAGACGGGGGAATAATCACATACCGACCGTCGTTGCTCTCGTCGCCGTGGCGGTGACACTCGCAGCGATGACGGTGGAGGCGTCCGCGGCGCGTCCCGGCCGCGGCTGGAAGTCAACGCGCTACGGTCGCAAGGGAGCCGAGATCTCGCTGGAGATTCCGCGCGTGTTGTACGCCACGGGCGGCGGATACAGCGGGGACTATGACGTCACCGACGATCTGGGGTTCGGGTTCGGCCTGATGTGGGGCATTTCCGACAACATCGCGTTCGAAGGACGGATGCTTCAGTCAAACCATACGGCCGGCGCCGAGGAGAGGGAATGGGACATCGACCTGATCATGATCGGCGCCCGCTACACCTTCTTCGAGGCGCATCGCCTCCAGCCGTTCGCGGGAACGGGCTGGGCGAAGATGACCCTTGAGAGCGACATTGGATTCGTTTCCGAGGACTCGTACGAGCGGCTGATCGGCTACGGTGCGTACGTCACGATCGGCATCGACTACATCCACAGCGGTGCGTGGTCCGGTTTCTTCCGGGCCGACTATACGCACGGTGGCTACGGGTACCGGATCACCGGGGGGGAGGAGAACTCGCCCGACGAGCCGTTGAGCGGCAACTGCGTGTCAATGACCCTGGGTATTACCTACAGGGTTCCGACCTGGTAGGGTGGCGTTCGGCCCGTGAACGGGAGTCCACACACAGCCGACTGCACACGAGCGTTGGGGAGGCACCGATTTGGAGGTCAAGGCGAAGTGGATAGGCGGCTGGAAGTTCGAGGGAAAGGACGGCGAGGGCCATACCGTCCGGATGGACTGGAGTAAGGAGGTTGGGGGAGAGGGAGATGGCTTCCGCCCGGCGGAGCTTCCACTCTGGGGACTCGCCGGCTGCACGGGCAGCGATGCGGTAGAGATCCTCAAGAAGATGCGCGAGCCCGTCGAGGAGGTGGAGGTCATCGTAAGAGCGGAGAAGACCAAGACCTACCCCGCGAAGTACGCGAGCATTGAGGTGGAGTACATCATCAAGGGGAAGGGACTCTCGCCCGCGAAGGTCGAGAAGGCCGTGAGACTCTCCGAGGAGAAGTACTGCAGCGTAGGCGGGTCGTTCCGGGAGCCCGTTGAGATGAGTCACAAGATAACATTGGTGAACGAATAGAGCTGTCGTGACGCGGTGGTGTTTGCTTGCGAGCGCGGACGCCGCCTCCCACAACGGTCGTCCTTGGACGGCGGCAAGGGGAGATGGACATGAAGGATAGAATGGAGCAGGTGCTTAAGAAGCTCTCCTCTCAGTGTGATTACCTCGAGGTGCACGTTGAGGAAACCGAAGAGTCGAGGGTGCAGTTCACCGGCCCGGAGCTCACGGACCTCGGGAAGAAGGTCGACTTCGGCGGGAACGTCCGCGCGCTCAACAAGGGAGGGTGGGGGTTCGCGTCCTTCAACAGCATCGACCGCATCGAGGAGTTCGCGCAGCTCGCGATCGATCAGGCGACGCTCGTCGGCAAAGACAAAAGCCAGCTGGCGGACGTCGAGCCGGTCAAGGCCGACGTCACGCTCGACCTCAAGAGCGATCCGCGCGAGGTTCCTCTGGAGCGGAAGGTGGAGATCTTCCGCGCATACAACAAGCAGGTCCTGGACCATCATGAGGACGTCACCAGTTCGACCGTCCGCTACTTCGATCGCTTCCACAAGCGTTACTTCGCTAACAGCGAGGGCGCGATGATTTACCAGGAGCGAATCGATCTCGGCGGGGTGGTGGCCGCGATGGTCGCGCGAGACGGTGACTCCCAGTCCTTCTGGGTGGGGTTCGGTTCGACCGACGACTTCGGCGTCGCGCTCGGTCTCGAGGGCAAGGTCACGGATGCGTGCAATGTGGCCATCGAAAAGCTGGACGCGCCCAAGGTCAAGGGCGGCGAGTACACGGTCGTCCTCGACCCCCGCCTCGCGGGCGTCTTCGTTCACGAGGCGTTCGGCCATCTGTCCGAGGCCGACAACGTCTACGAGGACAAGAATTTGCAGAAGGTCATGGTCCTGGGGCGCGAGTTCGGGCGGCCGTTCCTCAACGTCTACGATACGGGACTGGACAAGGGCTTGAGGGGCCACGTCGTCTACGACGACGAGGGTGTGCCGACCGAGAAGACGTACCTCATCACAGACGGCAAACTCTCGGGCCGGCTGCACTCCCGCGAGACGGCCGGCAAGATGGGGGAGCGGCCCACCGGCAGCGCGAGGTGCATCGACTATCGCTATCCGCCCGTGTGCCGCATGCGCAACACGTGCATCGAGGCCGGCGAGTCGAGTTTCGACGACATGATTGCCGGAACGAAGCTGGGTATCTACGCGATCACCGCTTCCGGCGGGCAGACCAACGGCGAGATGTTCACATTCACCGCGGGGACCGCCTTCATGATCCGCGAGGGGAAGCTGGCGGAGAGGGTCCGCGATGTGACGCTTACCGGGAACGTCTTCCAGACGCTGAAGGGCATCGACATGCTCGGCGACGATCTTGGGATCCACGATGGTCCGGGCGGGTGCGGCAAGGCCGGCCAGTTCCCGCTGCCCGTCAGCGATGGTTCGCCGCACATCAGAATCCAGAACGTCGTGATCGGAGGTGAGTAACGTGAAGAAGATCATCGAGAAGGCTCTGGCAAAGGGAGCCGAGCGTTGTGAGGTCTTCTACCTGAGCTCCCTCGACACCGAGGTGGAGTACGAGGCCTCCAAACTCAAGAACCTCTCCAACACCGAGGAGATGGGGTTCGCCCTGCGGCTGGTCAAGGACGGGCGCATGGGCTACGCGACGACGACGAAGGCCGACGGGCTGGACCGTCTGGTCGACGACGCGATAGCGACGTCCGCTTGCGGCGAGACCGCGGAATTCGGGTTCGCCGGCGCCACCGACGTCACGGGCGCCGAGCTGGTCGACGCGCGCATCAAGGAGCTCTCCATCGAGGAGATGATGAAGCGCTCCGAGGACGCCATCGCGAAGCTCCTGGACTACGAGGGTGAGATCAACGCGGAGTCGGGAACGAAACGCAGGATTCAGACGGTGAGCGTCGAGACGTCCGAGGGGTTCGAGAGCACTCAGGAGCGCACGCTCTACCAGTTCTACATTTCGGGACGGCTCATCGAGGGCGATAACATGCTCGACGCCGGTGGCTACTACGGTGGAACCGCCATGGACGTGGGTGGCCCAAAGCTGGTCGACGAGACCATCGCGGACTTCCGAAACGGCCGGACCAACGTCGATGTCTCGAGCGGGCCCACCACGGTGATTCTGACGCCCAGGGCGGTCGCGGACGTGATGATGACCATGAACTACGGTGTCAACGGCTCGATCGTCGAAAGGAAGATCTCACCTCTGACGGACAAGATGGGCGAGACCATCTTCGACGAGCGTGTATCGCTCTACGACGACGGGCTCATGGAGACCGGCTACAGCTCCGCGCGCTTCGACGACGAAGGCGTTCCCATGCAGAGAACGACGCTGGTCGAGAGTGGCGTGCTCCGGAGTTTCCTGACCGACCTTCGCACGGCGGCGAAGCTGGACCTTCCGCTGACCGGCAACGGGCTCAAGCTCAAGCGTCTGATCCAGACCAAGGAACTCGGGAAGATGCCGACGGTCGATATCACGAACTGGGACATGGCCGGTGGGGAGACGCCCTACGCGGAGATGCTGGCGGGCGTCGGCGACGGCGTGATCGTCGATAGCATCATGGGTATCATGATGGGCAATCTGGTCGCGGGCGATTTCGCCGGCAACGTCGTGCTCGGCTTCAAGGTAGAAGGCGGGAAGATGGTCGGCCGCGTCAAGGACACGATGATCGCGGGCAACGTCTACAAGCTGCTGAAGGGCCAACTGGTGGATCTGTCGAGCGAGGTGACCAGGGTCGGACTGATGGGCTTCATCGGAAGCCACAACTACCCGCACCTGCTGCTCAAGGACGTGTCGATCTCGTCGAAGGGCTAGCGAAGGTAACCCAGGCGTCTCATCAGATCGCCCGCGAGACGCTCCTCGACGTCGGACAGGTGGGTGACGTCGATCCTGGCAGACCTTCTCTGGAGGTTGGCCTCAGCAAACTCATGAACGGCCTTGCTTGGAGCGAGGCCAGCGAACTCCTCGATTCGCCGGACGACTTCGACCGGCCTGTCGAGGAGTTCTTC
>JAUVLG010000222.1 GCA_030595835.1 Candidatus Eiseniibacteriota bacterium | reverse complement strand
GATCGTGATGGCGATGCTGTTCGGTGCGCTGGGTGTGTTTCTGGCGACGCCGCTCGCTGTCGCGTTCATCGTCGCGATTCAGATGCTCTACGTCCACGATGTCCTCGGCGACCGGATGAAGCTGCTGGGGGAGAGGTAGGGGAGCGTTGCGGACCGCTTCCGCCGCCAGCACGAGAATACGGTTCGCGCGGGGCCTAGTCTCATCCTGTGATCGAGAGGCGTCCGCAGCATAATCCCCGAACCAATCGGGCGCAGTAATCTGACCACTCCCACCATAGAGCACCAGCACTTGACACGGCTCTTCTCTGCCAGTATAGTGTATTGGTGATTCCCTGAGTTACGGACCCCTTGCAGCCCCGGTGAAATGAGGTGGTTGCATGAACGCGACGAAGGTCAAGTACGACTCTCAGGTCTCTGAGAGCACGTCACGCCGAATCGACTCCGGTTTCGCGGTAATCGCGGACCCCCCTCTCAAGCCAGCAACCCCGAAGATACTGCAGCGCGTGCGGGACGCTGTGCGCGCGCGGCACTACAGCCCGCGGACGGAACAGGCGTATGTCGCGTGGGCGAAGCGCTTCATCATCTACCACGACATGCGGCATCCGGAGGAACTTGGTGTGGACGACGTACGCGAGTTTCTGACGCATCTGGCCGTGGAGCGATGCGTCAGTGCGTCCACTCAGTCGCAAGCCCTGAGCGCCATTCTGTTCCTCTATCGCGAGGTGCTTCGAATCGACATCGGCTGGGTGTCTGACGTGGAGCGGGCGAAGAAGCCAACGAGGCTCCCCGTAGTTCTCTCCAGGGAGGAAGTCAAAGCAGTTCTATGCCGGATGAGGGGGACGCCCCTGCTCATGGCGTCGCTACTGTATGGGTCGGGGATGAGGCTGAACGAGTGCATGAATCTCCGTGTGAAGGACGTCGACTTCGAGATGGTGCACATTCTGGTCCGAGGGGGGAAGGGTAACAAGGACAGACCAGCGCTGTTCCCCGAAGCAACAAGAGCACCCATGCGAATCCACTTGGCCTCAGTGCGCGAGCTGTTCGATAGCGACCTCGCGGATCGGGGAGTTGCAGCATCGCTTCCCGGTGGTCTGGATCGGAAGTACCCGAATGCCGGGCGCGAGTGGGGGTGGCAGTATGTGTTCCCGGCATCGCGGCTCTGGACGGACCCCGTGACCGGACGGCGATTCAGGCATCACCAGCACGAGTCTGTGCTGCAGCGCGCCGTCAAGGAGGCCGTGCGGAAGACCGGGACTGCAAAGCAGGCGTCCTGCCACACCATGCGGCACTCGTTCGCGACGCACTTGCTGGAGGCCGGGTACAACATCCGAAAGGTGCAGCAGCTGCTTGGGCACCGTGACCTTCGGACGACAATGCAGTACACACATCTCGTAGGACTAGCGAAGGACGGTGTCACGAGCCCGCTCGACATGCTCTGACCGTGCGAATCCCGGTGGAAGGCTGCCCATTCGGTGGTCTATCGCGCAGGGTGTTACGCCGCACTTCACAGACAGATCGGGGCGTGTGAGGCGCAGGATGAGTTCCAGCGGGCACGGTAGTGAATACGCACGTGCGATTAGCTTGCCCATTACAGGGCAATACATGAGTAATCTGTAAGTAGGCTAATTGTAGTTAGG
>JAUVLG010000167.1 GCA_030595835.1 Candidatus Eiseniibacteriota bacterium | reverse complement strand
CGGGCGTCCTTCCTGAGCGTGGCCATCTGGTGGGCCCTCTTCTCCATCCCCTTCTTCATGAGGGTCCCGGAGCCGCCCGTCAACGGGAGCACAAGCACAGCGCCCGGTCGCGCCGTCCTGCTGGAGGGGTTCTCGCGCCTGCTGCGCACGTTCCGGGAGGTGCGGAAGTACAAGCAGCTCTTCGTGTTCCTGATCGCCTTCTGGGTCTACAGCGATGGCATAGGCACCATCATCCGCATGGCGACCGCTTACGGCGACGAGATAGGCATCAGCATCACCGACATGACGCTCGCGCTTGTCATTACCCAATTCGTTGCCGTGCCGTTCACGTTCCTGTTCAGCCGGCACGCCGGAAAGTTCGGGGCGAAGCGCTCGATAATGCTGACGCTTGCCATCTACGCGGCCGTGAGTATCTCCGCATTCTTCATGAAGACCGCGCTCCACTTCTACATCCTCGCGTTCGTCGTCGGCACAGTGCAGGGCGGGGCCGGTGCGCTGTCGCGTTCTCTCTACGGCTCGATGGTTCCCAAGAGCCGCTCGGCCGAGTTCTTCGGGTTCTTCAGTCTCTCCGCCAAGTTCGCCGGCATCGTCGGGCCGCTGGTCTTCGGGCTCGTTAGCCAGATCACCGGCCAGAGCCGATTCTCCATCATCTCGGTCGTGGCCTTCTTCATCGCGGGCGCCATCATTCTCACGCGCGTCGATATCGATGAGGGTATCCGGGTCGCACACGAGGAGGACCGGGACGTCGAGTCCGGGGAGATCGTGGTGCTGAGCCCGAGAATTCCCACCTAGGGCGCAGGTCGGGGCAGCGCGCCGTCAAGGGCCGCCCATTCCACACCGAATGAAACCCTCCGCTCACGCGTAGTGTCTGATGAAACGACGAAGAGCGGCGTCACGCGCGGGGCTTGCGGCAGCCCTGGCGCAGCCTCGGTCGCAGGAACGACAGCGCGAAGAAAAGACTTGCGTTCCGTTTCAACTTCCGTGTAGGGTCTGCGGTCATATGTAAAGAAGCGCCGATAGTCGTGTCTGTCAAAGATGGGGCGAGGCGCCGGTAGGTAGTAGACCAATAACACCGTTCGTGCAGTGAATCCCATGAACCCTCGAGAGGAGGCGCCGGGTGATTAGCTTTGATCGACCGATACACTCGAGATCGCACCTCGAGGGCCCACCTTCGTAGCTAGCTTCTCTGTTTAGCCAAGGTGTACGCATAGCGGCCCCTCAAGTAGTGCGGGGTCTGCAACTCGTTGCTGCCGATCTCAAAGAGTGTGTATCGGGTGGTGGAGTATTCTGCCTACCCTACATACGGGAAGGCAGGACGGCGGGCAGGCCGGGCATTTCGAGCGCTGACGAGGAGCACACTATGGTTAGGAACATCACAGTACATGCGAGGTACCGTCTCGCCGCTGGGGCTTTCGCCGCAGCCGGAGGGGTGTGGTGCCTGGGGGCGATGTTCGGCTATCACGCGATGACGCTGCTCGTTATCGGGATGATGAACCTGGCAGCGAGCATGTTGCTGATGAGCCTGCGTCCCCCCAAGGGAGCCGTCGGGGAGAAGAACCCGCGAAGCTGCGAGCGCTGCTCCCGCGACAAGCAGACGGCCAGGCTGACCGTCCGAACGCTGAGAATCGATCAGCGCGAGGCGAAGCCGGCCGACACTACACTTGAACTCGTGACCGACGCGGGCGCACATCGTCCGCGCGAAAGGAAGAACAGAACATGGAGTATCTGATGAACGCACAGGACGAGAGCGACAGGCGGTATCAAAGCCTGCTCGACGTCTCGAACGCGTCATGGCCGGACCCCGACAAGGCGGTCCTGGCCATCCGAGGCAGAAGCAGGAGTATGAACGTGATACGCGTTTTCAACATCAAGATCAAGCTCGAGACCAAGCCTGTCCGCTAGGTCAACCGAAAGGAACCGACAACTTGGGAGTTGCTAATGATGACGATACGACCGTTCAACAAGACCGACACTGACTACCAGGCGCTCTGCGATGTCTCGAACGCCGTATGGCCAGACAGGCCGAGCGTGCCGCAGGCCACGAAGGAGCACGACACGCGGCGCGACCCGAAGTACTACTGGCAGCGTCTGGTCGTGGAGAGCGATGGAGCGATTATTGCCAGCGCTGTCTACGGCGAGTCCGAATGGACGCACGTGCCCGGGAAGTTCTTCATCAGCATGCAGGTTCACCCGGACCATCAGAGGCAGGGGATTGGGACGGCGCTCTACGACCATATCATGAAGGATCTGGCGGAGCGCGGTCCCACGATCTTCGAGGCTCACGCCCGGGAGGACAGGCAGGAGGGGATGAACTTCCTGGAGAAGCGCGGGTACAAGAGAACCCTGCGCGATCAGATGTCTGAGCTTGTGGTCGCAGACTTCGATCCTGCGCCTTTCGCCTGGACCGACGATCGCATGACTGAGATCGGCGTCGAGATACGGACCGTGTCGGAGCTCCAGGGCGACGGAGTCGACTGGAAGCGTGAGGCGTGGGAACTCGAGTACGAGCTGCTGAAGGATATTCCGACCGACGACCCGGTGACGCAGCAGCCGTTCGAACGATGGGTGACGTGGCTGACGCACCCGGGCTTCATCCCGGAGGGGTACTTCATCGCGATTGTCGACGGCAGGTTCATCGGCATGACGAGCCTGTGGCAGTCCCTCGCCGAGAAGGACAAGCTCCACACGAATCTGACGGGCGTTGTACGGAGCCTTCGCCGGAAGGGGATGGCGACCGCGCTTAAGGTGCGGGCGATTGAGTTCGCGAGCGATGACAAACATAAATACATTTTCGATTTCCTGAAGAGGTGCGGTGCTCTTCAGGATAACGCGCCATGAAATATAGAGCTTGTAAATATCTATTTCTTCATAGCGTGG
>JAUVLG010000020.1 GCA_030595835.1 Candidatus Eiseniibacteriota bacterium | reverse complement strand
TCGGTCACGGCCTCTTCCACGGCTTCGACTTCGTCCGTGGTCTCGGTCACGGCCTCTTCCACGGCTTCTACTTCGTCCGTGGCCTTGGTCACGACCTCTTCCACGGCTTCGACTTCGTCCGTAGTCTTGGTGACGGCCTCTTCCACGGCCTCGTCCGTGACCTCGGCCTCTGCCGGCGCTGCCTCTTCGGCGGCCTCAGCAGGAGCCTCAGGCTCGGGCTCGGGTTCCAGGAGCTCCGGACGGATCTCGTGTGCCGCGATGTACTCGGTCAGCACTTCCTCCGACTGCTTCTCCATGTGAGCCTTGACCGAGAGGACGATTCTACGGTTGTCGGGCGAGACCTCGATGACCTCCAGCGGAAGCGGGTCGCCGGGGGCGAACCGCGCCTCTATCTTGCTGATTTCCGGAAGCGCAAGATGAGACATCGGCACGAACCCCTCGACATCGCTGGGGAGGTCGACGACGATGCCGGACTTGTGTATCCGGCTCACGGCGCCCTCAACCTGTGTGCCGGTCGAGTACTCCTGCGCGAGGCGTTCCCACGGGTTCTCCATCGACTGCTTGATGCCCAGCGAGATGCGGTGCCTGTCCTTGTCGATACCAAGCACCATCACCTCGACCTTCTGGCCTCTGTGGAGAACCTCGCTCGGGTGCTTGATCCGCTTCGTCCATGACATATCGGAGATGTGGACCAGGCCGTCCATGCCTTCTTCAAGCTGAACGAAGGCGCCGAAGTCCGTCAGGTTCCGGACGCGGCCTTCGATCCTTGATCCCACCGGATACTTCGTGTCGAGATCCTGCCACGGGTCGCTCTCGGTCCTCTTGAGGGACAGCGAGATCTTCTCCTCGGCCTTGTTCACGTTCAGGACCTTCACCTCGACGATATCACCGATCCCCAGTATCTTAGAGGGATGGCGGATGTGCTGCGTCCACGACATCTCTGAGATGTGGATGAGACCCTCGACTCCCTCTTTGAGCTCCACGAACGCGCCGTAGTCGGTGATCGAGACCACCTTCCCGCGGACCTTCGTGTTGACCGGGAATTCCTCCTCGACGTTCTCCCACGGGTACTCGGCGAGCTGCTTGAGTCCCAGCGAGATACGCTCGCGCTCCAGGTCGAAGTTGAGGATCTTGACGGTCAGCTCGTCGCTGATGGCTACGAGCTCGGATGGGTGGCGGATGCGCCCCCAGCTCATGTCGGTTATGTGAAGAAGCCCGTCGATACCACCGAGATCGACGAAGGCACCGAAGTCCGTGATGTTCTTCACGATGCCCTGTCTGATCTGTCCGATCTCGAGTTCGGCGAGGAGAGCCGTCTTCTTCTCCTGGCGTTCCTCCTCGAGTACGACGCGCCTCGATATGACTATGTTCCTCCGCCTCTTGTTGACCTTGAGGATCCTGAAGCGGAGCTTCTGGCCGAGTAGCTCCTCCAGATTGGGAATGCGCCTCAGAGCGACCTGGGAGCCGGGCAGGAATGCCTCGACGCCGAACAGGTCGACCTTGAGTCCGCCCTTGATCCTGCGCTTGGGCGTGCCCTCGACGATGGTCTGCTCGTCGTGGGCCTCCTTGATCTTGTCCCAAACCTGTAGGAAATCGGCCTTCCTCTTGCTGACCCTGACCTCACCGTCCTGGTCCTCGGTAGCCTCGAGCAGCACGCTGATCTCGTCGCCCGGCTTGATCGTGTCGGGCTCGGGGAACTCGTCGAGTGCCACTCGGCCCTCGGACTTGAAGCCGATGTCGAGCATGACCTCGGAGTCCGTCACGGTGAGAACGATGCCCTTCACGAGTTCGCCCTCGGTGATCGAACGGAGCGTCGACTCGTACATCTCCGCCATCTGCTCATACTCATCGCGTGTGTAGCCAAGCTCGTCGAGGTCGTCCTCGGTCACGCTGGCTATGGCGGCTTTGAATCTGGCGGCGGCGGCTTCCGCTGCGGCGATCTCCGGGTCGACCTTTTCCGGAACTTCGTCTGGGGAAGCTTCCTCGTGCGTCTCGGTGGTGACGATCGAATCAGACGCGGGCTCCTCGCCATCGCTGGCAGGGGCGTCGGCGACTTCCTGAGCTGCGTCGACGGGTTCCTGAACCACGTCCACGGGCTCCTGAACAACGTCGGCGGTCTCCTGAGCTGTGTCGGCGGTCTCCTGAGCTGTGTCGGCGGCTTCCTGAGGTGTATCGATGGACTCGGACTCCGGCTCGGCGAGCTCGTCTACCGTCACGGGTGTCGTTTCTGTCTCTTCTGCTTCGTCGTGCTGGTTGGGGTTGAGTTCCTTTTCCTCGAACATCCCTTGGTCTTCTCCTCTCGAATCCACAATCTGCGCCGGCTTGGGGCGGCTTTCCCTCCCGGACATCCGGGAACCATCAGATGCGCTCGACCGCAGCCACAACGTCATCAACTATCCATTGCGGCGTCGATGCGCCTCCCGTAATCCCTACTTGATGCTTTTTCTCGAACCACTCGGGTTCGAGTTCGTCTGCCGTCTCTATGTGGTAGGCGTCACAGCCCGCATCTCTGCAGAGTTCCCACAGACGCCTTGTGTTTGCGCTGTTTCTCCCCCCGACCACCAGCATGAGGTCGACCTCTCGCGCCGTCTGGAGCGCACTCTCCTGGCGCTCGAAGGTTGCCTCGCATATCGTGTTGAACACCTTGATCTCCCGTGACTTGGAGAGAAGATCAAGGACGACCGCTGAGAGGTGCTCCTGCGGCTGGGTCGTCTGACACACGACGCCGTATCTCTTCGCTTCCGGCAGCTCGGGGAGCTTCGCAGTTCCGTCGACGACGGTGGCTATTCCCTCGAGACTCCCTGTGATGGACAGCACCTCGGGATGGTCCTTCTCGCCGACCACCACCACTGCGTGTCCCTCACGCTCTAGCTGTGCGGCTCGTTCCTGGGCCTGCTTGACGAACGGGCAGGTCGCGTCGACTATCTCCATGCCCTTCGCCTCGGCCTCGGCAAGGACTCCTCTCGGCAGCCCATGGGAGCGGACGACCAGAGTTCCTCCCTCGACCTCGTCCAGGTTCTTGACGACGCGGAGCCCTTCTCTCTCCAGTCTCGCGACCACCTGCGGATTGTGGATAATGGCCCCGAGCGTTACCACGGTGCCGTCGCCCTTCCGGGCGGCCTCGAACGCCATCTTGAGAGCACGCTTCACTCCGAAACAGAAGCCCGCCCCCTCGGCCACGATCACCTTCACCGCCGATTCACCTCCGGCTTGAGACGTCCGATCTCGTCCGCGATCCTCTGCGAGAAGGCGCGGTAGTCGTTGCTGGAGTTCGCCTTCGACGCTGCGATGGGAGGTCCGAAGGTCACCTTCATCCCTGTTCGCTTGATCAGCGCTCGAACGAGCGAGTCAGGGCACGTGATGTGCGCCGGAACGACCTGCGCTTCATGCCGGCACGCGAGGAAACCCACTCCCGACTTCGGGTCGCGCACCTCCCCGCTCTTGTCCCTGGTACCGGTGGGGAACATCAGGAGAACCTTGTCGTCATCGAGCACCTGCCCGGCAGTTCTGAGTGCCCTGGGGTCCAGCTCCCCGCGGCGTATCGGAAAAGCGTTGAGGGCCCCTACGACCACGGCCAGAAGAGGATTTCCGAAGAGTTCCTCCTTGGCCATGAAATAAACCTCGCGGCGGCAACCCAACCCGATGAGTATCGAATCCCAGTTCGAGATGTGGTTGCTCGCGATTATCACAGGCCCGCTTGCGGGGATGAAGTCCATCCCGGTCGTGCGGAATCCCCACGCTACCTTCGTAACGGCACGCAGGATAACCAGGCTCAAGCGATAGTAGAACTTCACCGCCGCCTCGCTTCACGTCCGTCCGTCAGGCCCGCGTCCCTCGCGATCGCCAGTTCGATGACTCTGTCAACCTGCTGCTCTATTGTCAGTGAAGTCGTATTGACCTCCACCGCATCTTCTGCCTTGCAGAGCGGGCTGTCAGTTCTTGTGGAGTCCCGCTCGTCGCGCTCGGCAATTCCTCTCGCGATCTCGGCGATGGCTTGCTCGGCCCCGTCTCCTGTGTCGCCGCGCGCGCCCGCTGCTCTCTGTTCGACCGACTGTTCGTAGCGCCTTCTGGCTCTTTCCTCCAGAGACGCGACGAGGAACACTTTGAGGTCAGCGTTTGGAAAGACCACCGTGCCGATGTCGCGTCCTTCCATCACACAGCTTTCCCGGCGGCCGATCTCGCGTTGTTGCTCGACGAGAGCGATGCGCACTTCGGGAATCGTCGATATGACCGACGCAGTGAGACTCACGTCTTCAGACCGAATGGCAAGCGTGACGTCCTCTCCGTCCAGCAGTATCGGACCTCGCCCGTGTCCGGTCAGCTCTACGGACGCTTCTCTTGCCACGCTTCCGAGGCGATCATGATCGGCCATGCCGAGTTCGAGCCTGATCGCCTTGAGGGCCACGGCCCTGTACATGGCGCCGCTGTCTATGTACGTGAACCCGAGCCTGTCCGCTACCAGCTTGGCGGTCGTGCTCTTGCCAGAGGCGGCCGGCCCGTCTACGGCTATGATCAGGTTTGCTACCCTCGTTCGAGATGAGAGGATGGGGTTAGAGGTCTGCCCAGTTGGTGTCCTCGATCCTTCGCACCTTGACTCAAGATTATAGCCCGACAGGTGACCTCGGGCAAGCGATTTCCGCTCATTTGGGGGACATCCCGAGCGCTTCCCGCAGGGCCCGGAGCTGGTCGTTGGTCAGGTATCTCCATTGGCCGAGCGGCACGTCGCCAAGCTCCACCGGCCCTACTCTCGTTCGTCTCAACCCTGTGACCGGGTGTCCGACCAGTTCGAACATCCTCCGGACCTGTCTCTTCCGTCCCTCGTGGATGGTCATCTCAGCGATTGTGGTTCTGGCGGTCGAACTGACGACACGGACCGCGGCCGGTGATGTGATGCGGCCGTCCAGCATCAGACCCGCCTCCAGCCTCAGCCGCTCCTCCTCCGACAGGGTTCCCTTCGCTTGCACCTCGTAGACCTTGTCAATTTCGTACGAGGGGTGAGCGATGCGGTGGGCCAGCTCGCCGTCGTCGGTGAGGATCAGGAGCCCTTCCGTGCCCGCGTCGAGCCGTCCGACAGGCACGACGCCCGGCGGTACCCCGTTGACAAGGTCAGCCACGGTCCTGCGCGCATGCGGGTCGGACATCGTCACGACGTACCCGGGCGGCTTGTTCAGAGCTATGTACGTGAGAGACTGCGGGAGTGTGACAGCGACTCCGTCGAGTTCCACGACGTCGCTGTCGGGGTCGATTGTGGTGCCAAGCTGTGTGACCGCCTCGCCGTTCAGGCGGACCCGGCCCGCCTCAATGAGTGCGTCCGCGCCCCGACGCGATGCGGCACCCGCCCTCGCAAGGAATCGGTTAAGTCTCATCGATTTCGACGATGAGACTGTGGTCGTCCAGCGCGTGCGGGTTGCCGTGGGCGGCCAATCCACGATCGTCATCCGAACCTGGTGTGCCGGTCTCGTTGTCGGGTTGAACGGTGGCGTCCAGGCCGTCCGGTTCGTGCGGAACAGGCACGTCCTCACCCATCTCCTCATCGGGAGGAGGCGGGTTCTCGGCGTCTTCGTTCGTCACCTCGGCGACGGACTCTGCTCCCTCGACCGCCAGCTCCAGCTCGCCGGGCTTGAGGCCCAGCACTTCCGCGAACTCCTCGAGTCGGGGAAGGTCCGTCACGAAGTTCAGGCCGAAGTAGCGCAGGAACTCCTTGGTGGTTCTGTACATCAGTGCGCGTCCCATGCCCGGGGCGCGTCCCGCTATGGTTGTGAGATCCCGTCTCATCAGTGTGGCGAGAACACCGCTCGAATCGACGCCTCTGATCGTCTCGATCTCGGCTCTGACTATGGGCTGCTTGTACGCGATGATCGCGAGCGTCTCGAGAGCGGCCTGGCTGAGGCGTGTCGGGATCCTGCCCTTATGGAGTTCCCGTACCCACTTGGAGTATTCGGGGCGACAGTATATTTGCCACCCGCCCGCTACCTCCGCCAGGGCGTACGGGCGTTCCTCGGAATCGTACTCCTCGGCGAGGCTCTTCAGGGCTTCCCTGATCTCGCGTCGTTCCGCCTCTTCGATGATCTCGGTCAGCTTGTCCAGAGGCACCGACGAGTCCGCCGCGAACAGGATTGCCTCTGCTATCTTCTTGATGTCCAGGTCGGCCAAGGTCATTCCTCCACTCTTGCTACTATCTCGATGTCTCCGAAGTTTCTCTTCTGCACGGCCTTCACTTCGCCGAGTCTTATGAGCTCGAGGAGTGCGATGAACGTCGCGATCAGGCGGAAGTGGCTGGCGCCCGCGCCGAACACATCGGTGAACGGGATGGAGCCGTGTTCCGAGATAACTGCCCTGATACGGTCGATCTGTTCGTCGACCGTGACCTCCTCCATGTCAACCGAGTGGACGTCGATACGCTCGGGGACGTGCGACAGCACCTCCCGTAGACCGTCGACGAGATCGAAGAGAGTGACGTCGCGGAGGAAGTCCTCTATGTTGACCTCTTCCTCCTCGAGGTCCGCGTAGCTCTTCGGATCGACTCCCCGCGCGAAGTGCTGACGCCTCTCCTGCTCCTTGCCCGAGAGTACGCCCGCGACCTCCTTGAACTGCTTGTACTCGACCAGCCTTCTGACGAGCTGCTCGCGCGGGTCTTCCTCCTCCGCACCGTCGTCGGCCTCCTTCGGGAGGAGCATCTGGACCTTGATTCGGATCAGCGTGGCGGCCATCTCCAGGAACTCGCCTGCCAGCGCCAGGTCAAGGGACTCCATGAAGTTGATGTACTCGAGGTACTGCTCGGTGATGGTGGCTATCGGTATGTCGTAGATGTCTATCTCGTGCTCACGTATCAGGTGTAGCAGGAGGTCCAGAGGCCCCGCGAAGGCGTCCAGACGTACCTCGTAGACCGGGCGGCGTACGAGCTGCATCTTCTGCTCCGACGCCGACGGCGGGTCGGGCACGGTCTGGGGCGCCGTCTCGGTGTCCGCGTCTGCATCTGATGCGGTCTCGGGCGCGGTCTCGTTCTCACGTTCCATAGCGATCGCAGCGTCCTCCTGATCGGAGGGCGATGCCTCTGCAGTCGCAGTAGCCTCGACGGCCGCCTGCTCTTCGAGGAACTCTTCGTGGACCATCTCGTGAGCCTCGGGAACTTCGTTGTCTGTGGTGGATTTGACTGCGACGCTATCAGTTCCCGTTCGCCGCGTCAAGGTCTCCGCCAGACTCCGAGCCAGGGCCCTCTCGTCCTCCAGCGACGACACCTTCCCGTCGAGCCGTGCATCGAGGAGAGCGCCGAGGATCTCTCCGACTGTCTCTCCCTCGGGAACGCCCAGCTCCGCCAGGTCGGTCCCCGTGAGCACCGTCTTTGTCCCGGCGAGGCGTGACGTGTAGATCGCGACTCGGTTCGCGACGGTCGAACCCGACGACTGAGCGCTGGCCAGAAGCAACGTCTCGCTGGAGAAGCGCTTCAGCATCCGATGGAGGACGCTCGGGAGCGGGTCTTCCTCCGCAGAAAGGCCTGGAAGAACGTCGCGCTCGAATTCGGCGAGTTCACGTACGAGGCCGCGGACGCGCCGTCCCCCGGACAGTCGCTCGACCACGCGGTCGCGGACGGCGGGTTCCAGGGGTTGAAGCAGCGCCGCGAAGAGCGTCAACCAACGCTCGGGAGTCGGCTCGCCGACGTCCTGCGTTTCGGCCAGCCGCCTGTCGATCTCGACGATCGCCGCCCGGACCGCCTTCGTCGGATCCCAGCCCTCCACCATTGAGGACAGGATGCCCCAGTCGATCAGACGGAACACAGGCGGCCACGGATCGTCCTCACTGAGGATGAGATTGAGCTCGTTCAGCAGTCTCTCCCCGCTCACGGTGTCAGTGAGTCGGTCATTCACTGCGCGCCTGAGGAGTGCCTCAGTGACCGGTTCCATTGACAGCCCGAATCGGGCACAGAATCTGACGCCCCGGAGGATCCTTGTGGGATCGTCCTCGAAGCTCCCGTTGGTCAGCACGCGGAGAATCTGATTTGCGAGGTCTTTGCGACCATCGAAGGGGTCGAGGAGGGTCCCGAAGCCCTCCGCGTTCAGAACGAGCGCCATGGAGTTGATGGTGAAGTCGCGGCGCTTGAGATCGCTCTCCATCTCTCCCGGTGTGACGGTGGGCAGTGCCCCGGGCCGCTCGTACACCTCGCTTCGCGCCGTGGCGAGGTCGATCTTGCGGCCCCCGGGCAATACCAGGATGACCGTACCGAATCTCGTGTGCGCTTTGACCGACCCTCCGAGGAGCGTTGCCGCCGCCTTCGCGAAGTCGGTGGCGTCGGTCTCGACGACGACGTCCAGGTCGTAGTTCGTCACGTCGAGGAAGAGATCGCGCACGACTCCTCCCACAACGTAGGCTGTGGTCCCTCTCTCATCCGCGAGGGCGCCGAGCGACTTCAGTAGTGTGAGGTCGGGTTCGGAAACACGGGACAGGATGAGTTCTCTCGAGTCGTCTGCGTGCACTTCCTCTACCCCCGCGGGTGGAATGTCCGGTGGATCTCCTTGAGGTACTCGCGGTCAACGCTGGTGTAGATCTGCGTCGTAGAAATGTCGGCGTGCCCGAGCATCTCCTGGACCACCCTGAGATCGGCGCCGCCCTCCAACAGGTGTGTTGCGAACGAGTGTCGCAGAGTATGTGGCTTCACCCGGTCCCGCACGCCCGCCCTGGCCACGTGCTTCTGGAATATCTTCCAGAAACCCATTCTGGACAGCGGTCTCCCCCGGGCGTTCAGGAAGATGACGTTGGTGGCAGGCGCCCGCGCTGCCAGCTCGGGCCGCACATCGCGCCTGTAGCGCGTGGTCCAGTCCATGGCCGCCTGGCCCACTGGAACGATCCTCTCCTTCGACCCCTTCCCCATGCAGCGGAGGTAGCCGTCCTCGAAGAACAGGTTCGACAGGGGCAGCGTGATCAGCTCACTGACCCGGAGACCGGAGCCGTAGGCCACCTCGAGCATGGCGCGATCGCGGATGCCCAGCGGTGTCGATGTGTCGACCGCCGTGAGGATCGCCTCGATCTCGTGGACCGCCAGCACGTCCGGGAGGCGTCTCTGGAACTTCGGGCCGGTCACTTCCAGGGTCGGGTCCACTGCGACGCTGCCCCAGACGACCAGATACCTGTGGAATCCGCGCAGACACGACAGGTTCCTTGCAACGCTTCTAGGCGAGACGCCCTCGGCAAGTCGGGAGCCGATGAAATCGCTGATGTCCCGGGAGCGTACTCCCCCGGGAGATGTGATCTTCCGCGTCGCCAGGAATCGGGAGTACGAACCGAGGTCGCCTCTGTATGAGGCGACCGTACTCTGCGACAGACCTCGCTCGACCGACAGGTGGTCGAGGTACTCGTCGATCGCATTCTCAATGGCCGTCGTGCCCCCGGGCTCAGCTGCGGTCTTTGTCGCCTTCACCGTCGCCGCCTTCCGATTCGAGCAGGAAGCGTATCCGCTCGCGCTCGGTGTGCTCTCCGCCCCTCAGGACCAGATCGACCTGACCTGTCTCTATCTCGATCAGTCGACGCTTCATGTCGGGCCCGCCGCCGGAGTACCCTCCGAGCGAGCCGTCGCTGTTGACCACTCTGTGGCAGGGTATGACAATCGGCAGCGGATTCCGGGCGAGCGCCTGTCCAACCGGACGGGTCGCCCGGGGCGCCCCGATCTCAGACGCCACCCACTTGTAGGATCGGAGCACGCCGTAGGGGATCTCCCTCACTACTTCAAGCACGCGCCTGTTGAAGTCCGTGGCGCCGCTGAGATCCACCCTGTGATTCAGGGGCTCGCGACTACCAGCGAGGTAGTCCTTGATTGAGTCGGCAACTCGTCTCAGGCGGATCTTGTCCTCGACGGCGATGACCCGCTCGCCGTGAGTCTTGCGCGAAAGCTCGCGTTTCGCGTCCAGCCCCTTGCCAAACGAAACCAGTCTCAGGCCTCGGTCGTTCCCCGCGACCAGGAAGCGTCCGACGTCCGTGTCGAATGTGACGTAGCGAAGGACCGGCAGAGTCGTTCCGTCCTCGTCATGCTGCGGGACCATTACCACTTCCCGCTTTCTGGAGCGCCTCCTTGATCCTTCTCGCCGTTGTGATGCCAATGCCCGGAACCTCCGCGATCTCGTCCGGCGAGCGCTCCATCAGTGAACGCACCGAGCCGAACTTTCTTAAGAGCGCTTCCTTGCGAGATGTGCCCACTCCGGGCACGCCGTCAAGGAGTGACCGTCTGACCTCGCGGTCGCGCAGTGACCTGTGGTAGGCAATGCTGAATCGATGCACCTCGTTGCGCACCCGGACCAGCAACTTCTTGCCCTTGGAATCCGCGGGGAGCGGCAAGGGAGTCGCCCTTCCCCGAACGAAGACCTCTTCTTCGCGCTTCGCCAGTCCCACGAGCGTTACGCCTCGCGCACCGCTACGTCGGAGCGCCGCGGCCGCTGCCGACAACTGGCCCTTCCCGCCGTCGATGAGAAGGAGATCCGGCAGCTCCCGCTCCTCCTTGATCGCACGCTTGAGATGTCGTGAAACGACCTCAGCAATACTACCATAGTCGTCTCGGCCTTGCACTACCGTGCGAATGCGGTACTTCCGGTAGAGACCTCTATCAGGGCGGCCGTCTCTGAACGTGACGACGGTCCCTACCGCGTGGGCACCGGAGATATTGGAGATGTCGATGCCTGAGATGAGCCTCGGCGGGCGCTTCATTCCCAGCGCTTCGCCGAGCTCGACTACGGAAGCGGGAACGCGCCGGGATTCGAACGTCCTCTTCAGGGTCTGACGGGCGTTGTCGCGGGCGAACTCGATCAGGAGACGTCTCTCTCCGCGACTGGGCGCGCTGATCCTGACCCTCCGCAAGGCGCCCTCTCCCAGCCATTTTTCGATGGCCTCGCGGTCGGGCGGGCTGCTGTCCAGTAGTATCTCGCTTGGCAGTGAGCCGCGTGACAGGTTGTAGAACTGCTTGAGGAAGGCCTCCATTATCTCGTCGTCGTTCGTCCTGGGCCCCAGCTCCAGGGGACAGTTCTCGCAGGCGATCAGCTTTCCTCCTCTGACCCGCACGACGGACGCCACGGCGTAGCCCTCGTGGCGCGCGACGGCAATAACGTCGCGGTCGACCAGCTGCGTCGTCAGGACGCGTTGCCGCCGTCCGATCTTCTCGATGTCCGCGATGCGGTCGCGGAGGAACGCGGCCTCCTCAAATCGCAGGTCGTCAACGGCCTGCTCCATCTGTCCGCTCAGAAGCGCCACCACGTCGCCGGCGCGCCCCTCCAGGAAGAGCGTGAGTTCCTTGACGATCCTGTCGTACTCCTTCTTTGATACGGCTCCGATGCACGGACCAAGACACCTGCCTATCTGATAGTTGAGGCAGGGCCTCGACCGGCGTCTGAACGTCGGGCACTGACGGATCGAGAACACCTGTCTGATCAGCCTGAGAGTGCGCCTCATGGCTTTGGCATCGGTGTAGGGCCCGAAGTAGCCGGCGCCGTCCTGACGGACGACCCTGGTTACGAAGGCTCGAGGGAATTCGTCTGCGAGAGTCACCTTGATGAAGGGGTACCTCTTGTCGTCCTTGAGCTTGACGTTGTAGCGCGGGCGGTGCTCCTTGATGAGATTGGATTCGAGGATCAGCGCTTCCGTCTCCGAGCCGGCGACTATGTAGTCGAAGCCGGCGAGCTTCGACCTGAGCACCTGGACCTTGGGGTCCTGGGACTCGGCGCCGCCCGTGTACGCCCGCAGACGGTTGCGGAGGTTGCGTGCCTTGCCGACGTACATGATCTTCCCGTTACGGTCCCTGAGCAGATAGACACCCGGCCTGGTGGGCGGGCGTGAGCGTGCGTTGTGTCCGTCTGGCATCATGCCCTCGCTACAGTCCGGTTCGGGCCTCGGGGCCCGCTGGGACCCTTGAAGACAGACTAGCGCTGGCGCGGCGCCCGTGTCAACTCGCGTGGTCCAGAGCTGAGGCGAGGGGCGTACTGCCGTCATTCGGCGCCCTGGCGCCCCAGTGGTGACCCCTGAGTCTGGTGACCCCTGAGCCTGGCGCCCCAGTAGTGATCCCTGAGTCTGGTGACCCCTGAGCCTTGACTCGTGTGCGGGCTGATGGTATATTATCTGGTTCAGTGAGTGATCGGCCCCGCCGCCGGGAGCAGAGTCGGGGCGCTAATCGAGCGCATGGAGGTTATGTTGCCGCAGAAGAAATCAGCTATCAAGAGACTCAGGCAGAACGAGAAGCAGAACGCGAGAAACCGGTCCATCAGGTCCAAGATGGCCACGGCCGTGAAGAAGGTGGAGAGCGCGTCAGCCGAGGAGCGCGAGCAGGCGGTGAGGTCCGCGGTCTCCGTGATCGACAAGGCCGTCAAGGTGGGCGTCATCAAGAAGACGACGGCAGACCGCAAGAAGTCCCGGTTGATGAAGGCCCGTCGGGAGGCCTAGTAGAACAACCCTGTCTCGAAATCTCTCGCGCCCCCTCCCGTTTGGGATGGGGGCGCGTTTCGTCTCAGTAGAGCCGGCTGCGGCGCGAAGATGGTAGCGCCAAACCCGGCGCGAGCGCGACTACTCCAGGGTCTTCAGCATCTGCAGAATCCCCTGAACCGCATCGTCCACCGGCAGTTCGGTGACCTCACCGGTCTTCCTGACGCGAGCCTCGACCACGCCTGATTTGAGACCTCTGTCCCCGACCGTGATGCGAAGCGGCATTCCGACGAGATCAGCGTCCTTGAACTTGACGCCCGCTGAGTCGGGCCTGTCGTCGTACAGCACGTCGACACCGGCTGCCTTGAGATCGGTGTAGAGTCTCTCACCGAGGGTGGCGCACTCCGTACTCTTCATGCTCACGACGAGTATCTCCACGGCGAAGGGCGCGACCGACAGTGGCCACGCTATGCCGTCTTTGTCGTTGTGCTGCTCGATGATCGCTGCGACCGTGCGCGACACTCCCAGACCGTAGCACCCCATGATGAACGGCTTGGCCACGCCGTCTTCGTCCAGGTAGGTCGCGTTCATGCTCAGCGAGTACTTCGTCCCAAGCTTGAAGGCCTGACTGACCTCGATGCCCCTGAACGAGTTCAGCTCACCGCCGCACCTGGCGCAGTGGTCGCCCTTCCGGACGAGCACGATGTCGTGGAACGCCGTCACCTTGAAATCGCGTCCCGGATTCACGTTCTTGAGGTGGACGTCCTGTGCATTGCCGCCGACGACCACGTTGACGAGCGGCTCGACCGTGTGGTCCGCGATGACGTCGATTCCCGCGAGCCCGACCGGTCCCGCGAAGCCCACGGGCGCTCCGGTGAGCTTCTCGATGACTTCTGGAGGCGCGGGTACCACGAGGTCGGCGCCCAACGCCATCGAGAGCTTCGCCTCGTTGATCTCCCGGTCTCCCCTTACCAGTGCGGCCACGGGACGTCCGTCCGCCTCGTAGATGATGGTCTTGACCAGCTTCGCGGGGTCGATTCCCAGGAACTCGGAGACCTCCTCGATCGTCTTCATCTTCGGGGTCTCGACACGCTCCATCACGCCCGGCGCTTCGTTGTAGGACGGCGGGTCGACGGCGCCCTCGGCCCTCTCATCCGTCGCGGCGTACCCGCACTCACACACGATGATTTCGGACTCCCCGGTGTCGGACAGCACCATGAACTCGTGGGAGTGGCTGCCGCCGATGGCGCCCGTGGCGGCCTCGACCGGACGGAACGTCAGGGAGCAGCGTTCGAAGATGCGCGTGTAGGCGTCGCACATGCTGTTGTACGTCTCGTCGAGCGACTCCTCGTCACGGTGGAAGCTGTAAGCGTCCTTCATCAGGAACTCACGCGAGCGCACTATGCCGAATCGCGGCCGAAGCTCATCGCGGAACTTGGTCTGGATCTGA
Source organism: Candidatus Eiseniibacteriota bacterium (assembly GCA_030595835.1). GTDB lineage: Bacteria > Joyebacterota > Joyebacteria > Joyebacterales > Joyebacteraceae > JALGZG01. The sequence continues at coordinate 22,956 of JAUVLG010000020.1, read as the reverse complement.
TAGACCGTGAAGGGCAGCTCTTTGTAGGAGTGGACCTCGTCTCTGACGATGTCTGTTACCACTTCCTCGTGGGTCGGGCCCAGCGCGAACTCACGGTTGTTTCGGTCGTGCACCCTCCAGAGTTCCTTGCCGTACACGTCCCATCGCCCGGTCTCCCGCCACAGCTCCGCTGGATTGAGCACCGGCATCAGGATTTCCTGGCACCCAACAGCGTCCATCTCCTCCCGGACGATAGCCTCGACCTTCAGGAGTGCGCGTTTTCCCAGCGGCAGGTAGCTGTACACGCCGGACGTCAGTTTTCGGATGCACCCGCTCCTGACCATCAGCTTGTGGCTCGTGGTCTCGGCGTCGGAAGGGTCTTCCTTGCGTGTCGGAATTAGTGCCTTACTCCAGCGCATTGCTCTCCCCGTTCGTGCTCGTGTCCGAGCGGTTGTGGCTCTCTCTGGTTCGCAGCCCCATCAGCTCGTCGTAGAGCTCCTGGATCTCGCTGAACCCGAAGTCCCGCATGTTGCCTTCCCATCCCCAGAAATCGTCGAGCATTCTGTTGCCGGAACACTCGTATTGGTACGCCTGTGTGAACATCTCGAGCTTGTCGATCGCGCGGACCAGCTTGCCCTCGATGGAGGAACGCTCGGCGAACTCTTTCCAAAGCTCCACGTATTCGCCACCGGCCTCGAGGCCGGTGAAGAGGCGCCGGATTATTCGCAGCTCGGCCGCCTCCTTGACGTCCTCCCCGAGTATCTGCGCCGCGGGAGCGTGGATGTCTCCCAGCATGTGTTCCGGGAGATCGTGCACCAGCGCGATCTTGAGCAGCTTCGCGTGGTCGATGTCGACGTCGAGCCGGTCGGCCACCAGCATCGCGATCAGCGCCACGGCGTACGAGTGCTCGGCGACGCTCTCCCCGTTTCGGACTCCCCTGACACGCCAGCCCATGCGTGGGATGGCCTTCAGCTCGTTGCATTCCAGGATGATCTCGAGAAGCCTCGAGCATCCCTTCCCTCTCCATCTTGTCATTGGTTCAGAAGCTCCTGCAGATGGTCGTCTATGACCCGCGACAGCCTGCGCTCGATGCTGAGGTCGCATCCCTCACTATGGAGTATAACGTCGCCGCCACGTCTTACATATATCCGTATCACCGGCAGCTCCGCGTCGTCCCCTCCGATGGCATGGTGCTCTCCCTGTCCGCGGGGTCTCGAAGCCCGAGCACGTCGAGCATGTCGTAGAGTCCAGGTTTGCTGACAGCGGCGAAGCGCGCTGCACGGACTGCGCCGACCGCGAAGGCCTCTCTCGATAGAGCCACGTGTTCCAGGGACAGCGTCTCAAGGCCGGACAGGAAGTGGATCGTGTGGCGTCCTGCTATCGACCCGCCGCGCACCGAATGCACGCCAATCTCGCCGCGATTCCTCTGGATGCTCGAGCCGGTTCTTCCGGCAACGACAACGGCGTCACTGCTCCTCCCCCGCGCCCGCGCCAGGATCTCGGCTGCGGTGAGCGCGGTGCCGCTCGGAGCGTCGCGCTTGTCCCGGTGGTGGGCCTCGACGATCTCGATGTCGAAATCCTCACCTAGCGCGGCTCCGGCCCGCTCGAGCACGGCGAACAGAACGTTGGCTCCGACGCTGGTATTGGATGCGAGCACCACGGCCGCTCGGGATGAGGCGGCATGCACGATCTCGGTCTGCGCTTCAGTGAGTCCGGTCGTGGCGACGACGAGTCCCGTCCCTGTTGTGGCAGAGAACCTGGCACAGAGCTCTGACTGCTCCGGCACCGAGAAATCCACGAGGACGTTGAACGCGTCGGGGTCGAGGTCCGACAGCGCCCCGACCACTCGGCCGCCCAATGAACTTGCGAGGAGGACATCGGCTAGCTTCATGCCGACGTTCTCGTGGCCCGGCGCTTCAACGCCGGCGACGAGTTCCACGCCCTCCGCGGCCGCAAGCCGTGCGGCGACGAGCATGCCCGTTCGCCCGCAGATCCCGCTGACGACGGTACGTACCAAACCGCCTCCTGTATCGACCACCCGCGGGCGACCGATTGATGCGAACCCTCGGCAACAATAGATGCTCAGGCGGATTGTTTCGTCGTTGAGGCGCCCAAGTCAAGGGCAAAAGAGTGAGTCGGCCGGGGCGAGCCGGCCGACAGTTGGGCGCGGAAGGCGCGGTAGTGGAAGCGCCCTCGGCTGATGTGTGTAATGTGGCTACGCGTCGCTACTGGTGTGCTGCTTTTCGAAGGAATCGAGGGTGGTGCGGACCGCCCTCGATATTTCCTGAGGACCGAAGGGCTTCTGAAGATACGTCGAAGCGGACCTCGAGAGCGTGCTGACCTCAGTCGCCTGAGGGAAGCCGCTCATGACGATGAGAGGTGCGTCGAATCCCTCGCTGGCCAGCTGATCCCACATTTGCTTGCCGGTCATTTCCGGCATGACGACATCGGTCACGACCAGTGAGATATGCTTTGCCTGTCTCACTTCCTCAAGCGCCTCGCGACCGTTCTCGGCCACGACGACGTTGTATCCGCTGGCGACGAGCGCCTCGCGAACCATCGCCCTGACGCCTGCATCGTCCTCGACCACCAGGATGGTCTCGTTGTTGCCGGAGGACAGACCGACGGGCTTCTTCTCCTTCGGTTTCCTTTCCTCTGGCCGTCTGACGGGCAGGTAGATGCTGAATGTTGTGCCGATGCCGACCTGGCTTTCGACATCGATGAAGCCCCCGTGACGGCGCGCGACGCTGAACGCGATCGACATACCGAGGCCGGTCCCCTGGCCTGGCTCCTTCGTAGTGAAGAACGGTTCGAAGATGCGTTCCTTGGTCTCGTCATCCATGCCGCAACCGGTGTCGGCGATCTCCAGGATCTGGCAGCGCTCGATGCCGGGGATGGTGAAGCGGCGAGCGAGGGTGCCAATTGTCGGCATCTCGCGCGTGGATATGGTTATCGTCCCGCCATCCTGCATTGCGTCCCTCGCGTTGATGGCGAGGTTCATGATGAGCTGGTTGATCTGCTGCACATCGCCGACGATGGTGTCCATGTCGGACCCGAGATCGAACTCGACGGAGATCTTCTTGCCGAGCATGCGTCCAACGAGTTTCATTGTCTCGGTGACGGTGTCGTTGATGTTGAGCGGAGCGGTCGTGGCGGTGTCGCGCCTGCTGAAGGTCAAGAGCTGGCGCGTCAGCGCGGCCGCTCGCTCGCTGGCCATGACTATTTCCTTGAGTCCTGGCAGTTCTCTGTACTCCTCTGGCAATCTTGCCGCGAGGAGCTGTGCGTACCCCTGGATGGTGGTGAGCAGGTTGTTGAAATCGTGCGCGACGCCTCCGGCGAGCTGGCCGACCGCCTCCATTTTCTTCGAGTGGTTATACTCGGCCTCGAGCTGCGTTCGTTCCTCCATCTCACGTTCACGCGACAGTGCGCCCGATATCAATCCCGAAACGACCTCGAGGAGCTGTTTGTCCTCATTGCTCCACCGCTTCACGGACCTGCAGCGTTCGAAGCTGGTGCAGCCGGCGGCTGCTCCCCGCACGTTCGTGGGAACCAGGAGCAGCGAACGGATGCCCGCGGCCTTGAGGGGCGCGGCCTGCTCTGGTGGAAGCTGCTCAACGTCGTCTATTTGTACCGTTTCGCCGCTGGCCATCGCATCGCGCCACTCGGGGATCTCCTCAGGGGCGAAGGTCGGCGTCGCGCCCTCGACCTCCGGCAGTTCGCCAGCGGTCCACTCGTGCGTGACGGTACTGATGTGGTCTCCGGCGTCTCTCTGAAGTAGCCGCATTCTGTCGAGCGACCATCCGTGGCCCACGCGCGTCAGGACGTCGTCCAGGTGTGCCGCGGGGGCCTCGTAGTCCTGGAGCAGCGTGGACGAGATCTTGTTGAGAAGGGACTCGTACAGCACCTGTCGCTCGAGAGCTCCTCGCGCGAGCAGGTTCATCCGATCGACCCAAAGGATGGCGCACATGGAGATGAAGAGGTCCAGGTCGTGCCCGGTCAGCTTGGGCGCCTGGGCTGGGTCTTCCGACATGGTGCCCGCCACCAACACGGTCTCCATCTGCCCCTGGCGCGTGTCAGGGATCCACACGAAGAACGGCAGCCCGAGCTTGGACCTGACCTGCTCGATCCAGGGCTCCTCCAGTGTCTCACCGTTGATCAGCTGGGGCTTGGACCACGCCTCCTTGCTGTCGGCGGGCAGAGCCAGACACACCTCCTGATCGTCGGTGGCCGAGCCCAGCATCGCCGTCTGGCGCAGGCAGGTCCCGGACTCATTCAACTCCAGGATCACGGCGCGCTTCATCCAGAGCTCGGACACGATCGCCTTGAGGGCAATTCGATAGAGCTCCTCAAGCGAGGGCGCCCGACTGGTGCTGTACTGAAACCCGGTAAGGAAACTGAAGGCCTTCCTGGACCGACGTACCTCCTGGGTCAGGTGCATGACCTTGTAGTCAGCACGCACGACCTCACCGCCGAGTCTCTCGAGTCGAGACCTCAGTCCCTTGAGCTGACGTTCGAGTTCGTCAGTACTGGAACCTTCTTCTTTGAGCGAATCGGGCAACTTCTATTCCTCCGAGAGCACTATGAGCACGCCGGTCCAGTCAAGAGCGCGCGAGCCGCCCATGAACGGAGCAATCTCGACGCCCGAGTAGAACCCGAGGAGAGGCATCTGCGAGCCGATGGTCTCCTGGATGATGGCGCCTTCCTCTGCGCCAGCGCCCGAGAAGCCGCTGGTCCTGCCGGCGCAGTCGATGTAGAGCGCGAGGAATGGGTCAGTCGTACCCATGCTCTTCAGCACGCCGTTGGACATCTGGCGGGCCGAGCTGAGCATGTGCTCGTTGCTGCGACGCATGATCTGGATCCGCTCGCCGACCCCGAAATCGGATTCGAACAGGATGACGGAGCCATCGTCCGGATTCGCTGCGGCAATGAGCCTGTTCACGTACTGGTTCTCGTCGAAGTCGCCGTATGGGTCGCTCCCGTAGTTGGCGCCCAGCGTGACCAGAAGTGAATACTGCTGCCAGTCACGGGCCGCTCCGGCGCCAATGATGTCCTCGATGACGTCCAGCGCTGGACGCCCATCGAGCTCCTTCACCACCGGACCGTCGATGTCGGTGATGGTGTGGTAGTCACTGGCCGGCTCGCACCCGTGGCTGATCGCGTGGTGGACCGAACAGTTGCCGGAGATTACGACGCCGACGGCGTGCTGTGTCATCGCCTGGTCGTTGGCGAAGACGTGCGAGCCGCTCCACTGGTAGTCCTTGATCATGCCGCCGCCCAACACGGGCGCGTGCTGCTTGCCGAGGCCTTTCTCGACACCCTTGATGAGCTGGCTGGCGAGGTTGACCGTGAGCGGAGGTGTCGACTTGACGGAGTCGTAGAAGAGCAGGATGGCCTGCGCGTCTTCCTCCGACCTGCCCGCAAGCATGCGGCCGAGTTCCTCGCCCGCCGCTTCCTCGCCTTCCTTGAGTCCACCGACGGACATGGCGTCGAAGCGCATCGAGTCCGACGAGACAACGGCCACGCCGGCCTCGTACCCTCCGTAGCTGGACTTCTCGTTGGTGATGACGCCGACGGCCGTTCCTCCAATGAGCGTGCTCTCTCCGACGACCTCGCGCACTGCCTTCAGGAAGTTGATCGGATCGTGGTTTCCGCCGCAGAAGGCCACGGTGAAATCGCTCCGCTGCAGAGAGCCGTCGCTCATGGCCTTCTCCGCGCACTTGCGCCCGGCCTCGAGGGAGTCTGTCATGTCCACGTATCCAACGCCTGACTTTGCTGTTCTCATTGAACCCTCTCCTTGCTCGCGTACGACATCGCGGTTCACGCCGCCGTTATCGGGGTGAGGCCGCGTCGTGTCGGGCGCTCCCTTGCCATCTGCGTGCCCGGATTCAGGCACGCGGATTTGTCTAAGCGGATACAAAGCAAGACCCGTTCCAGCGGGAAAGGCCGACTGCGCCGGTTTCAAGAGGTTTGGCAGAGTGTTGAGGTGGCGGAGGGGGGCCCAGGGAAGGCGCCCAGCGGCTCAATCGCACGATGCAACGACAGCTGCCCGCGGGCTGGTCAGAAGAGGTCACATTTTGAACAGAGCGAGAGAGTCGGTTTCAGGGGAAGAAAAGAGACGGCGGCCACTGTGGCCGCCGCCTCTCTGCTGCTCTGACATGCGAGAAACGCCTGGTGCGCGCTTCCCTTCTCTAATCATGTCTCCCATCGAGGGCCGGCGCGAACTGCGCGGGCGCGGTGGACTTCGCACGCCTGCGACGCTCAAGGTGGGACTGCTCTTTCTCCGGCGACCAGCCCATCATGCGCACCTTGTCCCCCCTGGCGATCGTGATGAGGTGCGGGACGCAGAACCCCGAGGTCTTGTTCTCCATGCTGCCGAGGATCCGGCTCGCCTCGTCGCCTTCTACGACGAAGTGCTCCGCCCCCGGGGTGTGGATGCCCCAGATCGCGTAGTACGGCATCACCCGGAGCGAGACGAGCTTCTCGTAGAGCCGCTTGAGGACGGCAGGATCATCGTTGACACCCTTGAGCAGCGGTCCCTGCTGGAGCATGACGATCCCCGCGTCCCCCATCATCTTGAGGCCTCGCTCCACCTCCGGCGTTATCTCCCGCGGATGCACGAAGGACATCGTCATGAAGAGCGGGTTGTGTTCCGCCAGCATTCGGACGAAGGACTCGGTGATCCTGGACGGCGTGTAGATGGGCGAACGAGTGGTGATACGGATGAGCTGCACGTGCGGTATGGCCCGCAACGACGATACCCAGTGGTACAGTTCGTCGTCCGAGAGGACGAGGGGTTCCCCGCCGGTGATTATGACGTCGCGTATCGACTCGTCCTTACGGATGTAGTCGAGCGCCCTGTCGCTTTCCTCCTGGCTCAGATGCACGACCTTGCCGCCTTTCCTGAAGCAGAAGCGGCAATGAGAGGCACACGTCAGCGTTGGCAGCAGGAGGAGTTTGCCATGATACCTGTGGACGATCCCGGGGCATGGCTGGTACCTCGCCTCGTCGGCGTGCACATCATCGTCTTCCTCACCCGGCTTGTGCTGCAGTTCCTCAGTCGTCGGAACCACCATTCTTCTGATCGGGTCGTTCGGGTCCGTCGGGCTCATGAGGCTCGCGTAGTGCCGTGAGATCTTGAGCGGATACTCCTCACGCAGCTCATGGATGGCCTTCGCCTCGTCATCGGTCAGGTCAATGAACTTGGCTAGCTCGTCGGCCGTCGTGATGACCCGACTCAGGTCCCGTTCCCACTCTTCCCTCTGATGCATATGTTCTCCGTTTCGTAGTAAGGGGCTCCCGGGGAAACGTCGTCCCAGACGCGCCGGAAAAAAGCAAACCGCGACGCGCGGCTTCATCTGAAACCACGCTACGCGGCAGCCGACGGGTTGACTGTCAATTCAGTCTAGGTCGGGTGCGCCAAATCCGTCCAATCCTAAGTTGGTATTTGTGGCAAGAAGGGAGATATGCCCCGGAGCGTCGGCGCTTCCCGAGCAGGGTGAATGCTCGGGGCACGGGTGTCGTCGGATTACGGCAACGGCACCCGCGTCACCGTAATCCGACGAGAAGCTACCTGGTCCAGATTATGGCGCCGCCGCCGGTGTTCATGAAGTCGGTCGGGGTCGGACCCTCCGTGGGCGGATCGGTTGTCCAGGTGTTGTCGAGCGCCCAGATGGTAGCTTCGGTCCAGTTGTACACACCGACGTACGCGTTGTCGCGAATGGTGTTGCCCCCATCGCTGCCGCGTGCTCCGCCCCCGAGGTCGGGGTCGGTCAGAAGCGCACCTCCCCCGGCGGCGATGATTCCGTACCCGTTGCCCGTTATCGTGTTTCGCTCGATGAGGGGGTCGGAATCGCGGTTGACGTAGAGACCGTACTGCCACCCGCTGATCGTGCAGCCCCGAACAACGCAGTGAGTGCCGTAGTAGAGCTCCAGCGCCCTCCCCGTTGCCGGAGTTTCCGTGTTCACCAGTTCGCAATCCTCGATGACGACGTCGTTGTCCCGCCGTCGCCGCTCTCCGTCGGCCCGTATCCCACAAAACCCGAACGGTTCGCTGATGGCGATGTCCCTGATGAGGCCCCCTCCCGTCGTCAGTATTGCGATGTTGTCTGCGTCCCAGTTGCCGATCGTGAAGCCCGCGATGACCGCACCGTCTCCCAAACGGACCACGCTGTAGTCGGTGCCGGAGCCAGATATGAGACACGAGTCCCTGCTAGTGCCGATCAGCGCTACTCCTCCCGGGATGAAGTAGTTCCCAGCCTCGCCGTGATCGGGGTCGTAGGAGCCCGGCAGGACGGCGAGCGTGTCGCCGTCGTCAACCAGGTCAAGGGCGTACGTAAGGGTTCTCAGCGGGTTCGCCCAGGTACCGCCGCTTGACATGTCGCTCCCGTCCTCGACGTCGACGTAGCGGACCGTGAAGACGATTGCGAGCGTGTCGGAGGCCGTGAACGACGAGTCGGACTGCGAAACGGCGCTGATCTCCACGGCGCCACCCGCGGGCACCACCGACGGCGCGGTGAAGGTTGCGGGGTTCGTCTGTGTGACCGTCCCCTTCATGGCGCTACCGCCGAGTATCCCGTCGACGTACCAATCACAGTCCGGATGCTCGTCACGGGCGGCGGGGTACGCATTGACGACCTCGACCTCGATGCTGCGCGTTATCTGCACGCGCCGGCTGCCGAGTGTTATCGCAAGGCCAGTGGGTTCAAGGGGGCCGCTCTCTCCGCCGCAGCCCGGCACGAGGAGTGCGAGCGCACACGCCAGCGCCGGCACGGCCAGGAGGACGGGATGCGCACGCCCGCGACGTCCACCTCGTGTTTCCGGATGGTTGGTCATGAGCTCCTCCTCCTCTGATCCGCATGCCGTGACTCGAGAGCCGGGTTGCAGGTTCCGTTTGCAGGCCCCGGATGGCGTGACCCGGGCACCGGTGCCGTCTACTTGTCCGGTCCCATTTTCGAGTACGGAACTCCCGCTCTCGCCCAGTCACTGCGTGGGACATCACGGATGATCACGGTCACTGCCTCTGGGGCTGGTCACTTGCTCGTCTACCCGCGAGCGAGTCGGATCGCGGCCAGAGCGTCCTCCATTCTATCCTTCGTCTGTTCGGTCACCCCCACGAGTGGCGCCCGCAGCTCGTCGCTTCCTATCAACCCGAGCTCGGCCATGGCGTACTTGATCGGCCCGGGGCTGGTCTCAAGAAAGAGCGCTTTCGATATGGGGCGGAGGGCGTGGTGAAGCTCCTTGGCCCTCGAGGGCCGCCCGGGAAAGGCCTGCACCATCTCTGCGACCATGCGCGGCAGGACGTTGGCAACCACCGAGACCACGCCAGTGGCTCCCACGGACATCATGGGCAGTGTCAGCGGATCGTCTCCGGAGAGGATCGTGATGTCGCACAGCTCCGCGATCTCGCTGACCTGATCGACGGAACCGCTCGCCTCCTTCACGGCCACGATGTTCTCGATCTCCGACAGGCGCGCGACCGTCTCGGGGAGCATGTTAATGCCGGTCCGCGACGGGACGTTGTACAGAACGATCGGGAGATCGACCTCGAGGGCCACGTTGCGGTAGTGTTGATACAGCCCCTCGGGGGTCGGCTTGTTGTAGTAAGGCGTTATGATGAGCGCACCGTGCGCCCCGGCCGCCGCGGCCGCCCTGGTCAGGTGAATGGTCTCCGCCGTGGAGTTCGAGCCCGTGCCCGGAATGACCGGCATGGCATCGCCGACCTCCTCAAGGCACACCGCGAGCATCCTGAGCCTCTCCTCCGATGAGAGGGTTGCCGCTTCGCCCGTGCACCCGGCCGGCACGATGCCCGCCGTCCCGGCCTCGAGGTGCATTCTCAGGAGGTCGCGGAGCGACTTCTCGTCGACCTTCCCGTCCCTCATTGGCGTGACCGTTGCTACAAATGACCCTGTGAACATCGGTCCTCCCGGTTTTCCTCGTGGCTCGAAGCCCGCGGCCGGATCCTACTCCCCGGATTGCTCGAGCGCGCCCTCGTAGATGGTCTCTGCGTTCCCCGAGAGCGTCACGTCGCAGAACCCCACGTCACTCATGTAGAACCCGATCGTCAGCGTATCCCCGCCCCGCGTGTGTACGGCAACCGGGGGACGCGTCTTTCCGAGGGCCGCGGATATGAGTGCGGCGGCAACCGCACCGGTTCCGCAGGCGAGCGTCTCGTCCTCGACGCCACGCTCGTAGGTCCGGAGCGCCACCGTGTGCTCGTCCAGCACCTCGATGAAGTCAGCGTTGGTTCCCTCGGGTACAAACGCTGAGAGGTAGCGTATGATCCTCCCCGTTTCCACTACGGGGAAGTCCGCCAGATTCTCGACTTCACAGACCGCGTGCGGGACGCCCGTGTTTATCCTGTGCAGCGCCCGCTTTTCCCCCGCGATCGGGAAGTAGTTGTTCAGGAGCACGGCCCGCGGTTCCGCCATCTTGAGGAGGACATCGTCGCCGTCCAGGATCTCCGCGTCGTGAAGTCCGGAACGGCTCTCGAACGTCATCACCGTTCCGGCTATGCCCTTGTCGCGTGCGAATCTCGCCACGCACCGGCCGCCGTTGCCGCACATGTCGGCTTCGGTCCCGTCAGGGTTGAAGTACCTCATGCGGAAGTCGGCGCGCGTGCTTGGCACGACAAGTATGAGCCCGTCCGCTCCGACCGAGAGCCTGCGCCGGCACAGCTGTTTCGCGAGCTCTCTGGCATCATTGCCTATTACGTTCAGGCGGTCGTCGATGACGATGAAGTCATTGCCGGCGCCCGTCATTTTCGCGAATTCCAGAGCTCCTCCTTACTCCCGCATGATCGCGGGTATTCCCTCTTCGAGGCCGTCGCCCAATTCAATCCGGATGCCGGGAGCCGTTGCGTCGGGGCCGTCGATGATCGCGGCAGCCTCAGCGAGGCGGCCGGTCTCCTCGCGAACCGTGTACACGTTGTCCTGGTCCATGTCGACAAACGCGAGCAGGACGTAGGGTTGCTCCGAGGCCGCAACGCCGACGAAACGGAAGGTGCCGTCGGAAGCGGTCAGCGTGGCGTATCTACAGGCACGGATGATCCCGCCGTCGGTGGTCACCGGCGGCCGACAGGCCCACACCGTTGCGCTCGCCACACCCTCGCCCATCAACGTGACAGCTCCGCTTATGACGCCCGTGTCCAGAGTCGGGCCGGTGGAGAACATCAGGGCCAATGGCGCCTCCATGGTGACCCCGTGGTAGTCCTTGGCGGACTCGGCGAGGCCAACAACGAACGTGGTCGAGTCCGGGAGTTCGGCGACCGGCGTGGCGACGAGCGTGGCGCCTTCCCATCTCAGGTTCTTGAGCTTCACGTCGGGCTCGATCGAGAAACCATGCTCGACCGAACGGCGGTCCATCTCCTCGCTGAACTCTATCATGATCTCAGCGTTGCGTCCCACTTCGGTCGCGGCGTTCTCGGGTACGGTGAGAACGATGACCGGTGGTGTAGTGTCAGCCGGTCCGCCGGGCGGGGCACCGACGCGGGCGCATCCCGAGGCGAGCACAAGCGCCAGAGCGAGCGCTGGAAAGCATGCGCGGCCGCGATTCATCAGGCGTTCCCCATGAGTGTTGCCATGATGGCCTTCTGTATGTGCAGACGGTTCTCGGCCTGATCGAACACGGCCGAGCGTGGTCCGTCCATGATGGCGCCCGTTATCTCTTCGCCTCGGTGCGCCGGCAGGCAGTGCAGCACTATCACGTCGTCCGCCGCGTGCGACAGGAGCTCGTCGTTCACCTGGAAGGGCTGGAACTGACTGTCTCGCTCCGCTTTCTCGCCCTCCTGTCCCATGCTGGTCCAGACGTCCGTGTAGACGACGTCAGCGGCCGTGACCGCCTCGATGGGATCGTGCAGGACGGTGACCCTGGCTCCCTTCGCTCTGGCGGCTTGGAGCAGTTCCTCCTTCGGTTCGTAGCCCGACGGGCCCGCTATGCGGAGCTCAAACGACATGTTGCCCGCTGCGTTGACCCACGAGTTCGCGACGTTGTTGCCGTCGCCGATGAAGGCCACGACCATGGTGTCCGGATCCTTGCCGTTCTCCAGGCACGTGAGGATGTCGCCCATCACCTGGCAGGGATGCGTCAGATCGGTCAGTCCGTTGATGATCGGAACGTCGGCCGCGTCTGCCAGCTCGGTGCAGTTTGAGTGAGCGAACGTTCTGATCATGATGCCGTGTATGTAACGTGACAAGACCTTCCCGATGTCGTAGATGGACTCGCGCTGTCCCATCTTGATCTCTGCGTCAGTGAGGTACATGGGATGTCCGCCGAGTTCCGACACGCCGACCTCGAAACTTACCCTGGTTCTCAGCGACGGTTTGTGAAAGAGGAGCCCCACCGTCTTCCCCGCCAGGTCGTTTCTCCCCGTTCTGTCGCGCTTGAGTTCCGCTGCGAGCTCGAAGAGCTCTGTCATTGTGGTCCTGTCTACGTCGGCGATTGAAATGAAATCCTTCATTGAGTCCTCCGTAGGTGCCGCTGCGGTTCGTGGGCGCTCAGGCTCTGGGATGTGCCTTCTTGTATGCGTCCTTCAGACGCTCAGTCGTGACGTGTGTGTAAATCTGCGTGCTCGAAAGGCTCGAGTGGCCGAGGAGCTCCTGCACGGCTCTGAGGTCGGCGCCGGCGTTGAGCAAGTGCGTGGCGAAGGTGTGCCTCAGCACGTGGGGACTCAACGACCTGGCCTCGGACACCTGCGCCAGTCTCCTCGAGACAATTCGCTGAACGCTTCTGCCGGACAGGCGGCGGCCCTGCAGGTTCAGGAAGAGTGCGTCGTCCGGCGCGCCCTTTCCCAGCGCCTTGCGATACCGCGTGATGCTCTTCTCGGCGGAACTGCCCAGTGGGACCACCCGCTGCTTCCGGCCCTTGCCGGTCACCCTGACGAGACCTCCGGAGGCGTCGACATCGCGGAGCGAGAGGGACACCAGCTCGGAAAGGCGTATCCCGGTGCCGTATAGAAGCTCGAGGATCGCCCGGTCGCGGAGCTCCGCGATCGTGGGCTCGGCCGCGCAACTGAAGAGCAGGTCGGTTTCCCTACGCGTCAGGAATGAGGGAAGCCGCTTGGCCGGCTTCGGGGCCGTCAGCCCAAGCGTGGGATTCCCGCGGATGGCCTTGCGTTTGATGAGGTACTTCGCGAGGGAGCGCAGGGCGGCAAGGTTGCGCTGCACCGAGCGCCTCGCGTAGCGTGACGACACCATCCAGGCTACGAAGCGCCGTACCGTAGCGGACTCGAAGCTCGCGAGACGCGGCTCTTCGTCATGTGTTACCTCGGACAGGAAGTCGGCGAAGCGCGCGAGATCTCGCTTGTACGCGACCACTGTATGCGGCGAGAAGTTGCGTCTCTCGAGGTCGGTGAGGAAACCCTCGACCGCCCGGCGAAAGAGCCGTCCTCTTCGTTTCTTCCTGGTGCCGGCGTCGCCGGTCTTCCCACTCTTTGCGGAAGTCACGTTTGTACTCCGGATGCGCCGCGCTCAGTGCACCGATGCCTCGCCGAGAGCAGACCGACACCTCGTTGAGTTCTCGATTCAGACGTCGTCCGTCTCCCTCTCGGGCGCTGCCCTCTCCCCGCACTCCAGACAGACGAGTTCTTTGCCGCGGCTCTTCGTGTTCTTCTCGACCATGAAGCCCGCCTGACACGAAGGACACGTGACCGGCACGGGCTTGTCCCATATCGCGTAGCTGCACGCAGGGTACCTGGTGCAGCCGTAGAAGGTCCGCCCTCTCTTGCTGCGCCGCTGGACCAGCACGCCGTCGCACTTCTCCTGCGGGCACGAGACCCCCGTCGGAAGCGGCATCGTGGTCTTGCACTCGGGGTAGTTGGAGCAGCCGAGGAACTGTCCGAAGCGCCCGTGCTTGAGGAGCATGGGGGCGCCGCACACCTCGCACTTGACGTCGAACTCCTCGGGCTCCTCTCCTTCCACCGGCCTGGAGAACTTGCACTTGGGATAGCCGGAGCATGCGAGGAAGCGCCCGTTCCTCCCCCACTTTTCCACCATCATCAAGCCGCACTTCTCGCAGGGGATTTCCGTCTGCTTGACTAGCGACTCCTTGAGGTCCGCTATCCGACCTTCGATGTCGTCCAGTCGGCTCTTGAACGGACCGTAGAACTCTCCCACGATGTCCGCCCACGCATCCTCGCCGGACTCGACTCTGTCCAGGTCGCTCTCCATCTGGGCCGTGAAGTCCACGTTGAAGATGTCGGAGAAGACCTGCTCGAGGAGGTTCCATACCGTGCGGCCAAGTTCCGTCGGAGCGAACAGTCGCTTGTCGAGCGAGGCGTACTTCCTCTTCTTGAGCGTGTCCACGATGGTCGCGTACGTGCTCGGGCGCCCTATGCCATTCGATTCGAGTTCTTTGATGAGCGTGGCTTCCGAATAGCGGGCGGGCGGTTTCGTGAAGCGCTGATTCGCGTCGATGGACCTGGCGTCCAGAACCTCGCCCTCCTGGAGAGCGGGTAGCTCATTGATATCGGTCCGAACGGCGGAATACGCGGCCGTCCAGCCGGGGAACGCGACCACCGACCCCGTTGCCTTGAAACCGTGTCCGTCGGCCTCGATCATGAGCGTCGTGTTCTCGTACACCGCCTGCGCCATCTGTGTGGCCAGGAAGCGCCGCCATATCAGCTGATACAACCTGAACTGGTCGGTCGTGAGATGCGCCTTGAGCGACTCGGGCGTGCGGGCCACCGACGTTGGTCTGATGGCCTCGTGAGCGTCCTGCGCACCCTTCTTCGATCTGTAGTGTCGCGGTTTCTCCGCGCGGTAGTCCTTGCCGAAGGCGGACGTGATGTGGTCCCTCGCCTCAGCGACGGCCTCGCCGGCCATACGAGTGGAGTCGGTCCTCATGTATGTGATGAGGCCGACATTCTCACCGCCGGTGGAAAGGCCCTCGTAGAGCTGCTGTGCCACAGTCATGGTTCTCTTGGAAGTGAACCTCAGCTTGTTTGCGGCGGCGCGCTGCAGCGTGCTGGTGATGAACGGAGGGAACGGGTTGACCTTCCGCGTTCTCTGTTTGAGACTCGCTACCCGGAACTCCTTGCCGGCGAGCCGCTCGACTATCCCGTGAGCCTGCTCCCCCTCGGTGATGCGCACTTTCCTGCCGTCTATGCGTTCGAGCCGTCCCTCCACCTCGTCGCCGCCCTCAGTTATGAAGATGGCGTCGATGGTCCAGTACTCCTCCGGCAGGAACGCCTCGATCTCAGCCTCGCGCTCGCAGATGAGTCTGAGTGCCACCGACTGGACGCGTCCCGCCGACAGGCCGTAGTATATCGTCTTCCAGAGTACCGGGCTGACTTCGTACCCGACGAGTCTGTCGAGCACGCGTCGTGCCTGCTGTGCATCGACCTTGTTCATGTCGATCTCGCCGGGGTGTTCCATCGCGGACAGAATGGCGCGCTTCGTTATCTCGTTGAAGACAACGCGTTGCATCTTGTCCGCCGGGAGTTTCAGGAGCTCTGCGATGTGCCAGGCAATGGCTTCGCCCTCGCGGTCGAAGTCGGACGCCAGATAGACCATGTCGGAGTTCTTCGCGGCCTCCCTGAGTTCCTTGAGCACCTTGCCTTTGCCGCGGATGGTCACGTAGGTCGGTTTGAACCCGTTCTCCGTGTCTATGCCGAGCTTCTTCGGCAAGTCGCGCACGTGTCCGATCGAGGCCTTGACCGTGAACCCACGGCCGAGGATCTTGTTGATCGTCTTGGCCTTCGCCTTCGATTCGACTATGACGAGTGACTTGCCCATTTGCTCTCCTGCATTCAGCTGACCTGGACCTGCACGAAACAACGTTCGTCCGACCATCGATATCAGGCGTCACGCCCGCAGCACTTCTTGTATTTCTTCCCGCTGCCGCACGGGCACGGGTCGTTTCTCCCCACCTTCTTGTCCTTCTTGACCGGTTCTCTTCGCGCGCCGCCTTCTCCGCCCCCGGCTGCCCTCCCACGGCCACGGCCGGGCGGCAGTGGAAGGCCACCCGAGCCCGGTTGTCCGCCGCTTCTCGGAGCGTCCGCTCCGAACTGCGGCGCCGGCGTGGTCGACATGGGAGAAGGCGTCGAGGCGTGCGAGGCCGCTTGAGCGTCCGGGTGGTGAGCACTACCGGTGCTGACCCTGGAAGTCTGCTCCGGCGGGGGCGTCACCTGGGCCCGGAAGAGCAGCTGTGCCGACTCCTCCTGTATGGTCTCTATCATGTTTATGAACAGGTCGAACGCTTCCGCTTTGTACTCGAGCAGGGGGTTCTTCTGACCGTAGGCGCGGAGTCCGATCCCTTCCCTGAGCCTGTCGAGTTCGTGGAGGTGGTCGCGCCAGTTCCTGTCGACGACCTGAAGCAGGACGAGGCGCTCGAGCCTTCTGACTATCTCGGGCGTCAGTTCCTGTTCCCGGCGTTCGTAGGCGAGTGTGACCGCCCTGTTGAGATTCTCCATGAGCGCGTTCTGTGTGATGCCGGTGACGTCAACCTGCGAGAAGTCCAGGTCGATGAGAAACGTGTTTCGAATATCCTCTTTGAGTCCGTCGAAGTCCCAGGTCTCCTGGATGTCGCCGGCGTCGGTTCGTGCCTGGACGATCCTCTCCGCAATGTCATGGAAGATATCCGCGATCTCAGGGCTCAGGTCGCCGCCCGAAAGCACGTTGAGACGCTGCGCGTATATGACCTCGCGCTGCTGATTCATGACGTCATCGTAATCGAGGAGGTGCTTCCTGATGTCGAAGTTGTGCATCTCGACGCGCTTCTGCGCGCGCTCGATGGCCTTTGTGACCATCGGGTGAGTGATGACATCACCCTCCTGTACTCCAAGCGTTGTCATGACCTTCGCTATCCGCTCGGAGCCGAACAGGCGCATGAGATCGTCCTCAAGCGAGATGAAGAACTGCGAGGAGCCCGGGTCTCCCTGTCGGCCGCTTCGGCCACGGAGCTGTCGGTCGATGCGCCTGGAGTCGTGACGCTCGGTCCCGAGGATTCGGAGACCGCACGGCATGTCCGCGAGGCACTGTTCGGTGTAGTCCTCGTGGCCGTTCGGGCAGCTGGCGCAGTCCTTGGTCTTGCACTTGAGGCAGCACCTCTCGCAGTGGAGCACGCCCTCGCCCAGCTTGATGTCGGTGCCTCGGCCGGCCATGTTCGTCGCGATGGTTACCGCGCCGGCCTGTCCGGCGCCCATCACGATCTCCGCCTCACTCTGGTGATGCTTGGCGTTCAGGACGTGGTGCGGGATACGCTTGCTCTTCAGCAGCCGTGATATGATCTCCGAGACCTCGACGGTCACCGTGCCGACCAGCAGCGGCTGCTTCCGCTCGTGGATGCGCTCTATCTCCTCGATGACCGCGGCGAACTTCTCGCGCCGCGTCTTGAAGATGAGGTCGTTGTAGTCGGTGCGCCGGATCGGCTCATTGGTCGGGACGACGCGCACGGGGAGCTGGTAGATCTGTGCGAACTCGTCCTCTTCGGTCTCGGCCGTGCCCGTCATTCCGCCGAGCCTGTCATACATCCGGAAGTAGTTCTGCAGCGTGATGGTGGCGAGCGTCTGGGTTTCCCGCTCTATCTTGACGCCTTCCTTGGCCTCGACCGCCTGGTGGAGGCCGTCCGACCAGCGGCGTCCCGCCATCAGCCTGCCCGTGAACTCGTCGACTATCATCACCTTCCCATCCTGCACCACGTAGTCGACGTTCTTCTCGAAGACCGAGTATGCTCTCAGGAGCGCGCCCACGTTGTGAATGCGCTCGCTGGTCTTCGCGTACCCCAGGTGCAGCTCGTTCTTGCGCGTGGCCTTCTCCGCCGCCGAGAGGGAGTCGTCTGCATCCACGGCGGCCAGATGTTCTGAGAGGTCGGGCAGCACGAGGAGGTCGCGTTCCTCGGGAGCAAGCGCGTCTCGGCCCTTCTCGGTCAGCGCGGCGTTTCGGCCTTTCTCTTCCATCACGAAGAGCAGGTCCTCATCCAGCTGCGTGAGCACCTTGTCTCTCATGAGTTCGTTCTCTGTGCGCTGAACCTGGGTCTTGAGCGAGGGGTCCTCGAAGAGGCGCATGAGGCGCCTGTGCTTCGGCGCCCCGCGCTGGGTCTGCACCAACTTTACCAATCCCTCGTAGCGAGTGTCCTCACTCTGGAGCAGCTTCTCGATCTCGTCGATCATCGAATTGACAAGCTTCGTCTGCTCTCGCACAAGACGCTCGACGGGTGCCTTGAGCTTGTCGAACATGTGCGTGGAGTGCTCGACAGTGCCGGAGATGATGAGAGGTGTACGGGCTTCGTCGACCAGCACGCTGTCGACCTCGTCGACGATCGCGTAGAAGTGGTCGGGCTGGACGCGGTCCTCGTAGCGCACGGCCATGTTGTCGCGGAGGTAGTCGAAGCCGAACTCGTTGTTCGTGCCGTACGTGATGTCGCACGCGTACTGCGTCTTGCGCTCCTCGGGCGTCATGCCGGTCTGGATGCATCCGACCGTCAGTCCCAGGGAGACGTAGACGGGCGTCATCCACTCGGCGTCACGCTTGGCGAGATAGTCGTTCACGGTGACGAGGTGGGCGCCCCTTCCCTTGAGCGCGTTCAGATAGAGAGGCATGGTCGCGACCAGGGTCTTGCCCTCGCCCGTTGCCATCTCCGCGATCTCACCCCGATTCAGGACGACGGCTCCCATCAGCTGGACGTCGAATGGGACCATGTTCCAGGCCGTGGGATGCCCGACAACGTCCCAGGACTTCCCCACGAGCCGACGGCACGTCTCCTTAACGGTGGCGAAGGCCTCGGGCATCAGGTCGTCGAGAGTCTCGCCGTCGGCCAGACGTGACCGGAATTCGTCGGTCTTCCCCTTCAGCTCGTCATCGGAGAGCCCGGAGAGCCCCTCGAACGCGTCATTGATGCGGTCGACGTCAGGCAGGAGCTTCTTCATCTCGCGGCCTGTCTTGGAAGCCGTGATCTTCGTCAGGAATTTCTCGAACAAGAGTGCCCCCTGCTGCCGCAGCCCGGTGTCTCTGCGTGTCTCGTGTCCCTGAGCAGCCAGCCTGACAAACTAACAGAGTCGCATGGGGCGTGCAAGCGTGGTGTTCCGGGGGCCCCGTGAGGGGTGCGTCGCGTACGTCTGCCGTCAGCGGGACGTCGCATGAAGCACCGAGAGCGGCGTTTCTGCGGTATCGTGGAAATGCTCTCCCGAGGAGTAGGTGGGCGTGGCCGTGATCGTGAGCGTGTACGCACCCGGCGGAGCCGGGTCTCCGCGGCGCCCGAGTCTCCCGTCCCAACGCTCGACGTTCCGGCCCACGGCCCTGCGTCTGTTGTCAACGAGCGTATGGATGACGTCGCCGTCTGAGTCGACCAGTTCCACCGTCACGCGGGCTACCTCCGTAAGGAAGTAGCTGAGGCTGAGGTCGTCCTCCCCCGGGCGGAGGCGGTCGGTGGAACTCTCAAGGTCGAGTATGTCGGTGCCGATCCAGAAGTACTGGGCTCCCGCGCGCTCCGCGATGAATATCTGGCCGAAGCGGCGCCACAGCGTGATGCCTCTCGGCTCGTCCAGCTCCAGCTTACCTGTGTCCGAGTTTCCGACCGATGTCACGTAGCGCAGCTGTGGATCGAACTTGTGGATTCGGCCGTTCGGACCGTCTGTTGCGTAGACGCTCCCGTAGTAGTCGATGGCCAGCGCGTCGAATCGCACCGACGGAAGGGGCAGGTCCTCGGATGTTGCTGTTCCGAGAAGCCGGCCGTCGCGCGAGATCTTGACCAGGCGGCTGCCATCTCGGTCGGACACGACGATGAAATCCTGCCGCCTGCTGATCCACGGGTCGTCACCCTCCACCATGGCGAGTCCCACGGGACGGTCGAAGGTGAGTCCTTCGTTGTCCCCCGTGATCTCGTAGAGCCATTGCCCGGTAGATGTCATCGCGACCACCCGGTCGTTCCCCGTGTCCGCGACATAGATGTTGCCCGACGCGCCCAGGGCCACCTGAGACGGCGTGGAGAACTGAAGCTCGTGCTGTCCCTCCGAGCCGAAGCTCGCGATGAACTCCAGCTTGCCGTCCTTGTAGAGCAGGCGGACGATGCGGTGGTTGCCGGTATCCGCGACGAAGACGTTGCCGCGAGTATCCGCCGCGATGCCCAGCGGGTTTCTGAACTGGCCGCGGTCGTCTCCGCACTCTCCGTACGTTTCCACATTGGCGAGGGATGTGTTGAAGATGATCTCGCACTCGCCTGAGTTGAGACCGAACACCGTCAGCTCGTCGTCATCAGATGTCGTGGATGGGTCGTCGAGGGCATCCAGTTTGACGGCTGCCAGACCGGCGGGTTCGTTGAAGCGGGTACTGGCGCCCAGGTAGAGGAAGAGGTGCAACGCCGTGACTCGGTGCATTCCCAGGCAATGGCGGAAAGGCGGGTGGACCAGTGTTGTCTGGACGTCATCACGCGCGGCACTGTGGCCGCCCGCGAGAACGAGCAACATGAGCGCGAGCAGTGCGCGCGGCTTCCTTTGGGCCGCCGGACTCAAGCTTCGCCCCCACCCCGGGCCCCGGTGTTTTCCCCTGCGGATGTGACCAGACGCCCGTCTACGCGGATCCTGTTCTCGGCGATCAGGCCAAGCGCCTCCGGGTAGATGCGGTGCTCCTGCTCGAGGATCCTGGCTGCGAGCGTCTCCTGGGTGTCGTCGTCCATTACAGGGACGGCCGCCTGCAGGATAACGGGGCCCGTATCGACTCCGGCGTCGACGAAGTGCACGGTGGCGCCGGACCACTTCACGCCGTAGTCCAGAGCTTGCTTCTGGCCGTGCAGCCCTGGAAAGGCAGGCAGGAGCGCCGGGTGCACGTTGAGAACGCGGCCGGCGTACCTCTTCAGGAAGTCGTCGTGCAGGATCCTCATGAAGCCGGCCAGGGCGACCACCCTCACGCCGTGTTTCTCGAGAACCTCGATGAACCGCTGCTCCGCCTCGGGTGTCAGTCTGGTCCGGAAGCGCCCAGGCGGGACGTGGACGGCCGGGATCCCGGCGCGGCGCGCTCGCTCGAGAGCGTGTGCGTCCGCGACATCACTCACGACCACGGCGACCTCCACGTCGATTTTGCCTGCCTGCGAGCTGTCGATTATCGCCTGCAGGTTGGACCCGTTACCGGAGGCCAGGACGCCGACTCGAAGTTTACCCACGATCTTCCCTCCGTTCTCGGTGCTCCGCCCCCTGATCCGGCGGGGTTCAGGAACTGCGTCTCCAGAGCGTTACTCCGCAGAAGCTGGCCCGAGGCTTACGCGGTATAGCTCGCGCAGGGTGGCACGGTCATCAGCTGCCAGGAACGCAGCGTCCGCGCTCAGCAGCACCGACCGCGCGATCAACTCCTGACTCGCGCCCGCCTCCTTGATGGCCAATTCATACTCGTGGCTCAGAGATGTGGCTGAGAAAAATCGGTTGTCGGTCGCGAGCGCGACCGGAACGCCGGCGTCAGCAAGCCTGACGAGCGGATGTCCTGCGAGCGACTCCACTGCTCCCGTGTGCACGTTGCTGGACAGGCACACCTCCACCGCGATACCCCTGTCCGCGAGGAGCGACATCGTTCCAGTGTTCGAGGCCGCGCTGACTCCGTGGCCTATCCTGTCTGCGTGAAGGAGCTCGACGGCGGCCGCGACGTTCCCGGCATCGCCGCCCTCCCCCGCGTGCACTGTGACGCCCAGTCCCGCTTCCGCCGCGCGCGCGAACGACCGGGCGTAGCGCGCGGGGTCGAACAGCGCCTCGTCACCCGCCAGGTCCACCCCGGATACGCCGAAGTCGATGAGCCCGATGGCGAGATCCACAAGCTCGCGCGCCTCTTCCTCGCTCATGCCCTGGAGGACTGAGATGATCACGCGCGTCGATATCCGGTCGGCGGGCGCGCTTGCCAACGCCTCTCCGATGCCCTGCTCGGCTCCCCGGAGCACCGACATCACCGCGTCGTCCGAGGACAGTCCCTCTCGCGTGTGCAGCACCGGGCAGAAGCGAATCTCGGTGTGGCGGACGCCGTCCATGTAGCAGTCGCAGACGAGTTCGCGAGCAACCCGCTCGAGCGCCCGCCGCGTTTGAAGCAGCCCGACCGTGATGTCAAATCTGGTGAGGCACGAGCGCAGGGACATCCCCGGCCTGAAGCGCAGTCTGCGCACGAATGCGTCGGCATCGGCCGTGGCCGGTATGAGACCGGCGTCCTTCGCCAGGGCGAGCAGAGTGACGTCCCGCAGTGAACCATCGAGGTGGACGTGTAGATCGGAAGCGAGCATTGGCCGCTCCGCACTGGAGGAAGCCGCAGAATCCAAGCTTGACTGACCATCGCAACGAAGCATAAGGTTGATACAGTCCCTGAGTCAAGACCGAGCAGAATTCTATGCGGTGCGGGCGAGCACGCGGACCCGCTCCGTGCGTGAGGCGCCGTTGAACAGTACTCGTCCCAGGAAGGCCGTTCTTCCGAACGGCCTCGTTCTTCTGACCGCCACGAGGGAGGATCTGCCCATCGTGGCGGTGTTGCTCATGTACAGAGCGGGCTCTCTCTACGAGCCCGCCGGCAAGACGGGTCTTGCACACCTCACCGAGCACATGATGTTCCGCGGCACGAAGACGCGACCGCAGGGCTGGATCGACCGGCTCACCGGGAGCATGGGCGGAACCAACAACGCGATGACGACCTGCGATCACACCCTCTACTACTTCGTCCTGCCATCCGAGCACTGGGCGATGCCTCTGCAGATCGAGGCCGACCGGATGTTCCACTGCGAGTTCGGTCCGGAGGCGTTCGAGACAGAGAGGCGCGTCGCCATAGAAGAGCGGATGATGCTGGATGACGACCCCGAGGTACTTGTGTACGAGAGCGTTGACGCGTTGGCCTTCGACAGGCATCCCTATCGATATCCCGTGGCCGGACTCATGCCCGATATCAAGGGACTGGGTCTGAACGATCTCAAGGCCTTCTACGCCGGCAGGTACCGTCCTGAGGAGGCGGTGCTCGCCGTTGTCGGGGCCGTCGAGCATGACAGGGTGCGGGCTGAAGTGGAGAAGCTGTTCTGCGCGGCGAGTCCGCT
>JAUVLG010000047.1 GCA_030595835.1 Candidatus Eiseniibacteriota bacterium | reverse complement strand
GCGGCGGCTGCAACACGGCGGAGCAGGCCGCCCTTGCAGAGCTGTGCTACGAGGTGGGCGTCGCCTTCGATATGTACTACGGACGGTGTGGGTCCGGCGCGTACACGGGGGACGCCCTGGACGTCTTCCCGACCTACTTCGGTTACAGCAGCTCCATCGATCAGGAGCTTCGCCTCGATCACTCGCCGGCGTCCTGGTTCGGGGTCATTCAGGGAGAGATCAACCAGGACCGCCCGATGCAGTACCGGATCCTGGCACACAGCATCGTGTGCGACGGCTGGCGCGACACGGGCGGGACCCAGCAGTACCACATGAACTACGGGTGGGCCGACTCCCACAATGCGTGGTACGTGCTGGACGAGCTCTACATATCAGACGAACCCGATCGCGAGTATCTCATCCGCCGGATCATTCCACCGGATGCGGCCTGGGAAGATGTGACCGGAGGGCTTCCGATAGGCGACACGGGTGACGGCATGGGCGCCGCGTGGTGTGACTACAACGGAGACGGAAACATCGATCTCTACTTCACCAACGACGGTACGGGGAATGTGCTCGCGGGCAATGACGGGGTCGGCAGCTTCACCGACGTGACGACCGGACCGCTCGGGGATGCCGGAAGCGGCGCCGCGGGCGTCTGGGGCGACTACGACAACGACGGTGATCCCGACGTGTACATCGTGAACACCGGCGGTGCGAACGTGCTGGTGCGGAACGACGGCGGAGGCACGTTCACGGACGTGACCGCCGGCCCGCTCGGGGACACCGGTGACGGATACGGGGCCGCGTGGGCGGACTACGATCTCGACGGTGACATCGACCTCTACTTCGCCAACAGCGGTGCGGCGAACAAGCTGCTGAGGAACGACGGCGGGGGCGTCTTCACGGACGTGACCGCGGGTCCTCTCGGTGATGCGGGCGCGGGACGGGGCGTCGCGTGGGGCGACTACGACGCGGACGGAGACCCCGACCTCTACGTGGCCAACTACGGCAGTGCGAACAGGCTTCTCAGAAACGACGGCGGCGGTGTCTTCACGGACGTTGCTTCCGGGGCGCTGGCGGATGCCGGGAACGGGACCGGGGTTGCCTGGGCTGACTACGATAACGACACGGAACTGGACCTCTACGTCGCCAACTACGGCGGCGCGAACATGCTTCTGAGAAACGACGCGGGCGTCTTCACCGACGTTGCCTCCGGTGAGCTTGCCGACACCGGGAACGGGACCGGCGTCGCGTGGGGCGACTACGACGTCGATGGAGACCTGGATCTGTACATCGTCAATGACGGTTCGGCCAACATACTGCTGCGCAACCTGGGTGGCGGCGAGTTTCTCGACGTGACCGTATCGCCTCTGGACGATTCGGGGGAGGGGCAGGGTGCGGCGTGGGGTGATTTCGACAGGGACGGCAGGCTCGACCTGGCGGTGATGAACAGAAACGGCGGCAATCTGCTCCTGCGAGGGAGGATCGCCAATACCACCGGCTTCCTGCACGTTACGCTTACGGGGACGGTGTCCAATCGCTCTGGGATAGGCGCGCGCATCAGGATCGTCACGTCGGACGGCCAGCAGGTCAGGGAAGTCTCGGGCGGGTCGGGCTACCTCTCGCAGAACTCGCTGACCGAGGAGTTCGGTGTTGGACTGGTGTCGCAGGTCGACACGTTGGAGATTCGCTGGCCGAGCGGGATAGTCAACACCTATCTCTCGCTTCCCGTAGGCCAGTTCAGGTTCTTCACGGAGAGCCCGCCTCCGTCGGCGCCGTCCGGTCTCTCGGTCACGCCGGGTGAGGCCGAGCTGGCGATCTCGTGGACCGTCGTCGGGGACCCGCAGCTGGACCACTACAGAGTGGAGCGCGACACGAGCGCTGCTTTTGGTGTTGCGACCGTGGAGGTCGTGACGACCGATACATCCTACGTCGACTTCCCCCTGGTCGAGGTGCGTGACTACTACTACCGGGTCGTGGCCGTGGGCACGGGCGGGAACGACAGTGATCCGAGCGGCACCGTTTCGGGCATTCCGCTTCAGACGCCGCCGGGGACGCCGACGGCATTCGCGGCGGTCGCGGGCGACGCTCAGGTGGAGCTCTCCTGGAACGCCGTCACCTCACCTGACTTCGACTACTACCTGATCGAGCGTGACCTGTCGCCGGACTTCGACGAGGGCACTATTGAGTTGACGACGCCACTGACCTTCCTGACGGACGGTCCGCTTGGCGACAACGAGTACTACTATCGCGTCTTCGCCGTCGACTGGGGTGGGCTTCTGAGCGCGCCCAGTGAGACGATCTCGTGCGTTCCGCTGATGGTCCCACCGTCGCCCCCCGAGGGACTCGTGGGCGACAGCGGCGACGGCGTCGTGAATCTCGAGTGGGACGCAAACTCCGAGCTGGATATCGCCCGGTACATCGTCTACCGGGACACGCTTGTCTCCGGGGCCGGCGACTCGCTGGGGGCAACCCCGTACACGCATCTCGATGACGACACGGCGGTGAACTACACCGTGTACTGGTACTGGCTCAGGGCAGTGGATACCGGAGGGCTCCTGAGCGAGCCGAGTGTTGCGGTGGCCGGCGTTGCCGCGCCCAACGGAGCGGTCTTCGTCGATTGCGCCTACTCCGGATATGAGAACGGCTCTTCCTCGTACCCGTACAACGAGATGGACGAGGGGATCGCGGCCGTGATGGACGGCGCGGTACTGCTCGTGTTCCCGGGTGAGTGCATGGGGAACCTGGTGCTGGACGACGACGTAGTGGTCATTGGGATGTCCGGCGCCGAAGCCACCACGATCCTGGCTGCGACAGGCAGCGTGATCAGCGCGGTCGCGGGCAGCGATCTGGCCAAGATCCAGGGGCTGACGCTGGACGGCCTGGGGAGCGCGGCGAACGCGCTGGACTGCTCCAACAGCGACATAACCGTGGTCGACTGCGTGCTGTGCGGCGGATCGAGCGCGGCCGCGTTCATCCACGACGGGGCGGAGCCCGAATTCGTGCGCAACGTGTTCGCCGACAGCCACTTCGGCATCAGCTGCGCTGACTCCGCGATACCACAGCTCTCCCAAAACGTGTTCACTGGCAACGGACTGGCGGACATCAATAACACGGGAGACCCCGGACCGCTGGTGGGCGGTAGTCTGACCACGGCCAACGATTTCCTTGAGGGTGCGTACTTCGGCGTCTTCAACACGAACACCGCGACGGTCATGGCCGAGCTCAACTACTGGGGCGACGCGTGCGTGGATTCGGCGCGCTTCTTCGGGCCGGTGAGCTTCACTCCGTGGACCGACTCGCTGCACGTTGAGACGTACTACGAGTGTCCAGACACGGGCGTGGACGATGGTCCCCCGCACAGCTACGCGCTCGGGCGCAACTGCCCGAACCCCTTTAACCCGATCACGCGGATCGCATACGACGTCCCGGCGCCGGGCGGGGACGTCGAGCTGGTCATCTACAGCGCGTCGGGTGCTCTGGTCAGGCGGGTCGTGAGCGAGAGGTCGGAGCCTGGGCGGCACTCGGCGGTCTGGGACGGCACGGACGAGCTGGGGCGGCAGGTGTCGTCCGGTGTCTACTTCTATCGCCTCACGGCGCAGGACTTCACGGACCAGAAGAAGATGGTGCTTTTGAAGTGATGTGACATGACGTGAAGCGATCGGTATCGGCATCAAGCCGGTTGTTCGGGGCACCCCGTGTGTGAGCGCGGGGTGCCCTCTCTTATGGGGGACGTGCTCTTCAGCGGTGATTAGGTTGATATGCGCGGGCTGGTTGCCGCCAGAGCAGCGGGCCGTCGGGGTCCTTCTTTGACTGTTCATGATTGTGACGACAAGCTATATATGATAGACTAGATATGTTTCTATCTAGCCGCGCTATCAAACAGACCTGTCACCGAACGAGGTCTCCCGGTTCTTACGAGTCACGGAGGTCCGAACATGTGCAGAGCGTCCTCTTCCATGATGGTAGTTGCCGCTGTCCTCATCTGCTCCAGCAGCGTTGCAGCCGCGGACACGGCCGTCAGCTGCTGGGAGCCTTCTCTTGGAGCTCCGTTCCTCAGCCCATCATTCAATTTGCCATCCGAGCAGCAGCCGGGGACAGACGAGCTGCCCGTTCCCGGAGAGGGCGAGATGCTCATCGGCGTGGCCAACCCGGCGGCGGTCTATTGCGAACTCATGGGATACGAGTACAGGATCGAGAAGACGAAGGAGGGTGAGTACGGGGTCATCACCTTCCCGGACGGAACCGAGTGTGAGGAGTGGGACTTCTACCGGGGGAAGTGTGGTCGTGAATGGTCTTACTGCGCGCGGGAAGGATGGGAGACGGAGACTGCGGACGATGGGCTTGATCCTTTCTCAGCAGAGTACTCGGTGTGCGTTGGTGGTGACGGCCGTTTCATCGGCTCGGTCTCGGAACTCATAGACCTCGGGGAGGCCGTCGCGAGGGACGCAATCGTCGTTCCGATAGATGAAGTAGATGAGGGCGCGCGGGCTCGGAGTCCGTCCCCAGAATGGACGCGCGATTCTCGGGCGTCGTTCGATTGGCGGGACCACAACGGCGGGGATTGGATGACACCGGTCAAGAGCCAGGCTGCATGCGGTAGCTGCTGGGCGTTCGCCGCAGTCGGGGCAGCCGAGCCGACGCACAACATATACTACAGCGATCCGGACCTCGACCTCGACCTGTCCGAACAGGCACTGGTTTCGAACGACGAGGAGTGCTGCTGGTACTGCGGCGATTGCGGCGGCGGCTGGTCAAGCGCGGGTTTGAAGCACATCAAGTGCTGGGGCATTCCTGATGAGGCGTGCTTCCCCTACACGGCGTCCACTTCCACGCCGTGCTCGGACCGCTGCGCGGATTGGCCCAGCAGATTGACCCATATTGATGATTACGATCGAGTGTACGCGGACTCGCTCAAAGACAAGATCGTCGAGCTCGGTCCGGCTACTACGTCCATTGGAATGCAGGGGTACTTCGATGGCGAAGGCGTATACCGATGTGACGAGTACTACACGAATCATGCCGTGGTCATTGTGGGCTACGATGATCCAGGTGGCTACTGGATTGTGAAGAACAGCTGGGGGAGCACGTGGAACGGTGACGGCTACTTCAAAGTAGGGTACGGCGAGTGTGGCTGTGGAAGCTACAACCACGTGCCCTACTTCGAAGATGCTCCCACACCGCCTCCCGTCGTCTTGCAGGAAGTGCACGTTGACTGCGACAACGTCGGTTATCAGGACGGCAGTGCAGCATTCCCCTTCTCCACGATCAGCCAGGCAACTGCGGTTGCGGATACCGGAGGAACGGTGTACGTGGCACCTGGCACCTACACGGGTGAGAGTAATCGAAACATCGATCTTCCCAGATGCATGAGTCTGATTGCCACGGAGGGTTCCGAGGTAACGGTCATCGACTGCCAGAATCAAGGCAGGGCTTTCGATCTCGGTGTCGGGACGTGCGTCGGACTGGTTGACACTACATCCGTGATTCGCGGATTCACGATCACCAACGGCAGCGCCTCCACCGGCTGCGGAATGCGCATCAACTTCGTCTCGCCAAAGGTCGTGGAGTGCGTGTTTTCCAACAACTCGGCCGCGAATGTCGGTGGTGCCGTCTTCGTGAGCAACTTCTGCAGTCCGGTCTTCGAAAGGTGCTTATTCGACGGGAACCACGCCTCGAGCGCAGGTGGGGCGGTGTACACACAGTCTGACTGCACGTTCATCAACTGCACTTTCGTCGGTAGCAGCACAACGGGAACGGGATACGGTGGGGCAGCGATCTACTTCTACGACTACTCCAGTGAGTTCGATCAGAGTGTGGCGAACTGCATATTCGCGCAGAACGGGCCGTACGATCAGGTCGTGCAGTGCTATGAAAGTGCGTTTCCAGAAATCAGTCACTGCGTCATCTTCGACAACTCGCCGGGCGACAGCCTCTGTGGCAACTACCACGACAACATGTTTATCGACCCCGCGTTCTGCGATGCAGCGGCCGGGGATTACTCTCTCTCGGAGACGTCGCCTTGCCTTCCCATGAACAATCCATGGGGAGAACAGGTGGGAGCGCTCGGTCTCGGGTGTGCCGAGGAGTGGTACGACGTCACTACCCCGCCGCTTGACGATCCGGGAAGCGGACGAGGCGTCGCTTGGGGAGACTACGACAACGACGGTGATGAGGATCTCTACATCACGAACACACCCGGAGAGAACAAGCTCCTCCGGAACGACGGGGTTCTCGGATTCACGGATGCTACGAGCCAGGTCTTCTCCACATATCCCAATGGCATGGGAGCGACGTGGGGAGATTACGATAACGATGGGGATCTAGACCTGTATGTCTCCAGATCCGCGCAGGCGAATGTCCTGTTCAGAAACGAGGGTGCGCCAACGTGGGTCTTGGTCGACGTAACCACCGCACCTTTGGGGGATGGGGGAGATGGCAGCAGCGCCGGATGGGCCGACTACGACAACGACGGCGACCTGGATCTCTACATTGCGAACACCAGCATGCAGGCAAACAAGTTGTTCCGTAACATCGGAGCCCCTGAGTACACCTTCGAAGACGTGACTGATCTCGCTGGTGTGGGTGATCCGAATGGCAGCACGGCCACAGGGATCTGGGCCGACTACGACAACGATGGTGACATGGACCTCTATCTTTCTAACGGGGGTCAGACGAACCGTCTGTATCGCAACCTTGGGGCGCCCGAGTGGCGATTCGAGAGCGTCGAAGGTGACCCGGTCTGTGACGCCGGCGATGGCACGGGCGCAGCTTGGGGCGACTACGATGGCGACGGCGATCTTGACCTCTACATAGTGAAGTGGGGTAGCGCAAACAGGCTCTTCGCGAACCAGGGGTATCCCGGCTGGACCTTCGAGGAAGCGAGTGTGCCGATTCTTGGAGATGATGGGCAGGGGATGGGAGTCGCCTGGGGCGACTACGACAACGACGGAGATCTAGATCTATATCTCGCAAACTCAGAGAGCGCTAACCGGCTGTTCCGAAACGAGGGAGAGTCCGGGTTCTCCGAAACTACAACTCCCCTCCTCGCCAACGCCGATCATGGTCGTGCAGCCGCTTGGGCGGACTACGACGAGGATGGCGACCTGGATCTCTACGTGGCGAACCGAGGTCAGTCAAACAAGCTCTTCCGCAACGAGACGGACCTCGGCAACCACTGGCTTCACGTCAGACTCGAGGGATCTGCCTCCAACCGATCGGGCGTGGGTGCGCGCGTGATGGTGACCAGCGGCGCTGAAACACAGATCAGGGAGATCTCCGCTGTTACGGGGTATCTCTCACAGAACTCACTCACTGCAGAGTTCGGTCTGGGACAGTCCACGCAGGTGGACGCTCTCGTGATCGAGTGGCCCAGCGGTATGGTCAACACGTACGCGGGCATAGCGGTGGATCAGAAGCTTGTACTAACCGAGGCCGCTCCCTGCTCAGCACCATCGGATGCTCAGACGACTCCGGGGCCCGAGGAGGCATCTGTCACAGTGACATGGCGCCCGGTTGCAGAGTCGTGGCTGGACCACTATCGTGTTGAGCGCGACACCAGTTTCGCCTTTGGTTCACACATGGATGCCATCACAACTACGGACACGTTGCTCGTCGACGGTGCCCTGCCTGAGTTGCGTCATTACTACTACCGAGTGATTGCCGTCTCGGACGTCTCAATAGACAGCTCGCCGAGCGATACGTCGTTCTGCCTTCCGCTCCAGACACAACCATCGAGTCCGGCGGAGTTTGAGGCCGTGGCCGGTGACAACTGTGTCAGCCTCTCGTGGAGAGACGTATCAGATGTCGACTTCGATTTCTACCGCATCGAGAAGGACACAACATCACTGTTTGGAGTGTCTTCTCTTGCATACACGACTTCAGATACAACGTTCCAGGATTACGCAGTAGCAAACGGAACGTCCTACTGGTACCGCGTGATAGCAGTGGACTGGGTCGGTCTTGAGAGTGATCCAAGCGACACGGTGTGGTGTACCGCGGTGAATCTTCCGCCCGCAACGCCCACGGCTTTCGTGGTGGAGAGTGGGAGCGTCGTGGAGCTTCGCTGGTGGCACACCCCCGAAGGGGACCTAGCCGGCTACGTAGTCTACAGAGACAGCACGGCGGCCTTCGAATCGGGCGATTCGTTGGCGTTCACGACGTCGACGAGCTTCGATGATACGACCGGTGCCGCTCTCCGGTCCTACTGGTACTGCGTCACGGCCAGGGACCTCGCGGGGAACGAAAGCTGCGCAAGTGACACTGTGGGAGGGGTAAGAGCCCCCGGTGGCGCGGTGTTCGTGGATGACAGCTACACAGGCATGGAGCTAGGAACCTACGATCACCCCTACGACGACATCCAGGAAGCGGTTGACGCTGCGAACGACGAACGGTGCGTAGTGGTGTTCCCGGGCACGTACGCAGGCGGTATAGACCTCCAGAAGGACCTGCTGCTCTTCGGGATGTCCGGAGCGTCAGTTACTCACATCGTGGGCGGGTCCGGGCAGGTGATCGGGGCCGCAACGGTCACGGACTCTGCGGGGATCGTGGGATTCACGCTGGATGGCGCCGGCTACGTCCCCTCCGGTCTCGATTGCTCGTCGGCAGATCTCTTGATCGAGCAATGCGTGATCATGGATGCCAACACGGGCGCCAACGTTCACACGGGCTCGCGACCGACGTTCGTCCGGAACACCTTCGTCGACAACAACACGGCCCTGGCCTGTTCGGACTCCGCGCGACCTGTGCTCGTGAGCAACACATTCACTGGCAGCGGTTTCGCTCATCTGAACTGTTCCGGGAGTCTCGGTCCCATTGTTGGCGGGAGCCTCTCCGACGCCAACGACTTCCTCGGCGGCGCGTACTTCGCGATCTTCAATACTGGAGCTGCCACGGTCAACGCCGAGTACAACTACTGGGGTAGCGACTGCCCGGATTCCACATGGTTCTTCGGACCGGTGAGCTACACTCCGTGGACCGATTCAACGCATGTCGAGGTCTACACGGAGTGCCCTGGCACCGGGATTGACGATCAGCGATTGCCGACCGCGTACGCTCTGAGCAGTGGCTTCCCCAACCCCTTCAACCCCGTCACGAGAATGATCTATGAAGTGCCTTCTCCTGGTGGCCAGGTCAATCTGCGTATCTACACCCAGAGCGGCAGGCTTGTGAGGACTCTCGCGGACCGCGTGGCAGGTCCGGGCAGGCACGTTGCCGAATGGGACGGGAAGGATGAATCCGGCGCGTCCGTGGCATCGGGGGTGTACTTCTGCAGGTATGAGGCGGAGGACTTCGCAGAGCAGCGGAAGATCGTGCTTCTCAAATAGACTTGTCACCGAACGAGGTCTCTCGCTTCGCACCAGTCACGGAGGTCCGAACATGCGCAGAGTGTCTTCTTCCATGATCGCGGTTGCCGTTCTCCTCATCTGTTCCAGCAGCATCGCAGCTGCTGATGCTGCCCCCAGCTGCTGGGACTCCTCTCTGGGAGCTCCGTTCCTCAGGCCATCATTCAATATGCCGTCTGAGCAGACGCCGGGGACAGACGAGTTGCCCGTTCTTGGAGATGGCGAGATGCTGGTCGGCGTAGCCAACCCGGCTGCGGTCTATTGTGAGCTCATGGGGTATGAGTATCGGATAGAGAAGACCGAGCAGGGTGAGTACGGGGTCATCACCTTCCCTGACGGCAGCGAGTGCGAAGCGTGGGACTTCTATCGCGGGAAGTGTGGTCGGGAGTGGTCGTACTGCGCGCGGCACGGATGGGAGGTCGAGACGGCTGCGGATGGGGGGGATCCATTCTCTCCTGATTACTCGATCTGCGTGGGACGCGAAGGTCGCATCATCGGATCAGTTGCGGATCTCATGGGGCTGCAAGAGGCAGCTGTGCGGGGCGCAGTGGCGGTGCCTGTAGCAGAGGAGCAGCCGCGTACGCACACAGCACCTGTGCACCGAGACGCTCCCTCTTCCTTCGACTGGCGCGATCACAATGGGGGAGACTGGATGACGCCCGTCAAGGATCAGGCGGCCTGCGGCAGTTGCTGGGCGTTCTCGGCTGTCGGAGCCATCGAGTCGACCCACAACATCTACTGGGGCGATCCTGCCCTCGATCTTGACCTGTCAGAACAGTTCCTCGTGTCCAATGACGCTCCGTGTTTCGAGGTAGACGATTGCGTCGGTGGCGGTGCCGACCGGGCAATGGACTTCACAGCTTGCAGTGGCCTGCCGGACGAGCAGTGCTTCCCATACACTCACGACGACCAGACACCATGTTCCGACCGGTGTGTTGACTGGGCTGATCGACTCACGTTCATTGACGGCAGAGTGCAAGTCTACGAGGATACGCTGAAGTGGGCAGTTGCCTCCTACGGACCGGTTTCTGTTGCGATGGTGCTGGGACCCTACTACTGGGATGGCGACATATACCGTTGCGATGAAGATGACCCGAGCTATCCTGTTGGGGCACACGGCGTGGCGATTGTGGGGTACAACGACGCAGGTGGCTACTGGATTGTCAGGAACAGCTGGGGGAACACTTGGAACGGCAACGGGTACTTCAAGGTCGGATACGGGGAGTGTAACATGGACACAGGCCTTGGATCCCGTCCGGTCTTCAAGGACCTACCCTGGCCCCCCGAGGGGACAATGCCTGAAGTGTATGTCAACTCCGCCAACTCGGGCTACCAGGACGGCTCACCCTCGTCGCCCTTCAGCACTATACAGCAGGGAGTCTTGGCCGCGCAGGCAGGCGGAACCGTTCATGTCGCACCCGGCACATACATAGGTCAGGGCAACCGCGACATCGGAGTTCCTTGGAACGTTAGGATCATTGGTGATGGGCCTGAGACCACGACAATTGACTGCGCGGCGCAGGGCGGTGGCTTCATCGTCGGTTCGTTCCCGTTTGACCCGGAGGTGTACCACATCCCCTGCTCCGCGCGTCTTGACTCGACGACGGTCATTCGGGGGTTCACGATCGCAAACGGCTCTTCCAGCGGGATCCGCATTGTCGATGGATCTCCCACAATCGTCCACTGTACCATTACTGACAACGTCGCACCGACTGGCGGTGGCGTTTACTGCGTCGGTAGCGGGTACCTCTCGTTCTCCACTGGAATCAGCCCCACCTTCCGAGACTGCGTGATTTCGGACAACCAGGCAACGACGCGCGGCGGCGGAATCAGATGCAGCAGAGCCCAGAGCCCTCAGTTCATCAACTGCTTGATTAGCGACAACTACGCTGGCCAGGGTGGTGGTGGTGCATGCGTATACAGGGTGCCCCCACCGTGGGACGAAGGGCGGGAGAGGTTCGCCAACTGCACCTTCGTCCGCAACTCGACAACCTCCATGTACGAAGGGACCGCGCTGCTGGACTCTGGGAGTGGCCCGTTGGTCGAGAACTGCGTTATTGCAGAGAACGGGCCGCCGACCGGCAGCTCAACCATCTCATGCAATTGCGACTGGAGGACTACTGAGGTCTCTCATTGCTGCGTGTTCGGCAACGCATCCAGCGACACCCTCTGCGGCAACTACCACGACAATCTATTCCTGGATCCGCAGTTCTGTGACGCGACAGCTGGAGACTATACGGTCTTGGACTTGTCGCCGTGTCTTCCAAGCGGGAATCCATGGTCGGAGCTGATCGGGGCACTTGGGGAGGGGTGCCTCTCTCCATTTAGTCATTGGACTGAGTTCGTCCTGAGTGATCAGTGGAACATGGGCGTGGCCTGGGGCGACTACAACAGCGACGGGCTGCTGGATTTGTATCTCTCCTCGAACGGGGGACATAGCACGAATCAGCTCTTCAGAAACGATGGCGAGAGCGGCTTCACGGATGTCACCTCGGGAGACCTATTGGACACCGGAGACAGCAGAGGTGCTGTTTGGGCAGACTATGACAACGACGGCGACCTCGACCTTTACCAGGTGAAGATGCAGGACAACTGCAGGCTCTTCCGCAATGACGGTGGCGGAGTGTTCACGGACGTCGGAGAAGGTCAGCCAGTAGGGCTGTACGCCAACGGTTGGAGCGCAGCGTGGGGCGATTATGATGGGGATGGACTCGTGGATCTGTACCTGTCTCATGGTGACAACTTCCCCAACAAGCTCTTTCACAATGACGGGGGAGGTGCTTTCAGCGACGCTGAAGTTACTCTCCTGGAGGGCAGTTCGGACTCGAGGTCAGCGGCCTGGGTTGACTACGATGGCGATGGTGACCTCGACCTCTACGTGGGTAACTCCGGCTCGAACAAACTCTTCAGGAACGATGGAGGAGGAGCATTCTCGGACGTTACTAACGGTGATCCCCTCGGTGATTCCGGTACATGCACCGGCATTGCCTGGGGCGACTTCGACAACGACGGTGACCCCGATCTATACGTCGCCAACGAGAATGCCGCAAACAGGTTGCTGCGCAACGACGGGAGCGGGAACTTCAACGACATCGCTGTGGGCACGCAGTTAGCAGACGTCTCGGCCAGCAGGGGTGTGTCCTGGGGCGATTTCGATAACGACGGGTACTTGGATCTCTACGTGGCCAACTGCAACTCAGCAAACAGGCTGTTCCGAAGCTTAGATGGAGACTCGTTCCATAACGTCGCTCCTGGGAGTATCGCAGATGCCGGAGATGCGCTTGGGGTGGCATGGGGCGATTACGACAACGACGGGCTGCTGGATCTCTATCTTGCCAAGAGCAATGAGACAGGCAAGTTGTTCCGCAATGAAATCGGATCGGACAACCACTGGCTTCAAGTGCGCCTCGCCGGCACGGTCTCGAACCGCTCAGCAGTTGGTGCTCGTGTACGGGTTGTGGCAGGGGAAGCGCGTCAGACCAGGTGGATTGAGGGCGGTTCTGGGTACGTCTCGCAGAATTCCCTTCCCGCCGAGTTCGGCATGGGCGCAGCAGCAACGATTGACAGTCTGATTATCCATTGGCCAAGTGGGGTAGTCAACTTCTACACTGACGTACCCGCGGATCAGATTCTCGAACTAGTCGAATCGTGTGCACCTGGTGCACCAACGGGCGTCAGCGTAGAACCGGGACCTACTGAGGCCTCCATTGTAGTGTACTGGGATAGGTCTTCAGCTCCGCAGCTTGACCACTACCGTGTCGAACGAGACACTTCGTACGCATTCGGCGAGGACACGGTTGTCTTCACAACAGCAGACTCCTCTTACGCGGACTTCCCCATCTACGACGATCGAGAGTACTACTACCATGTCTTTGCAATCGGGGAGGGCGGGGTTGATAGTGACCCAAGCGAGACGGTCTCCTGCCATTCGATGCAGACAGCACCACCCGCCCCGAACGCCTTGATGACCGAGATAGGCGATGGGTTCGTCAACCTCAACTGGAGCCCGGTGAGCGTGCCCGATCTGGACCACTATCGAATCGACCGGGACACGACCTCGCTCTTCGGCGCTAGCGCTCTCGAGTTCACGACAAGCGACACCGTCTACACGGACACGCCTGTGGAGAACGACCAGATCTACTACTACCGTGTGTACGCTGTGGATTGGGTGGGTCTTGAGAGCCCGCCGAGCGACACCGCGTGGTGTACCGCGGTGAATCTCCCGCCTGCTGCGCCCGTGAATTTCGAGGCGGAGAGCGGGAACGTCGTGGAGCTTCGCTGGTTCCCGAACTCCGAGTTGGATCTGGCCGGCTACGTACTCTACAGGGACAGCACGGCGGTCTTCGGGTCGGGTGATTCGCTGGCGTTTACGACGTCGCCGAGCTTCGATGACGCGACCGGTGCCGCCTTCCAAGCCTACTGGTACTGTGTCACGGCGAGGGACCTCGCAGGGAGCGAAAGCTGCGCCAGTGACACGGTGGGAGGAGTCAGAGCCCCGGGCGGCGCGGTGTTCGTGGATGACAGCTACACAGGTGTAGAGCTAGGGACCTACGACTACCCCTACGACGACATTCAGGAGGCGATTGATGCTGCGGACAACGAACGGTGTGTAGCGGTGTTCCCAGGCACGTACGGAGGGGGGATAAACCTACAGAAGGAGCTGGTGCTGCTGGGGATGTCCGGAGCCTCAGCTACTCACATCGTGGGCGGGTCGGCGCAGGTGGTCAGTGCCTCAACGGTCGCGGACTCCGCGGCGATCGTGGGATTCACACTGGATGGCGCCGGTTACGTGCCCTCCGGTCTCGATTGCTCTTCGGCAGATCTCTTGATCGAGCAATGTGTGATCATGGGTGCCAACACGGGCGCCAACGTTCACACAGGCTCGCGACCGACGTTCGTCCGGAACACCTTCGTCGACAACAACACGGCCCTGGCCTGTTCAGATTCCGCGCGACCTGTACTCGTGAGCAATACATTCACCAGCAGTGGTTTCGCTCATCTGGACTGCTCCGGAAGTCTCGGTCCCGTTGTCGGCGGCAGCCTCTCCGATGCCAATGACTTCCTCGGCAGCGCGTACTTCGTGATCTTCAACACAGGTGCTGTCACGATCAACGCCGAGTACAACTATTGGGGCAGCGACTGCCCGGACCCAGCGTGGTTCCTTGGACCGGTGAACTACACTCCGTGGACCGATTCGACGCATGTCGAAGTCTACACGGAGTGTCCCACCGGAGCCGAGAGCGATCGTCTACCGGTCGC
The DNA here is from genome assembly GCA_030595835.1 of Candidatus Eiseniibacteriota bacterium. Classification (GTDB taxonomy): domain Bacteria; phylum Joyebacterota; class Joyebacteria; order Joyebacterales; family Joyebacteraceae; genus JALGZG01. Next base: position 4,706 of record JAUVLG010000047.1, on the reverse strand, counting down.
CTACGCTCTTGGCCACGGATTCCCGAACCCGTTCAACCCCGTGACGCGGCTCATCTACGATGTTCCCGCGCCCGGAGGACCCGTTAGTCTCAGGGTTTACAGTCAGGCCGGAAGATTGGTCAGGACGTTGGTTGATGAGGCCGCACCGCCGGGCAGGCACGTGGCTGAGTGGGACGGCACGAGCGAATCGGGTGCTCCAGTGGCATCGGGGGTTTACTTCTGCAGGTACGAGGCGGAGGACTTCGCTGATCAGCGGAAGCTCGTACTCCTGAAATAGGGGCACATAACATCACCACAATCACGCTTCTCTGAGGCGGACGATGGCTGAACCCTCACGGGCCCGGCTGTTGTCCGTCTCTTCTTGCAGCGCCACGAATTGCCTCACACCGCGTTCTTGCCAATGAAATCTGAACTGCGAGTCACATCGTACTCGAGGTTCACACCTCTCAGGTAACAGCACCTACGCGTTCAAGAATCCGCAACGCACAATCACGCGCGAGGCGCGAAGTTAGCCTTGGTGCGACACACCCGCACGTGCTCGCTGGCATGGCGCATGCATTGACCATGAGGTGTGAATGAACCGAGACGCGGTTCATGGATGAACCCGGGGGAGGTTTGAGACCCCACGCTCTCATAGCGATGCTCCTTCTGATGCTGGCGGTCTGCGCGCACGCCGGAAGAGAGCCCTCCATCACCGGCGACGTCGGTCCCGGCGTCAGCGCGAGCTTCAAGCACAAGATCGTGATAGAGGAGGAAACGTGGCCTTCTGCCCTTGCAGAGACGCACGCTGGACGAGAGGTGCTGCGTCTTGAGGCGGCCGGAGGGTTCAGGCTCCATGTGAGAGTGCGAACTAATCCCGACGACTACATAATCTGCGTCATCTACGTGGACCAAGGTCAAAGGCTGGTGCTCGATGAGAGCACCAGTTTCGTTTTTTGGTACGGTGGTCACGAGATCGAAAGCACCGAGATCCTGCTGACCGACTGTCCGCGGGAAACGAAGGTGTTCAGCACCAGTGAGCAGACAGTCGTGCTGACGGCTGACTCCAGTCGGTACAGCAAGACGCAAAGTGGCGGCTACCTGGCCGCCGTCAGATTCCCGGAGAACTCACTGCCGGCAGGACACGGGAGTTGGGTTCCGGACTCTTTCGACCTGAGAGGAGGTGGGTACCGTGAAGAGAGCTCTGGTTAGGGCGAACATCGCACTCATCGTCGTCCTCACGTCTCCCGTGGTTGCATTCGCTGCCGGTGCCGGTGACGAGGAGACGATCATGGACTGGTTCTTCAGGCTGCTGAGATGGGCGGCCGGCGGTTGGCACGGATTCTAGTCCGCCGCGGGAGTGCTCCATAGACAGCTTCAAGAAAGCCGCACGACAGAGCCGCCCTCCGTAGATGGAAGGCGGCTCTGCTGCGTCTTCATAGACCGCGTCGTGGGTTCCGGTGGGGGGGGGAATACCCGACCGGGAGCGGATTCAGGAACTTCTCTCACCGGGGTGAAGTCCATGGTGATACTACACACACCGCTCCCGGCCACAATTCTGTGCTGTGTGTCTCCGACTAGCTGTTCAGAGGCAGTTCGATGTCCGCCAGCGTCGTTTTCCCCAGGGTCTTGAGGACATCGTCGCTCATTCTAGCGAAGAGGCTGCCCAGCGGGCAGTCGAGCTTGTTGCAGAGTGGCTTGCCCACCATGCACCGCTCCACCTGGAGTCGCCCCTCGATCGCCTCGTAGACCTCGCGCAGCGAGATCTTCTTTGCGGGTCTGGTCAGTTGGAATCCGCCGCCCGGTCCTCGTGTGCCCGTAACGAGTCCCGCCTTCGCCAGTCGCTGGAGGACCTTGGCGAGGTGGGCCTCTGAAGCCGAAAGGCCGTCGGCCATGACGCCGGCCGTCAAAGGCGATTCCGGTGCGCTTGCCATGATGGCGGTCGCGTGGAGGGCCAGCGTGGCCGCTTCCGATGTTCTTACGAGACTGCTCACTCCTCTGGGACCTCCGGTCGGCGGGTCGGATGTTGCCTGGGCGAGAGAGCCCGATCGCACAGCATCACTATTAACGCATTGCGTTACCTGAATACGCTAGAAGACCTGCAGCTGTCAACTGGTTTCTACAGGAGCGGGCGAGGATTCCAGAACGAAGCACCTCCGGGTTCCCAGAGGGTACCCGGAGGCGCAGTGCCAGGGGGAGAAGACTGGCGAGGTTCCGGAGGCCGGGCCGCGGAGGCCCGACCCTTGATGGCTCTACATGCTCATTGTGCCGTCCGCCGTCTCGACCGTGATCTTCCCGACGCCGGCATCGATGGACAGCCTGATCGTCGACTCCGTCTCTCCGTAGGCGTCGTTCACGAACGCGCCGTCGCGCTTCGTCAGGCCGTGCGTGCTGAGCGAGCCGATGCCCGTGTCAGCATCTACGCGCACACCGATCGAAGACGGCACCGTGATCTTGATCTCTCCGACTCCACCGTCCACGGAAGCCGTGAGGTTGCTCGTGCTCTCGCCGGCCAGGTTGATCTTGATGTCGCCGACGCCGTGGTCCACCGACAGGTCGGTCAGCATCAGATCACCGAGGTCCAGCAGGACCTCACCGACGCCCATGTCTATGCTGAGTTCGAGCGGGACATCCTCGCTGAGCGAGAGCCGCCACTCGTTGCGGGCTTTGTTCGGGGTGCTCTTCCCATCGGCGTCCGGCTGAGTTATGAAGAGGTGGCCCGTTCCGTTCTTGACGCTGTACTCGATCGCGGGCGCCCATTCCTCGACGTTGTACGTGAACTCGGCATCGAGGAGCGCGCTGGAGCCGCCCTTCACGCTGAGCTCGCCGATCCCGAGGTCGACCTCGATGACGACACGCTCTGCGCCGCCAAGGTCTACCGTCTGCTCTTCCGTCCGAAGGTCCACCAGCTTCACACGTTCTCCGATGCAGATGCAGCTGGTCATGGACAGCAGTAACACGGCCAATGCCAGCAGCACGGCCGTTCTCGTCCCTGTTGAGTTCAAGATCTCCTCCTTACCTGCATTTGACAGAGTGCCTACGTTGTATACGCGGATACGCACCGTTCATTCACAACATATGACCCCGCCGGGGCCGGTTGTGTTTAGCCGAATTGTGCCCGGCGCGCGGCACCCATTCCTTGACGCCTTGAGGGGCATATCGTAGACTCGCTGCACAGGGAGTTCGGCACCCGAGGACGGCCTCATTCTCAGGCTGCCTCGTCTGCGCGATTCCCTTTTGTGCGGTACTATTGGGAACAACTACCATGGCCAAGGCCGGGAGCCACCGATGCCCAGGGACTTGCCCACCGCACCCAACAGCACGAAGTCGAAGTTCTGGCGCAAGCCGCTCGACGCCGACACGGTGAAGGTCCCGCGCGGCGAACTTTGCATACTCGTGAACCGCTGTAAGGGCTGCATGTTCTGCGTCGAATACTGCCCGCGCGATACCCTTCAGATGTCCGCGGACTTCAACATCAAGGGCTACCATTACCCGGAAGTTATCGAGAAGGAGACCTGCGTGAACTGCGGGCTCTGCGAGATGCTGTGTCCGGAGTTCGCGATCTTCTGCGTCGCGGACGACGACGAGGAAGGTGAATCATGACAACAGCGGATCCCAAGGGGGTCCTGACAGGCAGCCACTACCTCGATGGCGACCACGCGGTCGCCGAGGGAGCGCTTGCCGCGGGGTGCCGCTTCTTCGCCGGCTACCCGATCACGCCGTCTACCGAGGTCGCCGAGAGGATCTCCGCACGCTTCCCCCTGGTAGGGGGACTTTTCGTGCAGATGGAGGACGAGCTGGCGTCGATGGCCGCGATCCTGGGTGGCGCATGGGGTGGGGCGAAGTCGATGTCGGTGACGTCGGGGCCGGGCTTCTCTCTGATGATGGAGAACCTGGGGCTCGGCGTGATGATGGAGGTGCCCACGGTTCTCGTCAACGTGCAGCGGGGCGGTCCTTCGACCGGCCTGCCGACGCTTCCCGCTCAGGCCGACATGATGCAGGCCCGGTGGGGTTCGCACGGTGACTACGAGATCATTGCCCTCTCGCCGAGTTCGCCGCAGGAGTGCTTCGACTACACCATCACGTGCTTCAACCTCTCGGAGAAGTACCGCGTGCCGGTGCTTCTCATGATGGACGAGTGCGTCGGTCACATGACAGAGAAGATCGTCATCCCCAAGGCCGAGGACATCGAGATCGAGCCGCGCAAGTGGTTCAAGGGATCCACGAAGGACTACCTTCCGTACAAGCCCGATGACGACATGATCCCATGGATGGTCAAGGTGGGGGACGGCTTCCGCTTCCACACGACTGGTCTGACGCACGACGAACGCGGCTATCCGGTGATGAGTGCCGAGTGCCAGAAGGACAATGTTGGGCGGCTCGTCGACAAGATCCGGAGCCGCATTGACGAGATCGTGATCCTCGAGGAAGAGAACATGGAGGGCGCCGACGTTGTCGTCGTCTCCTACGGCATCTCATCGCGCGTGGCGATCCCGGCCATCGAGCGGGCGCGGGCGGACGGCATCAAGGTCGGTAGTCTCAGGCTCGTGACCGTCTGGCCGTTCCCGGAGAACAGGATCCGCGAACTCGCCGGTCAGGTGAAGGCGTTCGTGGTGCCCGAGATCAACCTGGGTCAGATCTGCCTCGAGGTCGAGCGGTGCGCCGCCGGCAAGGCGGAGACGATACTGGTCCCGCACGCCGGAGGCTGGGTGCACGACGACGAGGAC
>JAUVLG010000121.1 GCA_030595835.1 Candidatus Eiseniibacteriota bacterium | reverse complement strand
GGCGAGATTCCAGACTTGCGTCAGCGCGTAATCCGCGGCGTGAGCGCCGATCTTCGCGTAGCCGTAGGGACGGCCGAGGAGCGAGCGCTCCGCATCGACGATCTTTGCGCGGTGCTCCTGAGTCGCGAGCCGGTGACGCGCGATCGCGATCGAGTAGTCCTTCACAACCCCGTATGAATCAAGGAGCGGCCGGAGCTGGACGCCACCCTTCCCGAGCGCCTCACAGATCAGGTAGTCGACCACGGGGCCGGAACGCCGCATATCCTTGGACAACGCCGCGTCGGGAAACTCCGCGCGAGCGGATACCTCGAACTCGCGGAGCGGCCGGATCACGGTCGCGACGTGATTGAACACTGTCGGCCGCTTGTCCTTGCGGGTGAAGGTCGCGACCCGGATCAGGAACGCAGCGAGCCACTCGCGGACGGGACCACGGACCTCTCGCCGGACAAAGAGCTGATCGCCGGGGAAGAGGAGCGGGAGCTCCTCGATCGTCAGCCGGCCGCGATTCACGAGCGCACGCTTCGCGCCCTCGACGCGAGCCGCGATCGCTTCGCTCTCCTCATAGCCGACCAACATAGTTGATCGAGCGAGCACGCGCCGGCGAGCGAGAGCGAGCAGCCGCTGCATCTTCGGGTCGAGAACCATCGCCGGATAGCGGTCCTCGTAGCGCTCCGGGAGCTCGGTCATAGGAACGAGCGGAAGCTCCGTCGTCTCGGCGTCCGGATCGGTGAAGGCGACCGCGTCGTCGAGGACGTTGACCGACCCCGGAATAGCGCTCAACCTGGCGAGCTCCTCGGCGGACGGGAAGCGCGGCCCCGAGTAGACGATCTCGATCGGCCGGTCCGACACCCCGACGGCCGCCGTCTTTCGGATCACGATCACGCGATCGTTTGTCATAGCGTCCTCCCTGAGTGGCTCCGGGAGCCCGGATCCGGCCCGGCTACAGCGGGCTTTCCCGTTACGGCCGGATCTCCGGAAATCCGAGCTCCATAGAGCCGATCTGAGCGACGTTCTCAATCTCCGGCGACCCCTGAGTCCCGGAGATTAGCCCTTGTAACCGTCGACGTATCCGCGCCGCCGCGGGAGCGCCGGCCCGGTCCGCTCAACTACCTCGACGTTGGCGGGAGCGTCGAGCGGTTTCGCGAGAGCAGCGGCGAGCCTCGGGAGCGTCTTCACGAACTGCTGGCCGAGGATGTAGAGCGCGGCGAGCGCGTAGACTTCGAGGTCGAGCGCCTCGTTGCGCGCGCGGATCTTGACCCAATGTCGGACGACCCCGCGATTCTTGACCCACTTCGGGATCGACTTCTCCGCAGTGAGCTGGTCGAAGTATTCATCGTCGACGAAGTCCGCGACCGGGAAGTGGAAGTAGCCCGGCCCCGGAGTGCGGATCTTCAAGCGACCGTAGATCGCGCCCTTCGCGGTATCGACGCACAACACAAAGAGCTTGACGCGGTACGCGTTATTGAGAGACGGCCGGCCGACCACCGGCTCGCCCTTTTTCGAGCCGCCCTTGATCGCGAACACGCGCCGAGAGATCCGCGCCTTGCAGAAGCGGTAAACCTGCTCTGTGAAATGGCCGCCGCTATCGACCGCGGTACAAGAGATCCGGACGTCGCGACCGCTCGCGTGTTTGTATGTCCCGAGGAGAAAAGCGTCGAGGTCGAGCCAGAGCGCTTCGGTCGCCGGGTCTCCGTGCAAGATCGCGTAGTCGATCAACCATGATTCTTCGCCAGCGCCGTAGCCCTTTACCAGACATTCGAGCCGGTCGTCCTGGACATCGACGGACGCGACGAGAACGCCGACGCCGACGGGGACCGCGGCCGGGTATTGTTCCGTCCGCGCGCGGAGCGTCTCCGGCTCGACGGTGTCGCCGCGCTCCTCGAAGGTCTCCCCGAGCACCGTATTCTTAAACGCCTTCAGCTTGAGGTAGTCGTCTTGCGCCTCGATCCATTCGGCGACGGCCGCGGTCCACGGGAACCAGCCGAAGGGCGAGTAGAGACTCGACAAGTGAAATCCGATCCGGTCCGACGGCCCCTCTGCCGTCGGGCGCCACTCACCGGCCGGCAACATTTCGAGCTTGTAGCGCTCCTCGATCAGCGTCCCGCATTGGACGCACCCGAGCGCGACACTCTCCGGGATCAGCTTGTAGCTGGCGTCGCGATCATATTTGATATTCTCCCATCGGATGAAATCGAATCGGCCGCAGTAGGGACAGGGCACAAAGTAACGACGCTGGTCCGTCGCGAGGTACTCGCGCTCGATCCGCGAGACGTCCTTCATCGTCGGAGTCCCGACGAGAAACTCCTTGCGCCTCCCGAACGTCGGGCCGGCCATTCGCTTCTCGGCGAGCGCGATCGGATCGCCCTGGCCGTCAACGTCGCCGGGATATTCGTCGACCTCGTCGCAGAAGAGGCAGAGAATCGGCATCGACTTGACGCCCGTCGCTGAATTCGAGCCGACGAGGAAGAGGACGCCGCCGGGGAACTCCTTCATTAGAAGCGTGTTCCCGCCCTCGCGCGAGCGCGCCGGCTTGACGAGCCCGGCGAGCTCCGGCGTTTCGTCGATCATCGGGACCAGCCGCTGGCGGCTGAACCTCCGAGCTTCTTCAACCGTCGGCCGAAGGACAAGAATTGGACACGGCGAACGCGCCATCAGAAAGCCGAGCCAGTTATTGCCGGCCTCGGTCCCGCCGATCTGAGATCCCTTCTGAAACACGACGCGCCGGTATGGCGAGCGCGGGCCGAGCGCGTCCATGATGTCGCGCAAGTACGGCGTCGTGGCCGTGCTCCAGCGCGACGCCGCGCGGCCGGCCTTCGTCCCGATCCGGCGCTCGGCGTCGGCCCAATCGGAGACGGAGATCCGCGGCTCCGGAAGCCAGCCGGCGTAGAGCGACGGGAGACACTCGACCGCGACGCTAGGAGTTTCCATCAGAGAGCCCCTTGCACACTCGCTCAATCTCGTCGAAAAGGATCGCCTCAAGATCTGCGGCGTCGTCGAGCGCCGCCAGGACGGGAGCGATCCGCGCGGGAATGGCGAAGAGCTCATCCCGCGCCTTGCGTGTCGCGTTAAAAAACGCGAGTTTGACCTCGTTGGCATCGACGAGCTTCCCGGTCTTCTCGTCGAGCTGTAGCTTCGCAATCCCCGCGAGCGCGGCCTCGCGCGCCGCGCGCGCCCGGCCGTAGCCCGTCCCTGTTGCGCGCCCATTCCCGCCGTCGATCTCGTTCGGCTTCGGCGGCGCGTCTCCGCGCCGGCGTCCCTTCGGCGTCCCGGTGAGGCTATTCTTCGACGTGCTCGGATCGGTGTTCTCGGCCCACTCGCGGTCAGCAATCGCTGGATCAATCTTCCCGTCGACGGTCGTGATCCGGCCGCTTCTAATCGCTTTCTGCACCGCTGTGTGCGAAACGCCGCGGCGCGCCGCGTAAGCTCGGCCTGAGAGGAACTCGACTGACGATTCGACCATCAACGACCATCCGATCTATTCCTCTGCGTCGCGCGCGCGCGCTTCAAACGCAACGAGCCCCGCCGCCGTTGGAGTAGTAACGAGAGCTTCGGGTAGCGGAGTAGCGTAAGAAATTCATCGACATTACGTCCCCACCAGTACTCAAATTCATCGAGAGTCGTCGGCGACACATACATCGAGCCGCCCGACGACGACGAGAGAATCTTCCGGACGGCGTCACGGTCTGATCGGCGCCAGTGAAAGCCGATGTGATCACGCGCGAGATCGGGCTCGACGACAGGAGTAAACTTCATCGGGTAGCTCTTGACGGTCACCCGGTAACCTGCGGCGCGAAGCTCGACCTGTAGCTCGGCCGAGGTCCGGATCCGATAGTAGAACTCGGCCAGCGTCCCCGTGTGATTGAAGAGGACGTAGGTCCGAAACTCTTTCGTGCCACGCTCAGCCATCATCCTAACGGCACGCTGATAATAGCCATCCGCTTGCATCCCATCGAAAGCGAAGCGCGGGGAGAGCCCCGGCAGACCCTCAAGGAGATCCGCAGACCGAGAAGTCAAGAGCCGCGCGTCGAGACCCGGATTGATGTCGATCTCTCTGATCTTTCGCTCGGCGGCAAGGTCGCAGATCTCCGTGAGAGTGCAATCGAGCTTCCTCGGCGGAAGCGCGAGAATGTTGTTGTCATAGAAAATGATTTGAGAGACACCCTCCGGGACGGCATCCTGCCAGTGCTCGCGCGCTCCGAACTTCGGTTCTATCCGCGGGACCATACAGAAATCACATGATCGGGGACAACCGTGCGTCGTCTTTGTGATCGCATACTCGGGCCGCTCTGACAACAGGTCATAGGCTGGCGGGAAGCCGTCAGCCTCGGGAACGATACCACGAACAACCTCGAATCCCTCCCGCGTGAAGTAGTCCGGGAACAGCGACGCCGAAACGCCGCCGAGCTGGACACGCTCGACACGATCACGGCTCGCCCTGGCGAAGTCTAGCGCGCGCGGCATGTCGAACGAGAATACGGTCGAGAGCCACGCCTCGTCGAATTCCCCCGCTGGCGGGAGCGTCCCCTCGAAGAGCGCGCACTCGTCGCCGCGGTCGCGGATCCACGCGCCGAGCTTGAGGAGCGCAACGCTGTAGTGACTCCGGCGCTTCGTCGTGTCAATCAGAGCAATCCGCATTGTCTCAGCGCTCCGGGACCAACCTGGGCCTCTTATGTGGCAGGGCTCCGCGCGACGTGCGGCTCGTAGCCTTGATGATGACAACCCCGTCCCGCTCCTCCGTCGTTAGCTCGGTTGTGACTAGGATCGACCGTCCGAGCTCGTCTTGCACTAGAGCAATCCGCATCGTTTCAGCACTCCTCGGCCGCGGCCAGCTCCCGTGTCGCGCTCCCCGTTTGCGAGCCACGTCTTAACCTCGTCGGCGCTCTCGACGGGGACGACGAGGACGATCGAGTAATCCTCTGTCCCGGCAAGCCCGGCGAGCTCGCGCTCTAGATCGTCGAAGCTGGTGGAGCCGGAGCCGCCGCCGTCCTCGCCAGCAAGCCCGGCCTCCTCGTAGATCCTGTCTATGTCCTCGGCCGAAAAACCGAGCCCGGACACGTCCTCGAACGTCGCGAGCTCGACGGCCAGCGCCTGATAATCCCACTCCCCGCCGACGCCGTTGAGCATGATGTTGAGCTCACGTTCCTGATCCCGATCCATGTCTACGACGGAGACATCGGCCTCCGTGAAACCCATGTCAATCAGGACGCCGCGCCTCTGCCAGCCGCCGACAAGATGTCCCGTCCGGGCATTCCAGACGAGCGGATCAACGAAGCCGTGACGCTCGATCGACTGCTTGAGATTCTCGTAGCGCGGCATCCCCGGCCGGAGCTCGACGCGGGGATTGATCGGCATCGACTTGAGCTCCGCGAGCGTCTTCCGCTCGATCCGGCACTCCGCGACGACGGCCGGAGACTTGTCTTTCGCGGCCGGCTTCACCTTCGCGCGCGGCTTCTTCTTCGCGGCCTTCGACGTCCCCGCGGCAACCATGGCAACCGTTCGAGTTGCCAGGCTTGCCGGCTCCCCGATCTCCCAAGACCGTCCGAGCCGCTCGGGCTCCTCGCGTCGATCGCGGCGCGCGGCGAGCTCGCCGGCCGCGTGGGTGGCAACTTGTTTCAAATGAGTCTGACCTCCGATATGTTGCGGTCGCCGGTTAACT
>JAUVLG010000260.1 GCA_030595835.1 Candidatus Eiseniibacteriota bacterium | reverse complement strand
ACCTGTGAGGCCCACCATCATCGACCAGCGACGCGATGGTGGGTACGAAACGGGACCTACTCAAGTAGTATGCACGGCCGGATACAGCGGTACCGCTGCAGGCTGTGCGGGAAGCACTTCAGCGCCCAGACATTCGACATCGACTACTACGCCAAGCGGCGGGTGGAGTACCAGAAGCTGGTGGCACTGGTGGGAAGCTGCTGTGGGATCCGCCAGATGGCGCGCTATCTGGGGGTGGGCTATGAGACGGTGAGCAACCGGATCATGCGGTTTGCCCGCCAGGCGATGGCAATGCAGAGCGCGCTCATCGATGGGCACTCGATGCAGGAGGACCTGTGTGCAGACGGGCTACAGAGCTACTGGGTGAGTCAGTACGTACCGAACAACATCACCGTGCTTGCCGGCAGCCGCAGTCGATTCATCTACGCAGCGATTGGATCGAGCCTTCGTCGATCGGGGCGAATGACTGAAGCGCAGAAGCGACGGCGGGGGGAATTGGAGAGGCGGTTCCGCGCCGACCCGAGAGCGCTAACTCGTGCATTCACAGAGATTTGCGATACCGCCTGCCGGATGATTGAATCCTCCGAACGACCGTCGACTGTGCTTGATACCGATGAGCACATCGCCTACCGCCGTGCACTCGCCCGCCACGGACCATGGAACCAGCTGCAGGAAGCCCGACTGGTGACCCATCGACGCACGAACTCCCGACTACCGCGCACCGCGAGTAACCCACTGGCGCCGATCAACTCGATCGACCGCCAGATCCGTATCGATCTGGCCGAGCATGTACGCGAGACTGTGCGCTTCGCGCGCAATCCGAACCGTGCCATGGAGCGTTTCTGGGTGTGGTGTTTCGGCTACAACTATCGCAAACGCTACCGGATCAATCAGCCCTCAGGTGACACCACCCGTCACTGCCAGGTGGCAGGGATCGACCGGCAGCGGCTCAACTCGGCACAGCAAAACATCTACCGTGCCCGTCGGTTCATGAGTCATGTCAGACCGGTCGGTTCGATGTTGCTGGTCTGGATTCGCATGCTTGAGCGCCCGTTCCGCGATGGCAG
>JAUVLG010000200.1 GCA_030595835.1 Candidatus Eiseniibacteriota bacterium | reverse complement strand
GGAGGGGATGCTCTACGGGCGGATCAAGCGCAGCCCCCACGCGCACGCGCGCATCAAGAGCATCGATACGTCCAGGGCGCTCGCCCTCCCCGGCGTTCACTGCGTTCTGACACACGAGGACGTGCCGCGCGTGCCGTTCTCAACCGCCGGCCAGAACTGCCCGGAGCCGTCTCCGTTCGACACCGTCATGCTCGATCGCAAGGTGCGCTTCGTGGGTGACCGCGTTGCGGCGGTCGCCGCTGAGACACCGGTGCTGGCCGAGAAGGCGTGTGCACTCATCGATGTCGAGTATGAGGTGCTGCCCGCGGTTCTGGCGCCGGAGCGCGCCATGGACGAAGGCGCCCCCATCATCCACGACGAGCACGACTCCACCGGGATCGAGGACGCCGCGAGGAACCTGGCCGCGAAGATCGACGTCGAGGTTGGCGACGTCGAGAATGGTTTCACCTCGGCCGCCCGCGTCTTCGAGCACGAGTACAGCGTCCAGTACATACAGGCCACACCGACCGAGGCCCACATCTCGCTCTCGTACCTCGACGAGAAAGACAGGCTGGTCGTGATCACGAGCACCCAGGTGCCGTTCCACGCCAGGCGCATCGTCGCGCGAGTGAACGGTCTTCCGATATCCCGCGTCCGCGTGGTCAAGCCGAGGATTGGCGGGGCGTTCGGCGCCAAGCAGGAGGTCGTGCTGGAAGACATCTGCGCTGCTCTGACTTTGCGGACGCGCCGTCCGGTGAAGATCAAGCTGGACCGTGGCGAGGAGCTCTACGCGAGCCGCACGCGGCATCCTCAGGTTATCCACCTCAAGACCGGAGTGGCGGAGGATGGGAGGATCCTGGCGCGGCAGATGGACGTGTTGTGCAACACCGGCGCCTACGGGGCGCACGCGCTGACCGTTCCCTCGAACACCGGCAGCAAGACGCTGCCGCTCTACCGTTCGGAGAGCCTGAAGTACACTTGTGACTCCGTCTACACGAACCTGCCCATCGCGGGAGCGGTCAGGGGGTACGGCGCCGCACAGGGGTTCTTCGCGGTCGATTCGCAGATGGACGAGATCGCCCACGCTCTCGGGCGCGACCCGGTGGAGTACCGGCTGGCGAACGCCATCCGTGAGGGCGACCGCGACCCGATCGCAGAACATGTCGGGGAGGGGAAGTCCGGCTTCGAACGCATCATCAGAACCAACGGGCTCGCGGAGTGCTGGGAGCGCGTCCGCGAGGCCACGGACTGGGACGCCTGGCACGCCTCACTGACCGAGGGGACGGCGGGCACACCCGGCAGCAGGCCGTTCGTGAGACGGGGACTTGGCATGTCTCTCGCGATGCACGGCAGCGGCATCCCGGGCGACGACATGGGCGCCGCGACGATCAAGGCGAACGAGGACGGCTCGTTCCACCTGCTCATCGGGGCCACCGACCTCGGGACCGGCAGCGACACCATCCTGGGCCAGATGGCCGCGGAGATCCTCGGTGTCCCGCCCAAGGCCGTGCACGTGTACTCCTCCGACACCGACAGGACGCCGTTCGACGTCGGCGCCTACGCATCCAGCACGACATACGTCAGTGGCGGCGCCGTTGTCAAGGCGGCCGAGCAGGTTCGGGACAGGCTGCTGTATCACGCCTCAGTGATGATGGGTGAGGACCAGGCGGAGCTCGTCTGCGCCGACGGCAGGATAGCGGCGCCGTCGGGCAAGAGCGTCCCGATAGAGGAAGTCGCCCACACGGCGATGTACGGCGACGAGAAGGAACAGATCTCATACTCCGCCTCGAACATGACGTTCGAATGTCCGCCTCCGTTCGCCGCCGCGGTTGCCGATGTGGAGGTGGACGTGGAGACCGGACGCGTGGATGTCAGGGACTTCGCCTGTGCGATCGACTGCGGTTTCGCCATCAACCCCGCGCTCGCGGAGGGCCAGATCCACGGCGCCGTGTCGATGGGGCTCGGCTACGCGTTGACGGAGGAGATGGTGTTCGACAAGCGCGGCAGAATGCTGAACGCGAACCTCCTCGACTACAAGATCCTCACGGCCGTCGATACCCCGGCCATCAAGGCTATCCTCGTCACGACCGACGAGCCGACCGGTCCGTTCGGCGCCAAGAGCGTCTC
>JAUVLG010000175.1 GCA_030595835.1 Candidatus Eiseniibacteriota bacterium | reverse complement strand
CTAACTAGCGTATGCAGCCGACGAGCTTGGCTGTCACGCCGACTGCACCGCGGGCTGTCGCCCGCGACGCACCCGCCGCGCCAGCCTTCACGCTCGCGGCTGATACGCGGTCCGTTAGGCAGAGGCCACCCCACCGCGATTGGTGGAGAAGGTAGCTTACCTATGATGTGGCTCGTCAGAATCGGGCTCTTCTGCGATCTTGTCGGTGCAGCGTTGCTGGGCTACGGTCTGGTTACCAGCAAGCGCAAGGCCATCCAGCGTGAGGTCTCGTACTACGCTGATTGCTTGGATGAGTCAACGCCTGGTGTGGCTGACCGGCTCAGGCAGAGCCGCAGTGCTGTCACGGGTCTGGGGCTTCTCTTCTTCGGTTTCCTGCTGCAGCTGGTCTCCACTTGGTCTGAGGGCGCCGAGCCGCAGTTCGTCAGTGCCTCGGGTGGTGGTCATCCAGTTGGTCTCTGGTTTTCGGGAGTTGGGCTGGCTCTAGGTTTGGTGGCTGCCCTGCTCCTGCTCAAGAGCCTCTTCATTACTGACGAGGAGATAGCGCGTTTGTCGGAGTTACCGCTCGGCGAATCGAGCACCAACCTCACGATCACGGGTGACCACACACCTCGTCCGGTAGCACTGGTCATCCCTGAAGCGGCGGACGAGTACACGGCTCGATTCATAGCGGCTCGGAGAGACGAGCGAACCAGAGGGCGCCGGGCATTGGCCTTGCTGGTAGCGGCATTCGTCCTGCAACTGGCGGGGATCGTTCTTGGGGTGGCCCTGCCTAACTAGCGTATGCAGCCGACGAGCTTGGCTGTCACGCCGACTGCACCGCGGGCTGGCGCCCGCGACGCACCCGCCGCGCCAGCCTTAACGCTCGCGGCTGATACGCGGTCCGTTAGGCCGCGTCCTCTGAGCAGGGAGACACGGAGTCAGCATCACTACGCAAGGAGAGCAGCATGAGAGTGGCAGTGCTTGTGGTCGTGTGCCTCGTGCTCGGCTTGCCGCAACTCTTGTTGGCGGAATACATCGAGATAACCCTTCCCGTGGACTGGGAGTGCTACAGACCCTGCGCTCCGGGCGAGGTGCGATGGGAATCGGACATAGACCCCGGCGAGGGGGCCGTGATCGAGGTGCTGTGGAACACGTGGCAGCCACCGTGGAACTCGCTCGGGCTCAGCTCCAATGACGGTGTGCAGACTTGGCCGGATCCCCCCTGCTGGGGTGAGCACTCTGTCATCCCTATACGGCACGAAGTGAAGGTGGTGTACACAACCGATCCGTCAGTGTATGACGTCGTGACCTTCTGGACTCACATCTGGGTGGTAGAGGGGCCGTACACGGTCTTCATCGATTTCACGGGGGATGAGACCAACTATGAGGGTCAGCAGAGCAGGATCGATCCTGTACAGTACACGGGCTTCTGGACCTATGTCGGGGTGCACGTGATGGATAATCCTCAGGGGCCTTCCGGCTTCACTGAGATGTCGTTTGCACTCGATGTAGGGCCGCATCACGTGCTCCTGCCGATGAGCTTCGAGAATCTGCTGCCAGGGGACCTGGCCACAGGTTCATGGGACGAGGGGACAACTATCCACGCAACTGAGTGCGTTGGTTCCTACGGCCAGGTCACCTATGTCGCTCGCCTCGAGGTGTTCTATCTCGGTGGGAGCGGCGACATTGTCGTGGTCGACCATCCCGACTACCCGAAGCGAATGCTCGACTGCGCCGAGCCGGGCGATTCACATCAGTACGTCTTGGGCTCGCACGGGGGTGTCGGCAAGGATCCGGTGAGTACTCCTGTGGAGAGAACTAGCTGGGGGGCGATCAAGGCTCTGTACAGGAACTAGCGTCCGCGGGGGCTGGGCCGACTTCGGACGCGGCCTAACTAGCGTATGCACCCGACGAGCTTGGTTGTCACGCCGGCTGCATTCGCACCCGTCGCGCCAGCCTTAACGCTCGCGGGTGATACGCGGTCCGTTAGACTGCTGGCATGAGCATGTGAAGGGAACTGATTAGGGTCAAACTGCTGTCATCTGGGTAGACCTGCGAGTGTATGAACTGGCGAACTCGGTGGAACGACGTCAGGGAGTGCCTTGGGGTCGGACAACGCGGCAGTCGGGCGGGGCAAATCGTTTGCTCTTCGAAGTCAGGACGCTGTGTGGCAGCTTGGCCGAGAACGTTTGGAGTCGTAGGATCGGATGTTGGGTGGAGCTGAAAGCTGGCAGAGTCGTGTGGTACCGCTTCTGCAGAGCAAAATGCCCGCAGCCGCAGTCCGACCCGCGGTGGCTGAGTCATGAGGTGGATCTAGGTCGGGTGAGCCAGTTGTGTCCGAGGTAGTCCGACGCTGTTCTCCTCGGCAGGGGAGAAAGGGCACGTTCATACGTTGGTCAGCCAGCAGTCTAACTAGCGTATGAACCCGTCGAGCTTGGGTGTCACGTGGTCTGCAAGGGGGGCTCCGCTTCGCGTCGCCAGCACACCCCGCGCCACCCTTAACGCTCGCGGGTTATACGCGGTCCGTTAGCTAGCTGGGAAGAGAATGTTACAAAAGGTGATTAGGGTCTGACTGCTAGCACCGGAGTC
>JAUVLG010000165.1 GCA_030595835.1 Candidatus Eiseniibacteriota bacterium | reverse complement strand
AGGGCTTCGAGCAGCGCGCGATACTCCTTCCGGTCGAGCGCGGCGGTTTCTACAACCTGGCCGTGAACCACGAAGGCAAGCTGCTCTACGTGCGACGTTCGGGCGACGGATCACCGACGCTTCATCTCGTCGACATCGAGGACGACGAAGAGATGGAGAAGACCGTGCTCACGGGCGTCGCGGGATTCGACCTCTCGGGTGACGGCCAGAAAGTGCTCGCCGTGAACGAGATGTGGTCGCTCGCCATCGTCGATGCCGCGGAGGACCAGAGCTGGGACGAGACGCTCTCCACGGCCGGGATGATGGTCGAGATAGAGCCCAGGGTCGAGTGGATGGCGACGCTTCACGACGCCTGGCGGATCATGCGCGATTTCTTCTACGACCCCGGCATGCACGGCGTCGACTGGAACGGCGTGAAGAAGCAGTATGAGCCGATGGTCAAGGACTGTGCTTCGCGCGGCGACCTTTCATTCGTGATAGGAGAAATGATCGCTGAACTCAACGTCGGCCACGCCTACTACATGGGCATGGGCGGTGGCGGCGACACGCCGCCAAGTGTCTCGGTCGGTATGCTCGGATGCGACTTCGAACTCGACCACGGCGCCTACAGGATCTCGAAGATCTACCAGGGTGGACCGTGGGACTCCGACGCCAGGGGCCCGCTGAGCCAGCCGGGCATCGATGTCAGCGAGGGCGACTACATCCTCGAGGTCAACGGTGTGCCCATCGACACCGGCAAGGACCCGTGGGCGGCCTTCCAGGGGCTCGCGGGAATGGAGGTGACGCTCTCGGTCAACGAGGAGCCTTCGATCACCGACAGTGTCCGTCACGTGATCGTCGAGCCGGACGGGTCGGATCGTAGCCTCCGCTACCGTGCGTGGGTCGAGAGCAACCGCGCCTACGTCGAGAAGAAGTCCGGCGGCAGGATCGGGTACGTGTACGTCCCCGACACCGCCGTGGCCGGGCGCAACAACATAGCACGACAGTTCGGAGGGCAGATGCACATGGACGCCCTCATCATAGACGAGCGCTGGAACGGCGGCGGCTGGTCGCCCGAGCGCTTCGTCGAGCTGTTCGACCGCCACCACGGCAGCTACTGGGCCGTACGTGGTGCCGATGAGGGTGCGCCGGATCCGCGGGTCGGCCACTACGGCCCCAAGTGCATGCTCATCAACGAATCGGCCGGGTCCGGTGGTGATTCGTTCCCGTTCTGGTTCAAGGAGAGGGGAGTGGGTCCGCTGATCGGAACGCGGACCTGGGGTGGCCTGGTCGGTCTGTCAGGCAACCCGTCTCTGGCGGACGGCGGCTATATGAGCGTGCCGCGCTTCGCGTTCTACAACAAGGACGGAACGTGGGGCATCGAGGGCCACGGTGTCGACCCGGACATCGAGGTCGTCGACGACCCGGCGCTGATGGTCGACGGGGGAGACCCCCAGCTCGACAAGGCCATCGAGGTGATGTTGGACGAGATCGAGAAGAACCCGTTCGTGCCGGCGCCGAAGCCCCCGTATCCGGACAGGAGCGGGATGGGAATACGACCCGAGGACAAGTAGGCTTTGCCTCAACGCGCTTCGGCGCACGACAGTCCTTGGGCAGAGAGAGGGGCGGGCCATGTGCCGCCCCTCTCTCTTTGCGTCGGAACGTCCAGCAGCGCGCGGAGTACGGCAGGTGAGGTATAGTGTGTTGACGTGTTCATGGTTGACTAAGCGTCTAAGAGGTGCTAACGTCAGCAGTGCCCCCTCACGCCAGTGGTCGCCGGCCGGATTGGTGCCGCGCGTCGGGGTAGGAGGGAACGATGAGACCACTCGCTATCACATTGGTTGTCCTGGCTCTGTGCCTGGGTACGGCCGCAGCGAAGCACGAGGTGGCCAAGCCGGCGGCAGGACTCGAGGAGTGGGGAAGGCCGACCGACATCGTACTCTGGTACGACGATATGGAGGGCGATGTCAGTCAGTACAGAACCGTCGATTTCTACAACTGCATGGTGAGCCACTTCCACGTCGATACCTACATGGCCTACGAGGGCACGCACTCCTGGTGGTGCGGTAGCTTCGACTATGACGCCGACGGCGGCTATGGCAACGGCTGGGACGACAGGCTGCTTCTTCCCTCGCTGGATCTCTCTACTGCGACCTACCCGGTCCTGACGTTCGCCTACCGGCACGACTCAGAGGTCGGGCATGACTTCACGTACGTTCAGGCCGAGAGCCTCGGCGTCTTCGTGAACCTGAACTACGGCTACGACGGAACACAGTCCTGGCAGGACATCGGCGTCTACGGATACCTCCTCTACCACCACGACAATCCTATGAGCGCGCGCTTCCGCTTCATCTCAGACGGCGCGTGGTCCGACGAGGATGGTCTGTATCTCTCCACGGGTGGCGCCTTCATGTGCGATGTCATCAAGGTCTTCGACTACTACGGCGGGTACATCTACTTCTACGATGACGTCGAGAGCGGCGGTCTGTGCATGCCGAACCCTCCCCTCTACGGTGGGGACTACTGGCATCTGTTGGATGATCCCAACCCGGCGTTTTCCGATCCCCACAGCTGGTGGTGCGGCGACCCGACCACGATCCCGCCGGGTCTGGTTCCCGCGAACGTCTGCAACGGGCTCTACTCGCCCGTTATCGATCTCCTGTGCGCCTGGTCGTGCACGGTTCACTTCGCGGCCCACTTCGCGATCCCGACGGTCGACAACGACTACTGCGCCTACTACGGGACGTGCGACGGCACGAACTACTACGGCTTCGGCGCCTATTGGGGTGACATGGGACTGACGGGGTGGAGCACCACAGCCTACAACATCGGTTTCGATGTCGGGCAGTTCTGCCCGGGGCCCCTCGTCGACGTGGCCGGTTTCCTCTGGGTCATGAACACCACGGACAACGGCTGCGGTCCCAGTCTCGCCGGTCCGGCCGGCATCATGATCGACGATGTGTGGATGGAGGG
>JAUVLG010000214.1 GCA_030595835.1 Candidatus Eiseniibacteriota bacterium | reverse complement strand
CTCCTGGGAGCACCGGTCGTCCCGACCGTCGGGCACAGAGGCGAGGGCATCGAGGCCCTCCTCGATGCGGCCATAGATCTGGTGGAGGACAGGGAGGAGCACCACCGCCACGTTCCCATCTCCTACGGTCCCCACGTCGATGACCTTCTCGTAGAACTCGTGAAGCAGCTCGAGGACGGCGGTGTTTCCACGCACGGCTACCCGCTCCGATGGGCGGCCATCAAGATGCTCGAGGGCGATCGAGAGATCCTCAAGATGACCACGCCCGGCGAGGGCGCGCCTGATGACGCGTCGTCCCCACTGCGCGAAGCCGCCGCGCGTGCCATCAGACACATCAGTGTGGCGACCGGCGCCGATGCCGAGACGGTAATCTCGGAGGGCAGAAGCGGCTACGTAGAAGGGGCGCTCAAGGAGTCGCTGACGCTCCCCCAGACCGACCGCATGGAACTCTCCCGCCGCATCGACAACGTCCTCACAAACCGGTTCCTCGGCTACCCCATCTTCCTGGCACTCATCTGGATACTCTTCCAGCTGACGTTCCGGGTGGGCGCCTACCCCCAGGGCTGGCTGGAGTCGGGGGTCGAGTGGCTCGCGGGGGCGCTCGACGCCGCGCTCACAGAGTCTCTCGTCTCGGATCTGCTCGTGAACGGCGTGGTCGGCGGAGTGGGATCGGTCCTCGTCTTCCTTCCGAGCATCATGATCCTGTTTCTGGGGATAGCGTTCCTCGAGGACTCGGGCTATATGGCCAGGGCCGCCTTCCTCATGGACAGACTGATGCACGCGCTGGGACTGCACGGGAAATCGTTCATCCCGATGCTCATGGGCTTCGGGTGCACCGTCCCCGCCATCATGGCGACGCGCACGCTGCAGTCCCGGCGTGACCGCATAATGACGACGCTGATCCTTCCCCTGATGTCATGCAGCGCGCGATTGCCGGTCTACGTGCTCGTGGCGGGGGCCTTCTTCGCCGAGCGTGCCGGCACCGTGATTTTCCTGATATACGTGATCGGTATTGTGACCGCTATGCTCATAGGCAGACTCTTCGCGAAGACGCTGTTCAGGAGCACGCCCGCGCCGTTCGTCATGGAGCTGCCCCCCTACCGGCTTCCGACAACGAAGGGCGTGCTCATCCACATGTGGGAGCGCGGCAAGATCTACCTGCAGAAAATGGGCGGCGTCATCCTCGTCGCCTCGATCGTTCTCTGGTTCCTGGGTGCGTTCCCAAGAGACGCCTCCGTCATCGAGACCTACGAGATGGACATCGCGGCACTGCGCGCAGCAGGCTCCGTGGAGGCAGCAGCCGCAGCGGACGTACTCGAGTCGGAGTTCGCGGCCAGGCTCACTGAGGATTCCTACATCGGTAAGGCCGGCAAGTTCATCTACCCGGCCGTGAGACCGCTCGGCTTCTCCTGGGAAATGGGCGTCAGCCTGATAACCGGATTCGTCGCCAAGGAGGTCGTCGTCTCGACGCTCGGCGTCCTCTATCACACGGACGAGTCGACCACAAACGGCGAGCATTCGCTGGCGGCGGCCCTCAAAGATCCAGCAGGTGGCATCACGCCTCTTGCCGGGTTCGCGTTCATGCTCTTCGTTCTGCTCTACACACCGTGTATAGTCGCCGTGATAGCGACCAAGCGGGAGATAGGCGCGAAGTGGATGGCGTTCTCCGTCGGGTACCAGTTCCTGCTGGCCTGGCTCGTCAGCTTCGGTGTCTATCAGATCGGGAGATTGGCGGGGCTGTAGCCT
>JAUVLG010000044.1 GCA_030595835.1 Candidatus Eiseniibacteriota bacterium | reverse complement strand
ACCGCAAGAGAATCATCTTGCGCGTCTCTTCGAGCTCGCCCGAGCGGAGTCGATAGAGGTACACCCCGGCTGCGACATCGACGCCGTACTCGTCCGTGCCGTCCCACGCGACTTCGTGTTCACCGGCAGGTTGACTCCCCGTAACCAGGGTTCTGATCAGACGACCCTGGATGTTGTACACGGTCAGTCGCACCTCTCCCCTTGTCACGAGCGAGAAACTGATGAGGGTCGACGGACTGAACGGGTTGGGGTGGTTCTGCTGGAGAGATATCCGGAGCAGTTCCTCGCTTGCGTCGTTGACGCCGGTGTCGGTCGGGACATCTGCGACCATGACTGAGACATCATCGATGTAGACGCCCTCGGCGACGTCGGTACCGTCGCTGGTGAATCTGAACCGGATCTGGAGTGTGTCGCCCGCGTCGCCGGGAAGCAGGTATCTGTATTCGAGCCAGTCGTTTCCTACGGAGCCCAGCATGTCAAGAGCGCCGCCGCTGCCGATGAAGTCGAGCGTATCGATCGTCGCTTCCGACGATACGATCTCCACGTAGAAACCGTCCTCGTGATAGATGGGGAACTCGTACCAGCACCAGAATGAGAGCTCGGCGGCTGCGCCCCGCACGAACTCCGGTGAGTCGAGGTGCCCGTCGGCGTCGTTCGAGTACTCCCAGATGCCCTGTGTCCCCGCGTACCAGCTTGCGGTCCCCGAGTGGGTCCGGTGGTCCGTGAGACCCCAGACATCGGACGCGCCTCCGTGCGTCCACCCCGACGCGCCCGACTCGAAGTCGTGCGCGAACCCAGCACTTCCCACGATCACTCTGAAGCTGCTCGTTGATACCAGTCCGTTTGAGGTGCTCACGTCGAGAGTCAGTTGAGGGAAGCCCGGCATGGGGCAGTCTGATGCCAGCGCGAGTTCGAAGACGGCGCGGCCCGTGCCACCGGAGGGAACCAGCGGAAGCGCCGCGAGCGGCGACGTGATGTTGACGGCGGGGTCGCCCGTTGACAGGATGAAGGATGGTGAGAGCGCGTCGGCGAGTCCCGAGTTCAGGATCTCCACCATCAGCTTGACGCTCTCGCCGGGCTCCGCGAACCCATCGCCGTCGCCGCCCCAGGTGTCGTCGATCGAGTAGGAAACGACGGTGAGCAGCGGTGCGCTGACAGTGAGTGAGACCGTGCCTGCCCAGGTCGTGCGCGGTGGCGCCGAGGTGATGCTCACATCGAGGAGCGCGACGTGCCCGTCCGGGCAGTCCGGTGATATCCCGACCGCGAAAGCCGGTGTCCCGACCGCCGAGACTCCGTCGGCGATGTCCCCGTAGTACGACGGGTCTGCAGAAACGTCCAACATCGCGTCTGTCGTAGAGAGAGTCGCCCCGACGGCGAGTGCGTCGTCCAGGCCGAAGTTCTTGAGCTCGACTGAGACGTGCACGGTCTCACCGGGACCGGCCAGCCCGTCCCCGTTGCCTCCGTTGGTGTCGTCCACCTCGATTCCGACGGGCCGGACGAACGCTCCGGAGAACACGACCGGGATGTGGTTTTCGTACGGGTAACAGTCACGGGCGGTCACTGTAATGGAGAGGCTGTCAGGCAGCACGGTGTCGACCGACAGTGAGACCGAGCCGTCCGACGATGTGAGGCCCCTTTCGTAGACGTCGCTACCGTTGGCGACACAGACCAGCGCGCCCTCAAGAGGTCCGCCGGTGGTCCTGACGGATAGCTCGAGCACTGAGAGCCCGGGAACTACGGAGTCGACGTGCATCACTGTGAGCGCTGCCGGCAGGTCCGTCCACACGGGCATCTCCGGGTCCCCCAGCAGGTTGATTTGATACTGATGCCAGCGGTAGACGTTTTCCTCCTGCGAGAACGGCACGAAGGCGGCCTTCGCGGCGGCGAGCGCCGCCCCGACCGAGCTAATCTTCTCTACGAACAGCACCCGGTAGAACTCCTGCATGAATCTCTCCGAGTACCCGTAGCCCGGATTGCCGGGGGATGCCCATCCGTACCTACTGTTGCCGATGAACGCGACACCGCCGCCGCCCGGGTTCTGAAGGAAGCGCTCCGCGATGCAGTCCTCGGACAGGTCGAACGCCGCCGGCCAGCAGCCGATGGAGTAGACGAGCGGTTGTCTGTCAGCGTTGCTCAGCTCGGCGATGTCCCATCGCTGGAGGCAACCGTCACCGCAACCCATGACCGTGTACCACGCGTGTCCGCTGTGAAGGAAATGGCCTTGGCCGCTGTTGAGTGCGGCCTTGACGCTCGCAGCCGTCTCATTCCCGAGCGTCTCGTACAGCTTGTTGATGGGGTCGTAGCGCGGCGGGATGGACTCCCTGTCTATGCGGTTGAGCGCGATTCCGGAGTCGGTGAACGGGTCCAGCCAGAGGATCTCGGCGGCCATCAGCATGTCCAGCTGGAAATCGTCCAGCGCAGACTTCTCGTAGGTGACGATCTTCTCGACGAAGGTCGCGGTCTCCTCGATCGACCTGACCGGGGCCCTGCCGACAAACACCTCGGGATACATGTCAACGTCGTCCGCCAGCTCCCCGTAGATGTCGTCGCCGTCCGCGTTCCAGGTTCCGTCGAGGTCGGCGAAATACATGTCGCAGCCGATGTTGTCCTCGTCCGGATGCATCCCGGCCTCGCACGTCATCGCGTAGGCTCGCCTCGTCGGGACCCAGTCGGTGTCGCCCCCTAGCAGAAACCACACGGCCCCCCACGTGTCGTGGGCATCCGCAATGAAGTTCCTGATGCATTCCGGCGTGTCGTCACCGGGGTAGTGTCCCGTTATCCAGGTGACCGGGACCATCGTGGATGGTACGCCCTTCGCAGTCTTCCAGGCCGCCAACGGTTCGAACGCTTCCTGAAAGGCCGTGTTGCCCAGGATGATGACATGCTCGTAATCCCCCGCCTCCAGTCTGGTGCTCAGCGGAGGCCGGGCGTCCGAGCGAAGGGGAACCGGAGGGTTGTTGTCCGACAGAACCCCGATGACCGTGTTCTGGTGCCTGCGAGAGACCCTCGGTACCTCTTCCTCCACGAGATCGTAGTGAAGGCGGACGGATATGCTCCTGAAGAACCGGAGCTTGCCGACGGTCGGCACGAACTGAACGGGATGGACCGCCACTCCGATCAGCCGGGTACCCCCGAGATCACCGGTGGACAGTAGTTGGGCCACCGGTGTTGGGTATGGCTGCCGGCCGAGGTAGACCGATGGGTCCGGACCGACGAACGGGCGCGATGGGATATCCACGCCCGGGACAGGAAGGATGCGGGGATGTTGCGCTGGGATTGGATGGAACCTGTCAAGAAGCTCTGTGCTCTCGGCTTCGAGGATCTCGAGTTCGCCGATGCGGGCGCCCGCCGGCAGTGCCAGCGTCAGTGAGAACACCGGCAGCTGGGGAAGCCCGATCTCACTGGTCAGGTCACAGCCGGGCAGCGTGATGACGTCGTAGCCGTCCCGCTCAGCGACCGTGAGATCGCTCTCGGCAAAGGTGACCGTGTGGTCGAGATACGCCGACCACCCTCCCGAAGCGGTCAGTCCCAGGAGTAACCCTGCGAAGAGCACGTGCGCTATCGATCGTCGCACCATGACGGTACTCCCTTTCGAACAGGCGCAGAAAGGTGTTTGGGTACAACGCTCCGTGCCGCTCGGCCGGTCCTGCGAACGCGAGAACGCCTGCGCTTTCCGGTCGTCGGCGGGGCTGTAGTCCAGTCAGAAGTCAGTACGCTACCTCAACGATGATACTTCACACTCGTTCTGTCAAGCGCTCAGAGCAGTGGTGGGGCGTGCGGTGAGCTGCATTCAGGGCTCAGGCAGGTCTTTCATGGGGGGACATCCGCAGCGGAGGGGCTCAGGGCGGCAGAATCGCCTGCCGGAAGCAATCGCCGCTCGTGCGCGGGCACGAGCGGTGTCACACAAACAAGAAGCGGCAGAACGAGCGCGCGTTCTGCCGCAGCTGCGAGGCCTGCTGCCTCACATCGATGGTGCCCGGAGCGAGACTCGAACTCGCACAGGCATTCGCCCACCACCCCCTCAAGATGGCGTGTCTACCAGTTCCACCATCCGGGCACATATTCAATCTGTGGTCGCCCGCGACCGCTTCCACAACCCCGCGCAACCACTCCCGTAACCTAGCTCTACTCCGTCTCCGGGGCAACAGGAATCTCGTCGCCGGTCACACCGCTCTGCTCCTCGGCTCCGGTCGCTTCGACTTCCCCTTCACTCTCCGTTCCAGCGCCCGGAAGCTGCGCCGGAGCACGTTCCTGCGGCACGACTTCCCCGGCCGTGGTGGCCGCCGATGGTTGCCTTCCCTCGAGTCCATCCGACACGGTGCCGCCACCCAGGTGGCCTCGCAGTGTTAGGGCGAGACTCAGGGATGATATCATGAAGGCGATGGCCAGATAACGCGTGGCCCTCGTGAGAAACGTCGCGGCAGCCTGACCGCCGAATACGGCTCCGACACCACCGGCCCCACCGAACGCACCGGCTAGCCCGCCGCCCTTTCCTGACTGCAGGAGCACGACAATGATCAGCCCCAGACAGATCACGATGTGAATCCCCAGGATTGCTCCGAACATCTGTTCCTCCAGTAGAACTCGCTGACAGGTTCCGGTGCAGGCGGCGCCTCAGCCGGCTGCTCTCACGATCTCTGCGAAGCTCCCCGCATCGAGGCTGGCTCCGCCCACGAGCACACCGTCGACCTCGCTCTCACTCATCAAGGTGGCGGTGTTCTCAGGCTTGACGCTGCCGCCGTAGAGAATTGCGGTCTCATCGGCGGCAGACCTTCCAAACATAGCAGCAATGGAACTGCGAATCAAGGTGTGAGCGTCGTTCGCTATTAATGGAGAGGCCGTCTTCCCCGTCCCGATCGCCCATACGGGCTCGTAGGCCATCACCACCCTGCCGATGTGATCCGGGGCAACGTCCCTCAGAGCCCCCTCTACCTGACGCGCGAGGACCTCTCCCGTCGTGCCGGACTCACGTTCCTCGAGTACCTCGCCCACACAGACGATGGGCGTGAGCGTGCCGTGGAGCACCGCTTCGAGCCTCCTGGCAACAGTGGCGTCCGTCTCGCCGAAGTGGGCTCTGCGTTCGGAGTGCCCCAACAGGACGAAGTTGAGCCCCAGGGCCTCGAGCATGGCCGTGGAGACCTCACCCGTGTAGGCGCCGCTCTGCTCCCAGAAGACGTTCTGAGCGCCCACCTTCACACCGGTCCCACGCGCCGCGTCGATGGCGGTCTCCAACGACACGAACGGCGGAAACACGACTACCTCAGCGCGCGTCGATAGACCGACGAGCCTATTTCTGAGCGCGAGTATCGTGCTGCGTGTCTCGGACGCGGTCTTGTTGAGCTTCCAGTTGCCGGCGATGATCGTCGTGCGGTTTCCCACGTGTCTTGAACTCCTTATGTCCTCAGGGGCGTGCGCGCTGGTCTGTCAAGCAACCCTCGGATCGAATGCCGCGCAGGCCCGAGCGCCGCGTCATCCTCTACGCGTCAGATAGTGCCTCTATCGCGGGCAGCGGCTTGCCTTCCAGGAACATCAGGGACGCTCCCCCACCGGTTGAGATGTGTGTTATGTGTTCCTCGAGTCCGGACGACACGATTGCCGACGCCGAGTCGCCGCCTCCGACGATGCTGATCGCGCCCTCATCGGTCCTGGCGGCGACGGCCTGCGCAATGCCCAGTGTCCCCGACGCAAACGCCGCGATCTCGAACACACCGAGCGGGCCGTTCCACACGATCGTCTGCGCCCGCGCTATCTTCCGACGGAACTCGTCCACGGTCTGGGGACCTATGTCGACGCCGTGCCATCGGGGTTCGATGTGATCGACGCCGACGACCCGCGATGTGGCGTTCTCGGAGACCGAGTCGGCGACCACGACGTCGCTGGGCAGGACGATCGCCTTGCCCAGTTCCTCGGCCTTCTGAAGGAGTGCCGTGGCCGTGCCGATCCTGTCCTCTTCCAGCAGTGAAGCGCCCACGCCCTTGCCCTGCGCAGCGAGGAACGTGAACGCCATGCCTCCCCCGATCAGAAGCCCGTCCACCTTCGGAAGCAGGTTGTCGATAACACCTATCTTGTCTGAGACCTTCGCGCCGCCGAGGATGGCGATGTACGGCTTTGCGGGCTCGTCCGTTGCCTTGGAGAGGTTCAGGAGCTCTGTCTCTATGAGAAGTCCCATCGCCCTCTGATCGAAGAACTTCGTGACGCCCACGGTGGACGCGTGCGATCTGTGTGCCGCACCGAATGCGTCGTTGACGAAGAGGTCGCCCACGTGGCCCAGCCGTCTCGCGAAGTCGCTCTCGTTACGGGTCTCTCCACCGTGGAAGCGGAGGTTCTCGAGCAGCATGACGTCGCCGTTGCTCATGCGTGCCGTGAGTCCCTCGGTCGTGTCGCCGACGCAATCGGGAGCCATCAGCACCCGGCGTCCCAACAGCTCGGCCAGGCGAGCCGCGACGGGTTTGAGGCTCAGGGACCGCACGATCTGACCCTTGGGTCTGCCAAGGTGAGAGGCGAGGACTGCTCTGCCGCCCGACTCGATGATGCGTCTGATCGTGGGCAGAGCTCTCCGGATGCGTGTGTCGTCGCCAACGGTGCCGTCGGGAGTCAGCGGTACGTTGAAGTCAACGCGGGTCAGGACACGCTTCCCCGCGAGCTCGAGATCCGTGACGTGCAGCTTCCGATACATGGGAACGACCTCATTTGCTGGCGACCAGCTTCATCATGTCAACCATGCGCGCGGCGTAGCCCGCCTCGTTGTCGTACCAACCAAAGACCTTGACCAGGTCTCCGCCCATGACCGTCGTCAGCGGAGCGTCGAAGATGCAAGAATGTCTGTCTCCAACGATGTCGATGGACACGAGAGGCTCCTCGCTGTACTTGAGGTAGCCGGCCAGAGGAGAACTCTGCGCAGCTGCCCGGAACGCTTCGTTCACCTCCGCCTTCGTGGTCTTCTTCTCAAGCTGGACAACGAAGTCCACGAGCGATCCGTCGGGAGTGGGCACGCGCACCGCCAGGCCATCGAGCTTCCCGGCAAGTTCGGGCATGATAATGCAGATCGCCTTCGCTGCGCCCGTCGTTGTGGGGATCATCGAGACCGCGGCCGCCCTCGCCCTTCGCAGATCCTTGTGAGGGAAATCGAGGATCATCTGGTCGTTGGTGTAGGCGTGTACCGTCGTCATGATACCCTGCGAGACACCGAAGGCGTCGTGCAGGACCTTGATCATCGGTGCCGCGCAATTTGTCGTGCAGGACGCCGTCGAGATGATGTGGTGGTTGGCGGAGTCGTAGTCCTGATCGTTGATGCCCATGACGATCATCACATCCGGGTCCTTGGCCGGTGCGGAGATCATCACCTTTCTGGCTCCGGCGGTCAGGTGCTTCGACGCGCCCGGCCGGTCTCTGAAATGGCCGGTGGACTCGATGACGACGTCCACACCGAGGTCCTTCCAGGGCAAATCGGCCGGGTCACGCTCGGAGTGGAACGCGAATCTGTCGCCGTTCACGGTCATCGAGGTGTCGTCGTGCGTGATGTCCGCGTCGAACTTCCCGTGAACCGAGTCGTACTTGAGGAGGTGCGCCATGGTTCCCGCATCTGTAAGGTCGTTGACGGCCACGCAATCGAACCCGTCCATCTCTGACGCAATGCGCAGAACGAGCCTGCCAATCCGTCCGAAACCGTTGATCGCGAACTTGAATGCCATGTGTCCTCCTAGGCCTTCCCACCCGAGCCAAATAGTTCGATCTTCGATCTGATGACGTCCTTCATCCCCTCTATTGCTGCAGAGAGTACCTTGCGCGGGTCGAACACCTCAGGGCTCTCCGCCAGAAACTGCCTGACGCGCCCCGTGAACGCGAGCCTGAGGTCAGTGTCGATGTTGACCTTTGAGATCCCGCCCTTGATGGCCTCGCGAATGCTCTCGGGCGGAACGCCCTTCGCCCCAGGCAGCTCGGCACCGTAGCGCGTTGCCAGCTCGAGCACGTCCGGCGGGACCGCCGAGGCGCCGTGCAGTACAAGCGGCACCGGGACGCCCGCGGCGATCTGCTCGAGCCGGTCGATCGCGAGCTTCGGTTGCGCCTTGAACTTGTACGCGCCGTGCGAGGTTCCTATGGCGATCGCGAGGGAATCGCAGCCGGTTCGCTCGACGAACTCGACCGCCTGCTCCGCGTCCGTGTAGACGGCCTCGTCGGCGGAGACAGAGATCTCGTCCTCGACGCCCATCAATCGTCCCAGCTCTCCCTCGACCGAGGCGCCACGGGGACGACACATCTCGACGACCGCACTGGTCATCTTGATGTTCTCATCGAAGGGCAAGTGGGACCCGTCGATCATTATGGAGGTCCACCCATGCTCGAGGCACTGCTCGATGACGGCCAGGTCGGTTCCGTGATCGAGGTGAAGCGACGCGGGCACGCCGGTGGTCGCCGACATGTTCTCGACCATGCAGCGGATGTTCTCGTACCCCGCGTACGTGATCGCCGACTGCGAGGTCGCGACAATGACCGGTGAGCCGAGCTCAGCCGCCGCTTCGAATATCGCTCTCGTGATCTCCAGATTGCTCGTGTTGAACGCACCTACCGCATAGCCACCGGCCCTTGCCGGCAGCATCAGATCGTTGTTGGTCAGAAGACCCATGCTGGCTCCGTTCCTTCCGTGCGGGACCTCGCAAGATCCCTCAGGTTCCGCTTCTGCCCGACCGCTCGGTCCGCGGCCCAGGACGGCTTCCAGACTAGCCGAAGAAGGTCTGCGCGACCTCGTAGAGTTCGGTGTCGACCAGCTTCAGGCGCTCGATGGCATGAGACATCTCGATGGGGATCACCTTGTCACCGTGAAGACTGACCATCTTCCCGAACTCCCTGCCGTGGACAAGGTCA
This sequence comes from Candidatus Eiseniibacteriota bacterium, assembly GCA_030595835.1. Taxonomy (GTDB): domain Bacteria; phylum Joyebacterota; class Joyebacteria; order Joyebacterales; family Joyebacteraceae; genus JALGZG01. The sequence goes on along the minus strand of JAUVLG010000044.1, from coordinate 11,427 downwards.
GCCGCGACGACGCCGAACCTCGTGCCGAGCACACGGTCGAACGCCGTCGGCGTCCCGCCGCGCTGCGTGTAGCCGAGGACAGTGACCCTCGTCTCGAATCCGGTCCCCTCCTCGATGATTCTGGCGAGTTCGTTGCCTATGCCTCCCAGGCGAACGTGGCCGAAGGCGTCGGTGCTTTCCTGCTGTAGCACAAGTTCCCCTGCTCCTTCGTCCTTCTCATCTGCGGCGGTCGGCAGCTTCGCGCCCTCCGCAACCACGACGATACTGAAGTTCTTCCCCCGGCCGTGGCGCTTCTTGATGATGTCGCACACGTCCTTCAGCGGGAGCGGGATCTCGGGGATGAGGATCAGGTCCGCTCCCCCGGCTATGCCTGCCTTCACCGCGATCCACCCGGTGTGGCGTCCCATGACCTCCAGAACGACCACCCTGTTGTGTGACTCGGCCGTCGTGTGAAGCCGGTCGATGGCCTCAGTCGCGATGTGGACGGCCGTGTCGAAGCCGAACGTGAAGTCCGTGCCGTTGATGTCGTTGTCGATGGTCTTAGGCACGCCAACGAGCGGCAGGCCCTCGCGGTAGAGCTTATACGCGACGCCCAGCGTGTCCTCCCCGCCGATCACGATCAGGCCGTCGAGTTTCTCGTCCTTGATGGTCTTTTTGATCGCCTCGAACCCGCCGTCGATCCTGTAGGGATTGGTGCGCGACGTCCCCAGAATGGTCCCGCCTCTTGGCAGAATGCCCGAGACCTCCGCGAGGCCGAGCGGCATCTGGTTGTTCTCGATCACGCCCGCCCAACCGTACCTGAACCCGACGACCTCTCCCCCGTATTTCCCCATCGTGCGCCGCACGATGGCCCTTATGACTGCGTTCAGTCCGGGGCAGTCTCCGCCGCCGGTGAGGACCGCGACCTTCATCTGTAACCTCCGATTCAACGTAGCTTTGGTCGAGACACGGTTCTCCGCGTCCCAACGGGGCTCGTCGCACCCAAACAAGGAATTCTAGTGCTCGCCTCGGGCTCAGTCAACCGCTTTCGGCTCCCCCGTGCCGTGCCCTTCCCGTTAGGCTTGTGCCACCGCTGAGGTTTCTCGGCGGCGTTCCGGCGACAGCGAAGCAGATGACCTCTTCCGCCCCGGCCCTGAGGAGTTCCACTGACGCCGCGGCGAGTGTTGCCCCAGTGGTGGCCACGTCGTCAACGAGCAGGACACGTCCAGGTTTGCCGCTCCCCTCTCGTGCGCGAAATGTGTCTTGTGCAATGGCGAGGCGCTGCTGCCTGGGCAGTCCTGCCTGCGGCGGTGTGTGCCGCGTCCTGACGAGCGCCCTTTGCGCCGGCACGCCGATGGCGTCCGCAAGATGGATGGCCAGAAGCTCGCTCTGGTTGAAACCCCTTTCCCTGAACCTGATTGCGTGGAGCGGAACGGGCACGACGACGTCGGGAGGCGTCACGCATGCCCACAGTGCCGCGGGGACGGCCACGCGGGCTAGGTCGGGCGCGATCGAGGTCCTGCCCTGGTACTTGAGCGCGTGTATCATGGCGCGCGTTGCTCCCTCGAACTCCATGGCATAGAACGCCGACGCTTCAGCGCTTGCGCATTCTCGAGGTCCGCCGCACTCAGGTAGAGCGAGAGATCCGGGCCGGGCGCGCAGCCCGCACGAACACGATGAGCAGAGGTGCCGCCGGCCGGCCGCGAGCGCGGCACCGCATGCTATGCAGGAGTCTGGAAACAGGAACAGGATGAGGAAGTCCCGGAAGAGGCGCAGTGTCCTTCTCCCGGCTCGGTTCGGTTCGGGCTGAAGCGGTTTCGAACACACGGCGGTGGCTTCCGCGGGGAAGTAGGATCAGGTCGCTTCTGTCTCGTGAGTCGGGCGTGCTAAGGGGTGGTGCTGCCTCCCCGCCCGACGTGCGAGCGGCGCGACAGGTAGACCATGAAGCCGATGGACAGGAGAACGAGCGCGACGCTGAAGACCTGATTATTCGTGAGGGCGAAGGTTCCGCTCTGGAATGCGATGGACTCGGTGCCGTACTGCCGGACGGGGTCGATGAGGAACCGGCAGACGGACAGGAGGATGACGAAGAGCCAGAGGAGGAACCCCTCGAACGGTTTCTTGCGGTCGGCGGCCAGGAGCACGAAGAACACGACGAGCCCCAGGAACGATTCGTAGAGTTGCGTCGGGTGGAGGTGGACGCCCGGATAGCGCATTCCCGCGATGGAGTTCTCATTGAAGACGACGCCCCACGGCTGCTCGCACACCTTGCCGTAGCAGCAGCCGTTGAGGAAGCAGCCGATGCGCCCGATCGTGACGCCCATTGCGAGCGACGGCGCCATCAGATCGGCGCCCGCCCACATGTCGATGCCCCTGCGCCGGAAGAACCAGAGCCCCACCAGGGCACCGGCGACCATCCCCCCGTACTGCACCAGGCCGCCCTCCCAGATTCGGAATATCCCCAGGACGTCGTGTTGGTAGTAGTCCCAGCGGACGAACACGTAGGCCAGACGCGCCCCGAGAATGGACACGAGGATGACGATCACGGACAGGTCGATGATGACGTCCGGGTCGTATCCGCTCTTCGCGGCACGACGACGGGCGATCCAGATGCCCACCATGAAGGCCAGGGCGATGAGCAGTCCGTAGCTCCTCAGGGGGAACGAACCCAGCTGGAACAGAATCGGTCTCAAGGAATCAATACTCCATCCGTCTCAGGCCCATCCCGAGGACGATGCCCATGGAAGCGAGCGTGACCAGGAGCGACGACCCACCGTAGCTCAGAAGGGGCAGCGTCATCCCGGTGACCGGGAACAACCCCAGCGTGACGCCGACGTTGATCGTCGATTGCAGAAAGAGAGCGCTCGCGATGCCCACTATCACGAGTCCGGCGAACCTGTTTCTCACGGTCCCGGCCAGCCGGAACATCCGCACCACGAGGAACAGATACAAGCCTAGCACTAGCAGACAGCCGAGGAAACCGAACTCCTCGGCCAGGACCGAGAAGATGAAGTCAGTGTGCTGTTCCGGTAGGAACGCGAAGTTCTTCTGGGTGCCCTGGAGGAATCCCTTCCCCATGGCCGAGCCCGAGCCGATCGCGATCTTCGACTGGATCAGCTGGTAGCCGGTGCTGAAACGGTACTTCTCCGGGTTGAGGAATGCAAGAACTCTGTGTCTCTGGTAGTCCTCCAGGTGCGACCAGAGAAACGGACTCAGCCGCCCGGTCACGACGCTCGTGGTGAAGACGATGATCTTGTCGACCATGAAGATGCGCGAGACGTACAGGACCGTCCCGAGGAGTGCTAAGAACAACACCCACGCTATCCAGTTGAACGCTACTACCATCGAGATCACTGGCATGAGCAAGAAGAGCAGTAGTATTGGTTTGGTGCCGGCCCAGTACAGCATCGGCGGCAGCAGAAGCAGAAACAGCAGTGACGTACCCAGGTCGGGCTCTCGCAGGACGAGGGCCGTGGGCACGAGCACGATCGCCAGCGGGAGCAGCAGGTGCACCGGTCTGTCGAGTCTCGTCTTCCTCCGCGCGAGGTACCGCGCGAGCGCGAAGATGACCGCGTACTTAGCGAGCTCGGACGGCTGAAATCTCAGGGGGCCCAAATCAAACCAGCGGCGCTCGCCGGACTTCCCGACTCCCACCAGGAGCACTGCCACGAGTAGTACGATCGCCAGGCCGTATAGAACGGGGGCGAGTCCCTCGACCGTCTCCTGGCTGACGAGCACGACGCCCGCCATGAGGAGCACCCCGATTCCCGCGACCATGAGCTGCCTCTGCACGAGCGGGGACAGCGATGCCGCGTCCGGGTCGTAGGTTGCGCTGTAGACCATCGCTATGCCGACGACCACGATGGCCAACGTCGCGACGAGGAACCCCGTGTCGAAATCCCTGAACTGCCTACGGTTCAGCATGGCTGCCTCCGCCCGTCTCGCCACCACCGCGCTCTACACCGTTCTCGCCGGCGGCGCCACCGTCACCGTTGCCACCTGTCTCCTCGTCAGGCGACCGGTACGCCGGTTCATCGGGCTGGTCCTCGATCCTGAAGTACGCTTTCATGACCTGCCGCGCAATGGGCGCGGCGATCGCGCCGCCGCCGCCCGCGTTCTCGATGATCACGGCCAGCGCGATCGCAGGTTCGTCAGCTGGAGCGTACGCAATGAAGCACGCATGGTCCTCGCCGTGCGGGTTCTGCGCTGTGCCGGTCTTGCCCGCGACCTGCATGCCCTCTACACGGGCCAGCTTTCCGGTGCCGTTCGGCGCCTCCACAACCCCGAGCATCGCCTCCTGCAGGAAGCTCATGGTGCCGTCCCCGTAGGGCATGCGGTAGGCCACCGTGCTCCGAGCCGTGCCTATCGTACGTCCGGAGTATGTCTCGACGCGCTTGAACAGGTGCGGCGTGTAGACGACGCCCGAGTTGGCGATCCCACAGGCAAGGCACGCCGCCTGCAGTGGCGTGACCAGCAGTTCGCCCTGACCGATCGACAGATTGATCACCACTCCCCTGCTCCACTTCTTCTTGCCGTATCGACGGTCATACCACGCGGGCGTCGGCACGTTCCCGGCGGCCTCGCCGGCGATGTCCAGCCCCGTCCGTCTTCCCAGCCCGCTCCGCTCGGCCCAGTCCATCAGAGTGGCGACTCCGAGCTTGGCGCCTACCTGGTACATGAAGACATCGCACGATTCCACAATGCCGTCCAACGCGTTGGTGAGGCCGTGGCCCCCGGGCTTCCAGCATCTGAACGTACGGATGCCGTACTTGTATGTGCCCCTGCACATCACCTGGGTTTCCAGTCCGATGACACCTGTCTCGAGGCCTGCGCCGGCCGTCACGATCTTGAACGGGCTCCCGGGCGGGTAGAGCGCCTGGATGGCCCTGTTGAGTAGCGGGTGCATCGGCGACGACGTCAGCTCGCGCCATTCCTCCGTCGATACACCTTCCGCCAGCGCGTTGGGGTCGGGGGCCGGGTAGGATGCCAGCACCAGCACCTCGCCCGTTCGCGGTTCCACGGCCACTATGGCTCCTGCGGCGTGGTTCTTGAGCGCCGCCTCGGCCGCTCGCTGAGCCTCCGCATCTATCGTCAGGATGAGGTTGTGTCCGACTCTGATTTCCCGCGAGGGTCCGCCCACGAAAGGGTAGAGCTCTCTGCCGGCCGCGTCGCACACCCAGTACTCCGCGCCGTCGTGTCCCCTGAGGAGAAGCTCGTAGCGTTGCTCGACTCCCGTTTTCCCGACGATGTCCCCGGATGCGTATCCCAATGGCTCCATTGACTCGAGTTCGCGTGGTGAGACTTGGCCCACGTAGCCGAGCGCGTGCGCGCCGAGCCTGTCGCCGAGATACCTGCGCTTAGCCGTGCTCTCGACCTTGACCCCGGGCAGCTCGGAGCGCCGTTCCTCCACACGGGATACCTGCTCGAGATCCGCGTCCTCTACGAGTGTGACTGCGCCGTAGTACCGCATGCGTGTTTCGAGGAGCTTCTCGGCGACGAATCCACGGTCGAGAGCAAGCAGTTCCGCGAGGAGATCGGCCAGCCTATCGTCGTTGCGGTTGCGCACTCGCGTGAGCGTGATGGAAAGGGACACCCTGTTATCAGCCAGGATCTCGCCATTGCGGTCGATGATGAGGCCCCTGGGTGCGCGGACCTCGAAGCCCTGGACGTAGTTGTTCTCGGAAAGGTCGCGGTAGAACCCACCCCTGGCGAGCTGGAGCCAGCCGAGTTTGAAGACGATGATCGAAAACATCGCCAACGCGATCAGCCTCATCATTCTCGATCTCTGGCGCAGGGCGTCTATCTCTACCATGCCGCTAGACACGGGTACCACCGACTATCGCCCTCCACAGCCTGGCCCGCGCGAGAACGAAGATCAGCACCGTGAACGCCGCGGTGTAGGCGGCTCCGATGAACCCGAAGCGCACGAAGAACCTCGCGAAGATGTCGAGGTGGTTTCGGTAGTAGACGACGTAATACATGAGGTCGTGTGCGAGTGCTGCACCGAACAGAACGGAGATCTGCACGAACAGGCTTCCGCGAACGAGGTGCTCCCATGCGGCGGCGCTCGCGAAGCCAATGACCGAAAGAGAGAGAGCGTGAAGGCCGAGGTACTCCGGTTGCTCCGCGTCAACGATGAGGCCGAGGATGAAACCGACGATCGTCGCTGGTCTGGCGCCAAGCACCAGGCCGGCGTATGCCACGATCAGAACCAGGAAGTCCGGGCGTGCACCGAGAAGCTCGATCTCAGGAGCCACTGCCGAATCAAGGATAACGGCCGCCACGGCGAGCCCTATGAACCACCCAGCTTTCAAGGCCGCCCCTCCAGTGCCGCTCGCTCGTTCTCCAGCTCCAGGAGCAGTCGTTGTCGGAGTTCGTCCAGATCGGCGGGGACGCCGGCCTTGCCCGTCAGGACGAAGACCTGCTCTACGGTTGAGAACACCACAGCGAGGTCGATCTCGATCGCCATGGTCAGGGGTCCCTCGATGGCTTTGACCACTCTGCCGACGGTGATGCCTGCCGGGTAGACACCCCCGAGTCCTGACGTCACAACGAGATCTCCCTCCCTCACATCAGAGCGTGTCTGAACGTAATCGATCTCCCAGTTGCCCCGACGAGATGCTTCTCCGAACGTCGGCTTCACTACGCCCCTGACACGGCCGCGCTCGGTCACTACGCTGACACCCGAGGAAGCACTCGTCAGGAGTTCCACCAGCGAGTGGTCGTCGAGGACACTCGCTATCTTGCCGACCAGTCCGTCAGGTACGACGATGGGCATGCCCGGCTTGAGACCGTGACTGTTTCCCCTGTCTATTCTCATGCTCTCGACGACGCGCCCGCCCGGCATACCCGTGACGCGGGCGGGGATCATCTCCGCGAGTTCCTCCTCCGGGAACGCGACCAGGAAGCCCACGAGCTCCCTCAGCCTCTGGTTCTCGTGCCTGTAGCCGACGAGGGCGGAGCGCTCTGTCATGAGATCGACTGCTATGCGGCGGAGTGTCGCGTTCTCCTCCCAGACGCGGCCGCGCTGGACAAAGCCGGCGGTCACACGCTCTACAGGTCCGAGGAGGACCCCGGAGAGAACTGACGAAACGAACCCCTTGGCGCCGGGCGGGAGTGCCAGGCACAGTGTGGATAGAGCCACGCAGAAGAGGAATGTGGAGAGTTCACGGTTCCCGCGCAGGACCCGGGAGAGCTGGGCGAGCATCCCGTCCTCCTACCGCTTCGCTGATCTCATCAGGACGGGTTCGTAGTGAGCGAGGTTCTCGAGTATCTTGCCCGTGCCGAGAACGACGCAGGTCAGAGGATTCTCGACGATGTTGATCGGGAGCTTCGTCTCCTCGCGCAGCAGTACGTCGAGGCCACGCAGAAGCGAGCCTCCGCCCGTCATGACGATGCCTCGGTCCACCAGATCCGCGGCGAGTTCCGGTGGCGTTTCCTCGAGCGAGAGCTTGAGCGCCTCGACGATGGCGGATACGGGTTCCTGCAGCGCCTCACGGATCTCCTCCGAGGTGATCTTCAAAGTTCGCGGCACACCTCCGACGAGGTCACGTCCCTTGACGTCCGCTTCCATCTCTTCCTCGAGAGGATAGGCGGAGCCGATCTCAATCTTCGTCCGCTCAGCTGTTTGCTCGCCGATGAGCAGATTGTAGCTTCTGCGGAGGTGGTTCATGATGGCCTCGTCCATCTCGTCTCCGCCGACGCGAACGGACGTGTGGTTGACGATTCCGGAAAGGGCGATGACCGCGATCTCGGTCGTTCCTCCACCGATGTCCACGACCATATTGCCGGCGGGCTTCTCGACCGGCAGCCCGACACCTATCGCTGCTGCTACGGGCTCGGCCACGAGGAAGACCTCTCTCGCACCCGCATGCTCTGCGGAGTCCTGGACGGCACGGCGCTCAACCTCGGTGATGCCCGAAGGCACGCAGATCACCATTCTGGGTCGAACCAGCAGCCTGCGCCTCTGGACCTGCAGGATGAACTCCCTGAGGAGATCCTCGGTCCCCTCGAAATCCGCTATCACGCCGTCCTTCATGGGCCGGACTGCCTTGATGCCGTCCGGTGTGCGGCCCAGCATCTCCTTGGCCTTGCTTCCGACAGCCACGACCTTGCCGCTCTGCTTCTGGACGGCAATAACGGAAGGCTCGTTGAGGACAACCCCACGACCCTTCACGTAGATGAGCGTGTTTGCTGTACCGAGGTCGATGGCGACGTCGTTGACCAGTCCAAGTACGGAGTCGAACAGCATGGTTGCGCTTCCGTTTCCGGCTTGTGCCTGTATCTGGAGGAGAGTGTCAGAGGTGTCCCATCTCCTTGAGACTGACGAACCCCTGACTGCCCAGCACTATGTGGTCGAGTATCTCTATGCCCAGAATCCTGCCCGCTTCAGCCAGACGTTCCGTTACGACGATGTCTTCGCTACTGGGCTCGGGCAGTCCGGACGGATGATTGTGAACCAGGACGATCGCCTGAGCGCTCTCGGCCACAGCGGCCTTGAACACTTCCCTGGCATGAACGATCGACGCATTCAAGGAGCCTATGGAGATGGTCCTGACTCCCAGTATCCTGTTCTTCGTATTGAGGAGGACGGCTCTGAAGTGCTCTCTGTCGAGGGCTGCCATCTCCCTCATGAACATGTCCGCGACGTCTTCGGGTCCAGTGAGATAGAGTCTGGGAGCCCGCTTCTCGTGAGTTCGAAGGCGCCCGGCCAGCTCTCTTGCCGCGGCCAGACGGGACGCCAGCCTGTTGCCTACGCCCCTCACCCTCGTAAGACTCGAAGGAGGTTCGCCGAACACCCCCGAGAGTGACCCGAATCGGTCCAGGAGCTCCTCGCCAACAGAGCGAACCGGTTCGCTTCCAGTTCCCCCGCCGATCAGCACGCAGAGGATGTCCAGGTCGGACCGCCCCACCGTGGGCAGCTCGCCGCCGACGTTAGCCGGCCAGGCCCCCGCACAACCTTTTCTCTTCCCCACACCCCACCTCCACCCAAGCCACCGGCAAAGCTAGCACAGCCCTCTCAAATCTATCAAGCGGTTTCTCCCCGCCGCATTCCCGACGGTCGTGCCCTACGCGAGAACCGCGGTCAGGTCGAATCCTGTTGCTCCGACCACCTTCACCCGCACGAACTCGCCCGGTTCCGGTCTGCCCGAACTGTCTGGTTTGACAAGTACGGTGCCGTCCATCTCCCAGGCCAGTCCGGTCGTCCGCGCGATCGCCGCGCGTCCCTCGCAAGGTGCGCCGGCGCTGTCGACGAGCACTACTGTCTCGGTCCCCAGCATCCTTTGTCCACGGATCTCAGTCAGCTCCTTCATCGTCTCTACGAGAAGGAGCGCACGCGTCGAAGCGGTGCTGGCCTCGACGCGCCCGGGAAGATGGAAAGCGGGCGTTCCCGGCTCCGGTGAGTACTCGAAGACACCCAGATGGTCCACGTTCCCGTCGCGAATAAAGGAGAGCAGTTCGCCGAATTCCTCGTCGGTCTCCCCTGGAAACCCGACGATGGCCGAGCTTCTGATCGAGACCCCGGGAAGCGCCTCTCTCGCGCGCTGCACGAGAGAGCGGATTTGCTCGCCGCTCGTCCGGCGCCCCATGGCAGCGAGAACACGATCGGAGATGTGCTGAATGGGCATGTCCAGATACGGCACGACAGATTCCGTCTCGTACATGGCGCGCAGAAGCGCGTCGGTCACGTGCGCCGGGTGCGTGTACAGAACTCGTATCCACGGTATGTCGATATCTGCGAGCGCGAACAGCAGCGCGGGCAATGTTACATCCGGTGCAATGTCCGTGCCGTAGGCGGTCGTGTCCTGGGCGATGAGGTTGACCTCGATGACGCCCGCCTCCGCCAGAGCCGTAACCTCGCGGACCACGGACGCGGGCTCCCTGCTGCGCAGAGCGCCACGGATGGATGGGATGGTGCAGTAGCTGCAACAGTTGGCGCACCCGTCGGCTATCTTAACGTAGGCGATATGCCCGGGTGTCCCCAATACGCGGGGTGACCGCTCGTCGTAGAGCGCGTCGGGAACGCCGACCGCGTAGACACTGCGACCGTTCGCGACGTCGTGAACGACTTCGGCGATCCTCTCGAAGTCCGAGCATCCGACAACGCCGTCGACACCGGGGAACATCTCCCACGTGGAGGTCTCATAGCGTTGCGGCAGGCAGCCCGCGACGATCACGTGGCCCACCGAGCCCGTGTTCTTGAGCTCGAGGCACTCGTCCACGATTGCCCGCGACTCCCGGACTGCGGCCGAGATGAATGAGCAGGTGCTCACTATGATGATGTCGGCGTCCCCGGCGTCGGCCGCGAACTCATGGCCGGCGTTTGCCAGCAACCCGAGCATAACCTCAGTGTCAACGAGGTTCTTCGGGCAGCCGAGGGTGATGACAGCTATCTTCATGTGGGATTACCACTCAGGGCATTGGTAGGGGTTGTCTGTCATCCTGCGGAGCGTTCCCAGCCCGTTCCCCGGCCCCGCCTCCGCCTGCTCACCAGTGGACGTGTCCCGCCTGTCACCCGCCGATACGTTCCGCTCCCGCCGGTATGATGATGGCGAAGTCGGCCGGCGAGGTCTCCACCCCGAACAGGGTCTCAGAGATGTGGTATCGAGTGTGGTCACCCGTCCTTGTGTGAGCGGTCATTCCCAGCACCAGGTTCCTGCTCGGGTCGATGGTGACGTCCAGCCTCGCGGGTTCGCCGGATCCGCCCGCAGGGATGAGGGAGAGCGTCGCTCTCGCCGTTACCGCTTCGTCGCTGACTTCGTTGCCTCCCGTGCCAATGAGCCCGGGCACGGCCAGTGAAGTTCCCACGAAGGGACCTTCGGGGTTAGCGACGTACTGCCTCAGAATCTTGGGAGGGTCGATCACAGTGTCGTCGTCGTCGACCGCCGTGACGAAGAACTGGTTGGTCTGAGACACGTAGACCCGGAGCGTGTCTCCGTTCGACGTTATGAAGCTGCCGTCATCGTACCGGATGGAGAGCATCGACGGTCGCTCCAGCAGTAGCACTCCCTCGGAGGTGATAGTCGTGTCCGCGAGCGCCCAGTAGGTCTCCTGTTGAAAAGAGATCCTGTACGAGCTCTCGGATTCGTAGCATTCCACGATGCGCTCGATGTAGTCCACAGCGGTGGCCATCTGACGTTCGGTGGGCGCCGGACGCTGTTCTTCTCCCGCGGCCGGACTCCAGACCACGACCGCGAGCGCGACCCACGTTGCTAGCCCACGAGAGACGCCGCGGACAAGTGCCCTGCGTTGGTTCGACCTAGACATCTTCTTCCTCTTCTTCTTCCTCTTCTTCTTCCTCTTCTTCTTCCTCTTCTTCTTCCTCTTCTTCTTCTTCTTCCTCTTCTTCTTCTTCCTCTTCTTCTTCCTCTTCTTCTTCTTCCTCTTCTTCTTCTTCTTCCTCTTCTTCTTCCTCTTCTTCTTCTTCCACTTCTTCTTCCTCTTCTT
>JAUVLG010000065.1 GCA_030595835.1 Candidatus Eiseniibacteriota bacterium | reverse complement strand
CCCTGTGTGGACGGTGCCCCACATGAACAGACGCACCAAAACCCGTGACGTTCACCGCCCATTTGCGCCCTCGGAGCTACCGGGGCCGTCACGTGGCAGGAAGCTAGGCGCAATCCTGCTTGCCGATCTCGCCGGCCTTGGTAAGAGCAATCTTGGTCAGGATTGGCCCCACGATCTCGAAGATCACGCTTGTCGCGGTGATGACCGTGATGATGGCCGCGCCAATCGCGAGCGGGCTGTAGGTCAGGAGACTCGCTCCGGGATTGGCGGCCGCGTAACGCGACACCGCCGTCGCGACCTCCGGTGTGCGTGACAGGTGGGTGAACTCGGTGCTGATGATGAGCGAAAGACCGATGGCCACGCCAGCCTGCGAGAGAATCCCCGGTCCTATCCACTTCTTCATCTTCGGCTCGATGCGCCCCAGCGCGCCACCGAGCCTTGAGCCTCCGATCTTCCCGAACGACCTCGCCAGTATGTAGGCGAGACCCACGGCGCCTAGCTTCGGCAGCTCTGAGAGCCTGAGGTGCGCACCGGCCAGGCAGAAGAACAGGATGAACAACAGGGGCATAATCTCCCTGAGCGGGTCGGTGGCCCGTCTGACGAAACTCTCGCGCCGCGTGTTCGTGAGGACAAATCCAACTGCCATGTTGGTTAGGATCAGCGAGAGTCCGAAGTGCAGGGAGACGCCCGTCGCGACCAGGACCATGCCGAACGCCATGATGAGCATGTCGCGCCCGGCGTGCAGCTTGCCGACCAGGAGGCAGAAGACAAAGCCCAACGCCGCTCCGACGAGGAGGCTGCCGACTATCTCGAGCGTCGGTTCCCACATCGCCGCAAACACACTCTGGTGCGCGGAGATCGCGCCCAGCGTGCTTCCCAGCAGGATGCGCCTCGCAAGCGCGGCCGCGAATCCAAATATGAGAATCGCCAGCCCGTCGTCGAAACCGACGACCGCGTAGAGCGCAGTCGTCAGGCTACCCTTGGCCTTGTACTCCTGGATGACCGCCACGGTCCCGGCTGGCGCGCTGGCGGGCGCCACCGCGCCGAAGAGCAGCGCGGCTGGCCAGCTTCTGGTGATAAGGTAGACCACGGCCGTGACAATAATGAACGCGGCCAGAGACTCGGCCAGAATGACGGAGACGATGCCTTTCCCGAGATGCCGGAGGGACCTGAGGTTCAACTCCGCGCCTATGCTGAAGGCGACGAACCCGAGGGCCATTTCGGTGATGAATGTCAGCGACTCGAGGTTCCCCTCGTGGAAGTACCCGAACGCCGAGGGTCCGAGCAGCACCCCAAGAATCATGAACCCGATCAGTGAGGGAAGCCGCGCCAGCTTGGCCGCGCGGCCGAAGTAGAACCCCACGATCGCAACGAGCCCGAGCAGTAGAAGTGGCTCCGCCCTCAGAATGTCCTGCATCTACTCTCTCCGGGGACGCACGATCACGTGGTCAGCGATCCGCCGCTGAAGAAGACATCTTGTACCGTCACGAGAACCCGATCGCTCTGCGACAGCGGGCCGGTGACTGCCTCGATACGCCGCACAAGCTCGTTCGTCATCCGCTTTCGCACCAAGGAGATGATGACGCGACTGAAAGAGCGCTGGTTATCTGCCCACAGCCCGGCGAATAGAGGGACCTTCGCGAGATAGGAACTCGCGTTCTCCGCGTCGAGCACGGCGGTGAAGCGCGGTTCCGTTGCCCCGAACACCTCGAGGATCTGCCGAAAGAGCTCCTCGTCCTGCACGACGACGAGGAACAGGCTCTTGTCTTCACCCGCCTCCGCGTGAGGCTCGTCCGTCAGGTGCCTGGCGAAGCTCTCGTACAACGCCTCGTCGGTTCGGGCCGCCACCATTTCATTGACGGCATCGGTGTCGGAGAGCACTCTTGAGATCGTGGACAACACTTTGATGTGTTCGCTCGACTCGAGGGCCGGTCCCACGATGAAGACCAGCAACCTGACATCACCACCGTCGAGCGAATCGAAACGCACCCCGTCAGGGACACTGACGACCCCCACCACGAACTCGTCGGCCGACTCCAGACGGCAGTGTGGAATCGCTATGCCCTTCCCAAACCCGGTCGTCCCGATTCCCTCTCGTTCAAGCAGACCCTTCTCGATATCACCCTCGGTGACACCGGCCAGAGCGGGAACCGCCGCCGCGATTCCCGCGATCTCGTGTATGACCGCTGCCTTGCCGGCGACGTCCGCTCCAGAGGCGACGCACTCACGCCTCACAATATGTAGGATGTCCATGGCGCTCTCCGTGAAGGGGATCGTGTCTGCGGGACCTTCGCAAGGCTAGTCCGCGGCCTCGCACCAGTCAACCACTCACTCCTCTAGAATCCACGTGCGCCCGTCTGATATCCGGACGCGCGGCGTGCGCATCTCTGTCACATACGCCGGGGGCCCGCCACACAGGCGAGCCCCCGATGCCAGATCGATCTGACGGTCCGTACCGGCCGTTCCTTACTTATTATGGCTGTGCCTTCTACGCGCCTCGGCACGGATGTTCCACTCGACAACCAGCGGGCTCGCTACGTAGAGCGACGAGTAGGTGCCTACAACAATTCCGACCGTCAGCGCAAAGGCGAAGTCGCGAATCACCTCTCCACCGAAGAAGAAGAGGCAGAGCACCACGAGAAGCGTCGTCACCGATGTGACAATGGTTCTCGAGAGGGACTCGTTCAAACTTGTGTTCACGATCTCGACGAAGCTCTTCCCGTAGAGCTTCCTTCGATCCTCGCGGATTCTGTCGTAGATGACGATGGTATCGTTCAGGGAGTAACCCACGACCGTGAGAAACCCGGCAATGACGGGCAACGATAGTTCCCGTCCGGTCAGAGAGAACATGCCAAGCACTATCACGACATCGTGAACGAGAGCCGCGACGGCCCCGACCGCGAACTTGAACTCGAATCTCAACGAGATATAGATGAGGATCCCGAACAGCGCATAGATAATGGCCAGAGAGGCCTTCTTCCGCAGCTCGTCTCCAACCTTCGGCCCGACCAGCTCCTGCCGCCGCACGTCCGCCTGGTTGTCCGGGTTGGCCTCGTTCAGGGCCTCCACGATCGCCCCCGTCAGGTCCTCGCCCCCGCCGCCCCGCATCCTGATGATGGCCTCCTGGCCACTTCCGAAGTGCTGGATCTCGGCGTCGCCAAGCCCCATCTCCGCGAGCGTCTCGCGGATACTCTCGGCCGCGATGGACCGCTCGAACTGCAACTGAAGCAGAATGCCACCCTCGAAGTCGATGCCAAGCTTCGGCCCGCCCTGGATGACGAGAGAGGCGAGGCCGATCGCAATGATCACCGCCGACAGAATGAAGGTGCCCTTGCGATGTCCGAGGAAGTTGATGTGTGTCCCTACGAGAAACTCCATGCCTTGTCCTCCACTGCCCGCCTGGTTGTGCTCGACGACGGGCGCGATACTGCGCTCACCCGCGTCTATATGCTTAGGTGCTTGACGTTCCACTTAACGGTAATCAGATCGAACACAACTCGAGTCCCAATGATGGCGGTGAACATGCTGGCAATGATGCCGAGCGAGAGCGTCACCGCAAACCCCTTGATGGGACCGCTCCCAAACCACAGAAGGACGGCGGCCGCGATCAGAGTGGTCACATTGGCGTCCATGATGGTCGTGAACGCGCGCTCGTATCCGTCACGGATCGCCGCGCGGATGGTCTTGTTGTTCCTGAGTTCCTCCCGGATCCTCTCGAAGATCAACACGTTCGCGTCGACCGCCATCCCGATGGTCAGGATGATGCCGGCAAGCCCCGGGAGCGTCAACGCCGGCTTCGGGCTGACAGGAAGGCTGGCCATGAACGCGATGATGAGGAGGATGTTGCTCCCCAGCGCTGCGACGGCAACCACGCCCGCGGCCCGGTAGTAAATGAGCATGAAGAGGATGACGAGAACGCCGCCTATCAGCATCGCTCGCACGCCGGCTGTGATGGAATCGCGCCCGAGCGACGGACCCACGGTTCTTTCCTCGACGATCGTCATCGGCGCCGGGAGCTTGCCGGCCCGGAGAAGGATCATCAGGTCGCGGGCTTCCTCGTCCGTGAAGTTGCCCGTGATGGACGTCGGTGTGCCCGCCGGGATCCTCGACTTAATCACGGGAGCCTTCTGCACGATGCCATCGAGCACGATCGCGAGGTACTCCCCGATGTGGGAACCGGTGTGCGCCGCGAACGTCCGGCCACCTGCACGCGACATCCGGAGCTGAACGCCCGGCGAATTGGGGTAGTCCGGATCCAGGCCAGGTCTGACATTCGCATCGGCGACCACGGACCCCGTCATCAGGGCCTCCGCGTCCATGACGTAGAACGGCAGGTACTCGTTGTTGTCGGGGCCAGTTCTGATCTCCTCGCCCCAACCCAGTCTGTACCGCGGAACGCCGGGCCTGTCCGGGTACGACGGCACAACCTCACTGAGGTTGAGTGCGGCTATCTGCTCCTTGACCCACGCGACGTTGTCTGTCTGGACGAACGGCAACTCAAACATAAATCTCACGCGCGAGGAGAAGGGATGTTCGCGCGCAAGCCTCTCTGTTTCGGACTCCGGGAGCCCATCGGGAGCCTCGACTGAGAGCTCACCCGCGGCGACCGTTGTATCCGCGAGCGCTCTGTCGATGGCTCGCATAACGAGATCGATCTGATCCGCCGGAGCGATGGCCACGAACTCCAGAAGAGCGGTCCTGCCAATGAGAGCCTTCGCGCGCTGCTCATCCTGGAGACCAGGCAGCTGCACGATGATCCGCTTGTCACCCTCACGCTGGATGGATGGCTCGGCCACTCCGAACTGGTCGATCCTGTTGCTGATGACCTCGAGCGCTCGTTCCATCGCGTCCTGGGCCTCGTCCGCCGGCAACCCTTCCTTGTCCACCTCGAGGACCAGGTGCATTCCGCCCCTCAGATCCAGTCCGAGCTGCAGCGACTGGCTCTCGAGGGCCTCCACTTCCTCCGTTTCCATCCCGGCCTTGTCCTCGTCGGTGAGCGACAGGAACCGGAACGTGTACGAGGATTTCCACGCGGAGAACACGAGGATGACCAGTACAAGAACGATCTTCCACCTCATCTTAGACGTCATGTTCACCCCTCCGGGTATTCTGAAACGGGCCCGGGAGCCGAGCCCGGGCGAGGTGTTCTGGTTCGTAGACCAAGACTTTATGGTAACCCGTAAGACGCGGCCAGTCAACGGAAAAGGGCCCTCGGGGCTCCTCCTGTACAACAGGAGGGAGGCAACTCTGAAGCCGTCTCCCCCTTGTTGAAGCTGAATGGACCCAAGAAGCGAGCCCCTATATGCCCTACCTATACATCGCCTTTATGGCCGCCCACGACATGGATTCGACCGTCACGGCGCCGGTGCATCCCTCGCCGCACGCCCCGATCTGCTCGCCCCACGGGTTGTTCGGCGGCAGACAGGCCGATACCTCGTTGAGTGTCAGATCCTCGAGCGGCATGGCGCAGAACCAGGGGTTCTCGTAGATGATGTCACTGAAGGTCCCGCAGGGGTCGTTCCCGCCCGCGTTTCCGTGGAAACAACATCTGGCCACGGTGGGGGCGCCGCCCTCGTCGCACGTCATCGCGGGTCCGTCGCCGAAGGCAACTATGCAGTTGGTCATGATCATGTCGCCCTGCGGCGGTCCACAGAATATGCCACTGCCTGTCGGTGATTCCCCGCCGACGAATGTGCAGTACTGGACGTCGGCCGGCGTTCCGCACGCGTAGCCGGCCCCCCGGAAGCTGGCGGTGTTATCGTAGAATATGCAGTATCTGAGCGTAATCGAGCCGGAAACCCCGCTTCCCAGCCCCCCGCCGCTGTAGCCGGCGTTCCGCGAGAAGATCGAATTTGTGATGGTCACCGTGGAGTTCTCACACCTGAACCCGGCACTGTAGTCAGCGACGTTGTCCTCGAAGACCGTCCCGTCGACCGTGGCCGTGCTGTTGGCCCGGAGCATCACGCCGCCCCCGCGGAAGCTCTGATTGCCCTTGAAGAAGCAACCCTGAAGGTCCACTGACGAGTAATCGGAGCAGCGGATGCCGCCGCCGCCGTCGCTTGCGATGTTCTCTCTGAACGTGCAGCAAATGAGCGTCGCCGCTGACCCGATGGCGCAGTTCAGACCTGCGCCCAGCGATGCCGCACACTCCAGGAACTCACAATTCACAAACGTTGGCGCCGTGGGACCATAGCAGCAGATGCCTCCGCCGCTTCCGGCATCGCCTCGGCGCATGACAAGCCCCTCGATCCGTGCGGCCGGTCCCTCGCCGTTCTCGAAGAAGAAGCAGCGACCCAGGGACTCCGCATCGACGATCACCGGATCACGGGCGACCATCGCCATGACAACGATATCCTTGCCGTCAAAGCTGAGGTCCCGGTTGAGCACACCGGTGTAGACGCCAGGAGCCACGAGGACGGTTTCACCGGGGGCCGCAGCGAGAATGCCCTCCGCGAGAGTCAGGTAGTCTCCGGCTCCGTTCAGATCCACCACAATGGTCGCCGCCGTGGCTGGAAGCGCAGCGAGCAGCAGGAGAGCCACACCTGCGATAGCTGTTCGTGCCATGTCGGATCTCCCCTTTCTCTGAGATGCGGAGCCACCATCTGAGCGGCCGGCCAGCTTCCGCCTCTCACACCAGTCATGCGAATCCGGTCATAGTGCTTGCCGAGTAGTGGCAAGTTTAGCAACTGGCCGAATGACTGTCAACGGCCCCTCCCGCTCCTGCAGGGGGTCGCCGCCCCACTCATCCCCGTGCAGGGGCAGAAACGGCTTGCCGTCCGCGGGGCGCCCTCATAGACTCGCCTCCACGATCAGCTAGGCACACTTCCTGAGCTCTGGAGCGCTCCAATGTCCACCGAATGGTCATCCTTCTGGCTCGACGTCCGCAATCTCCACTGGGGCGCCGTCGATGAGGTCATCCTTGAGAGGCTGGCTAACGCGCTTGGCTGGGGGCCCGAGCGGAGCCTTCTCGAGTTCGGCGCCGGGCGCGGCCTTCACAGCAAACGCCTCTACGAAACCATGAGATGCGCCGAGCCGGATGTCCACGACCCCTGCCCGGAGTCGTTTGAGTTCATGAGGCGGGCGGGACTGAATGCCATCATGGAGGACGCAGGGCTCGCGGCTGAGTATGACATCGTCTGGTCGAACGGTCTCGTCGAGCACTTCGAGGGCGAGGAGCGGCAGGCGATCGTGACGAAGCACTTCCGGTTCTCGCGGGATTGGGTCCTCCTTATCATCCCGCGGAAGAACTGGCAGAGACGGCTCTTCCGGCCGCGCAAGGGCGTCCCGCACCAGACCGAGTACACGAACGGGGAACTCGAGGAGCGCATGCAAAACGCCGCCGTGGAGGCCTGGGGCCAACCGCCGGCGACGCTCGTCGTGAACTCGTTCTGTCCCTTCTTCGC
The DNA here is from genome assembly GCA_030595835.1 of Candidatus Eiseniibacteriota bacterium. Classification (GTDB taxonomy): domain Bacteria; phylum Joyebacterota; class Joyebacteria; order Joyebacterales; family Joyebacteraceae; genus JALGZG01. The sequence goes on along the minus strand of JAUVLG010000065.1, from coordinate 4,648 downwards.
CGTGAGGCACATCCCTGACGCATGGTACCCGGTGATGGACAAGCTTCTGGGCTGGGCACTCCCGGACGGCCTCCTGATCGGCTGGGCGAGGAAGGCTGGAGGCGCTGCGCCTACTCCATAACCTCCAGTAGAGCAACCATTTCCCTGACAGCGAGATCCATCCCAACCAGAACGGCGCGCGACACGACGCTGTGCCCTATGCTCAGCTCTTCGATCTCACCGATGTCCGCTATCGCCTGCACGTTCCTGTAGGTCAGGCCGTGCCCCCCGTGCACTCTAAGCCCCATCTCTCTTGCTGCGATGGCCGCCACTCTCACCTTCTCCAACTCCCGCTGGATCTCATCCGGGTCGGTGGCCTCTGCGAAGATGCCGGTGTGAATCTCGACGATGTCGGCCCCTACGGCCTTGGCACGCTCCACCTGCACGACGTCAGGATCGACGAAGAAGCTGACGGCAATGCCGTTCTCCTTGAGCTTCGCCACGGCTTCGCGCAGCTGCACCTCCTCCGCGATGACGTCGAGACCACCCTGCGTCGTCAGTTCTCCCTCTCCCTCGGGCACCAGCGTGCACATGTCCGGGCGGATCTCGAGGGCCACCGTCAGCAGCTCTGCGGTCGCCTTCATCTCCAGGTTCAGAGCGCCAGCCACCGTAGTCTTCAGGACCCGGACATCGCGGTCCTGAATGTGCCGTCTGTCGCCGCGAAGGTGGACCGTGATCCCGCACGCCCCTGCCAGCTCCGCCTGAACCGCCGCCCACACGGGATCCGGCTCGTCGGCCATCCTGGCCTGCCTGATGGTCGCGACGTGATCGACATTGACCGACAATCTCATCGTAGGTACCCCTCCTATCTCACGAGTTCGGAGATGAAGACCAGATCGATGCCCTCGCTCTCGAGTTCCGGAAGCGCCTTCCTGAGCACACGCAGGGTCTCGGGGTGAGGGTGACCGAGACCGACCGCCTCCCCGCGCTTCCTTGCCAGCTCGACCAGCTGATCGAACTGTGACTGGACATCTATGCGGCCGGATTCGTCCACGGGACTGTCTATGAACATCCTGTTCCGCGTTGTGGGCACGCCGGCGCGTCTCGCCTCTGACACGCCGACGGACTCGGGTGTCGTCATGCTGTCGAGGAAGTAGAGCCCCTTGTCGCTCAGTTTGCGCATGAGCACTCTCATCGGAATGTGTTGCGAGGTGAACGCCGAACCCATGTGATTGTTCGCACCCACTGCGTGCGGGACGTCGGCGATCGCCGCGTCGATCCGCCGCACCAGCTGCTCTTTGGTGTGGCCTCTCATTAGTGCGCCCTCCCCCGGATCGATCTCCGGGTAGCTGCGGGGCTCCATCGGGATGTGGACGATCACTTCTTTCCCGACGCGGTGAGCGGCGTGTGCGATGTCCGTCGTGTGCGGGCAGTGAGGAAGCACGGAGATGGTGATGGGAAAGCCCAGGTCCAGAAAGCCCATGATCGTCTCGGATCCGCTGTGGCCGAAGTCGTCAATGACTATCGCGATCCTCGGAGACGAGGTCCCCACGGGTCGCTCGTCTCGCTCGCCCGTCGCGGCGGACTGCTGGAGCACCAGGCGGTGTGTCTCGATGTCGCCGTACCCGATGCGCATATCGAGGATCCTGAGGCCCCGGTAGTCCGGACCCCGGTCGCCCCCCCGGATGACGCGCCCACCCGCCTTGCGAACCACGCGGGTGATGGCGAGATTGAACTCGTAGATGCTGATGTCATGAGGAATGCGGCCCTTCTTCTCGGTGTGCGTCCAAACGTACCGCCCGTCCTCCTTGTCCTCACGTTCGCTGGTCACTCCCGATACGCCGAGCTTCACGAACTCGCCATCGATGGCGCGTTCCAGCTCCATCGCGATACCACTCAGATCCCCAGGCCCCCTCATTCGTGTCGCGAAGGAACCGAGCTTCCCACTGGAGATGAGTTCCACCGCGCCAAGGACGAGGACGAGAACCGCCGCGATGGTCACGGCCGCTACTCTGATATGCGAGAAGACCCTGGCTCGCGCTGCGTCACGCGCCTTGCGCGACCTACCCCTTGGCATGGGAGAACACCTCCAGAGACAGAGCTATCCATTGTCACCACTGTGAATTCTATGGGCCGGAGGCAGAGCAGTCAAGAACACGGCTCCGCCTAGTCACCGAGGAGTGCCTGCAGCGTCTTCACAAGGACCAGTGAGTTGCTGACGGCGATGCCCACCACGCAGATAATGAGGGGCGCCACTGCGTTCCATCTGCGCGCCTCAAGCACGGACACCGCCGCGCCCATGAGGACCAGCAGGGACACGTGCCAGTGCTGCGAGTACAGGAACTGCTCGCCGCCCCAGAACCCGTGCAGGATCCAATTGAACGCCAGAACGACCAGCGACGCGCGTGCGAGCGACCTGAACGTGGGATCCAGTCTCTTGTCTTTGAGCGCGACCCAGGCCAGCGTCGCCAGAAACGCGATACCGATGAGGTTCCTGATCGATCTCGGCTGGTGCGTGGGCTGAAGCGTCAGCTTAATGGGGATCGGGCGGCTCAGAACAGCATCCTCGTTCGAGCCGGCACTCTCGGACGCGGGCGTGTCGGCCGCCGCACCACGTGCCGTGTCTCCGTTTCTCGCATCCTGAAGGACGGGGTCGCGCTGTGATCGTGCCACCTGGTCCGGGACAACGAGCTGCGTCCGCGGGCGGTCGCGAGCATCACTCTCGGTCGCAGTAGCGGGCCCGGAAACACCTGGCAAGGGCGCGGGCCTCCGTGAACCTGCCGCCTTGACGGCCTTCCTGGCGGCGTTCTCGGCGGCGAACTCTGCCTTCCACGCGAATCTGTTCGGTTTCCGTCCAGGAACCGGAGGGGCGATTCCATTGATCACGGCCGTCGGGAATGTCGTGAGCTGGATGGCGGGGTCCTCGACGAAGTACCGCGATATCCACACTGCCTCGTTGGGTGTGTTCCCTGGTTGCGCATCGAGCAGCCAGTCCAGCCCGAACCCACCGCCGAGCGTCACGACCAACGCGAGCGCTGCCATCACCGCCGTCCTGACACACCTACCCCAGACGCCCCTCCCGAGCTGCCCTTCTCGAAGGAAGTAGAGGATCGCCACGGGCACGATATTCGTGACCGTGATCCCTGCGCTCAGCACACCCAGCGCGATCCACGTCAGCTCCACTCGCATTCCGCGCCGCCCGCGCGTCAGTACGAATAGGACATAGGCGAACAGAATACTCAGAGCGGTCAGGCAGTACGACTCCGGCATACTGCCGAAGATGATCTTGCTGAACGACACGGAACTCAGAAGGGCAAGCAGGAACGCCGAACGAAGGGACAGACCGAGCCACCGAAGTAGATGGAGCAGGACGAATGTCTGAAGCCCGGCGGCGACGGGCACGATGGCCAGCCCGAGCCAGCGCCTTACCAGAACCTCGCCCAGCCCCCCGGAGGTGAGGAGCGACCCCACCTTCGCAATCACTCCGATGGGGAGACTGAAGAAGTACTCCAGCATCGGATGGGACACATGGTTGCTTCCACCGCCGCAGCATATGGCCTCAAGCGTCAGTCCCGGATCGGCGTCGAAGAGCGTGTTGAAACAGGCGAAGGCCCCCATCGCCCTGAGCTTCGTTTCGAGCACGAGGTGGAACGCGAAGACCACGACGAACAGGAGAAGTCCCAACAGCAGTTCGCGGCGCGAGCCTCCAGCGTGAAGACCGGGCGCAGAGGCCGTCCCGTCACCGGAGACGCCGTCGGAGTGTGCTTTGACGTGCCCTCTCTGCATGTTCGCTTCCCCATTATCGTCCGCGACTCGATTGCTCAATGTCCGCGACTATCGCGCCCATCGCGCACCGAGTCAAGCACTCGTGGCGCCGCCCCGCACGGTGACGTATACTGCTGTTGATGAAGGTCGGGCGCGTTCACTTCGACGCATCGGAGGCGGGTCGTGAGGCGAGGACTCATCATACTCTCTCTTGGAGCGCTTGCTCTTATAATGGCGGCCGTCGTGCTGCCGAACCGCGACCTCGTGTCCGAGGAACCAGTCGCGTCCGCGCAAGGGCCGCCTGCGACACGCGATACCCCCTGGAACATCGTGGTCATCGTGATGGACACGGCGCGTCAGGACAGACTGTCCTGCTACGGCCACGACCGCGAGACGTCCCCAAGACTGACGCGGCTCGCCGAGTCGGCGACCGTCTGCCTGAACGCGTACTCCACGAGTTCATGGACGGGACCTGGTCACGCGTCTCTCTTCACCGGACTTCACTCGGTCACCCATGGGGTAACTCAGGAAGACTGGAGCATGGACGAAGACCTCGTGACCTTCCCCGAGATCCTCGCGGAGCGTGGCTACCGCACGGTCGGCATCGTGGAGAACCCCATGCTCGTATCGGACCGTGGTTACGCTCAGGGCTTCTCGGAGTACTACGAATCCTGGCGCACGGGGGCCAAGAGGAGTAGCGGCCAGGCCGTGGAGGACTTCCGTAGAACCCTCGACGGCGGGGCGCCGGGACAACCATTCCTCGTCTTCGTGAACCTCATCGCTCCCCACTCGCCCTACAACTCCTCCAGGCAGTTCCGGAACAGCTTCGTCACGCGGCCGGAACTTGGGGTCGACAGCAGTATGTGGCGACAGTACTACACGGGCCGACGGTCCTTCTCGGCGG
>JAUVLG010000087.1 GCA_030595835.1 Candidatus Eiseniibacteriota bacterium | reverse complement strand
CGTTCAGCATCTACGGCGAGGACGCACCGAAACCGGACCCGGGTATCTACGAACTCGGCATCCCGATGCTCGGCATCTGCTACGGGATGCAGGCCATGACCGAGACGCTAGGCGGCAAGGTGTCGCCCGGGACCACGCGCGAGTATGGTCCCATGGGCTTCGAGCCCGGGGACAAGCACCGGCTCTTCGAGGGACTGTCCGGCACGGCGAAGGTCTGGATGAGCCACGGGGACGAGGTGATGGAACCTCCCGCGGGGTTCGAGGTGCTGGGGCGAAGCGCCGACGGCAAGATCGCATCCATCGGTTCCGACGAGCGGCGCTTCTTCGGCCTGCAGTTCCATCCCGAGGTCGTCCACACGGAGCACGGCAAGCTCGTGCTCGAGAACTACGTCCACGAGATCTGCGGCATCCCAAGCAACTGGTCGCCTGCTTCGTTCGTGGAAGAGACCGTCGCGGCCATCCGCAAGCAGGTCGGTGACTCGAAGGTCGTCTGCGCGCTCTCCGGCGGAGTGGACTCGTCGGTGATGTCGGTCCTCATCCACAGGGCCATCGGCGACAATCTCTTCCCCATCTTCGTAGACAACGGCGTCCTCCGGAAGAGTGAGGACCACGAGGTCATCGAGCGACTGAAGACCAGGCTCGGACTGAGCATCGACATCGTCGACGCGCGTGGCCGCTTCCTCGACAGACTGGCGGGCGTCGAGGACCCGGAGAAGAAGCGCAAGATCATCGGCACCGAGTTCATCCGCGTGTTCGAGGAGGAGGCGAAGAAGCTCGGGGACATCAAGTTTCTAGCGCAGGGCACGCTGTACCCGGACGTCATCGAGAGCATCTCGGTCAAGGGACCCTCGGCGACCATCAAGAGCCACCACAACGTGGGCGGCCTGCCCGAGCACATGGACCTCGAACTCATCGAGCCCCTGAAGACGCTCTTCAAGGACGAGGTCCGGAAGGTCGGGGCCGAACTCGGCATCGACCCCGACATCCTGGGACGACACCCGTTCCCGGGACCGGGACTGGCGGTCCGAATACTGGGCGAGGTGACCGCCGAGCGGGTGGCCATCCTTCAGGAAGCGGACGCCATCGCCATCGATGAGATGAGGAACGCCGGGCTCTACAACGACATCTGGCAGGCGTTCGCCGTGCTCCTGCCCATCAAGACCGTCGGCGTCATGGGCGACGAGAGAACCTACGAGAACGTGGTGGTCATAAGAGCGGTCGACTCGCTCGACGGCATGACCGCGCACTGGTTCCCGATGCCGCACGAGGTGCTGGAACGAATGTCGGCGCGGATCATCAACGAGGTCAGAGGTGTGAACCGGGTGTGCTACGACATCAGCTCGAAGCCGCCCTCGACGATAGAGTGGGAGTAGAGGAACGGACGGCGCGGCCCCGGTCGCACCTCCCTATGGAGCAGACATGATAGAGAGATACTCACTGCCAGAGATGACGGCGATCTGGGACGAGGAGAACAAGCTCGCGCTCTGGGTTAGGATCGAGGTCGAAGCGGTCAAGGCCTGGGCCGAGCTCGGTAAGGTCCCGAAGGACGCCGCAGCGCGGATAGAGAAGAACGCGTCGCTCGACATCGGGCGCATGCAGGAGCTCGAGCGTGAGACGCACCACGACGTCATCGCCTTCCTCAAGTCGGTGGGGGAGACCGTCGGCGAAGACGCGCGCTACATCCATCTCGGGATGACCTCATCAGACATTCTGGACACGGCCACGGCCGTGCAGATATCGAGATCGGGACACCTTATCCTGGAGGCGCTGGATAGCCTGACCGATGCCGTGCGAAGCCTCGCGCTCAAGCACCGGAAGACGCCCATCATCGGGCGGACGCACGGTGTGCACGCGGAGCCGATGTCGCTCGGGGTCAAGTTCGCCTACTGGTGGGACGAGCTCTCGCGCGCCGGCGACGCCGTGGCGCTCGCCGTGGGCGGCGCGGCGGTCGGGAAGCTCTCGGGCGCGGTCGGAACCTACGCGAATCTGGACCCGCGCGTGGAGGAGATGGTGTGCGAGGCGCTCGGGATACGCGCGGCGGACATCTCGAACCAGGTCGTCTCGCGCGACCGGCACGCGCGCTACCTCTCGGCGCTGGCGCTTCTCGGAGGCGTCATCGGCCGGCAGGCGCTCGAGATCCGTCTGCTCGCGCGGACGGAGACCGGCGAGATACTCGAGGGTTTCGGAAAGAAGCAGAAGGGCAGCTCGGCCATGCCGCACAAGAAAAACCCCATCAAGTGCGAGCAAATGTGCGGACTGCCGAGGCTCCTCCGCGGAAATGCGCTGGTCGGGATGGAGAACATCGAGCTGTGGCACGAGCGGGACATCTCGCACTCATCGGTCGAGCGCGTCATCCTGCCGGACAGCTCGATCATCGCGCACTACATGACGGTCAAGTTCGATCGGATTGTCAGAGCGCTCGACATCCGGCCGGAGAAGATGCTCGAGAACCTCGAGGCCTCGCGGGGTCTCGCGTTCTCGGGGACGGTCCTCACAAGGCTGGTCGAGAGCGGGCTCTCGAGAGACAAGGCCTACGACCGCGTCCAGACCGCGGCGATGGAGGCAAGACGGACGGGGGAATCGTTCAGAGAGACACTGTCGCGGGATGCGATGGTACTGGAAATACTGGGAGAGAAGGGCGTCGAGGACGCGTTCGGCCTCGACAGACACATGGCGCACGCTGATACGGTGTTCGAGAGATTGTGCATAGCCGAGGAGAAGGCCCGTCAACCTGTGAAGGAGAACGTCGCATGAAGAAGACGAAGGCGCTCTATGAAGGCAAGGCCAAGATCCTGTGGGAGACGGACTCGCCCGACTACATGGTCCAGGAGTTCAAGAACGACGCGACGGCGTTCGACGGCACGAAGCACGAGGTCATCGCGGGCAAGGGCGTCCTGAACAACAGGATCTCGTCACACCTGTTCGGCCTGCTGAAGGACAAGGGCGTCCGGACGCACTTCATCGAGAAGATCTCCGACAACGAGATGGTCGTCGAGCGGCTCGAGATGCTCCGCGTCGAGGTCGTCGTGCGCAACGTCGCCGCGGGCTCGATCTGCAGGCGGCTTGGGATCGAGGCCCTGAAGCGCTTCGACCCGCCGATCGTCGAGTTCTACCTCAAGGATGACGACCTGCACGACCCCATCATCACGCAGGACCACATCCGGATCATGGAGCTCGCAACTCAGGAGCAGGTCGACCAGATGAGAAGCGACGCCCTCACGATCAACACGGTCATGAGGGGCTTCCTCGAGCAGCGCGACATGGTGCTCGTCGACTACAAGCTGGAGTTCGGGCTCAAGGGTGACGAACTCGTGCTGGGAGACGAGATCTCCCCGGACACCTGCCGGTTCCACGATGCGAAGACCGGCGAGATCATGGACAAGGACCGCTTCCGCCAGGACATGGGCGGGTTCATTGAGGCCTACACCGAGGTGCTCGAGCGAGTCTCTTCGTAGCCGAGCCGGCCCCTGGGCCTGGCCCAGGGGCCCAAGGAGTTACAACTGTGCTCCACGAAGAATGCGGCGTATTCGGGATCGCCGGAAACAGAGACGCGGCGAGGCTGACGTACTTAGGCCTCTACGCGCTCCAGCATCGCGGGCAGGAGAGCGCAGGCATTGTCACGTGGAACGGCGAGGCGGCGTACCAGCACAAGGAGATGGGACTCGTCAACCGCGTCTTCAGCGACGAGGCCATCTTCGACAAGCTGCCCGGACACGTCGCCATCGGACACGTCCGGTACTCAACCAGCGGGCAGAGCAAGCTCGCCAACGCCCAGCCGATAGTCGTGCGCTTCCGGGGAGGAACGCTGGGCGCGGCGCACAACGGCACGCTCGTCGACTCGCACAGGGTGCGTGCAGGTCTGGAGGCGAACGGGGCCATCTTCAGGACGACGACCGATACCGAGACCATCCTCCACCTGGTCGCGCGCGCGTACGCCAGAAGACCAGCGGGCACCGTCGATGAGATACCGGCGATACTGAACGAGGCGCTCGCCAGCGTCGAGGGCGCGTACTCGCTCGTCATGATGATAGACGGACGGCTCGTGGCCGTCAGGGACCCGCGCGGCTACCGTCCCCTGTGCTTCGGCAAGGTCAAGAACGGGGGATGGGCCGTGGCGTCAGAGAGCTGCGCTCTCGATATCGTGGACGCGGAACTGGAGAGGGAGATCGCGCCGGGCGAGATAGTGGTGCTGAACGGCTCCGGACCGGAGTTTCACCGGCTCGATTCCGCGGGTGGTCCCAAGAGCTTCTGCATCTTCGAGTACATATACTTCTCGAGGCCGGACTCCTTTATCGGCGGTGTGTCGGTCGACCACGTCAGGCGCAATCTCGGACGGACGCTCGCGCGCGAGCACCCCGCGGACGCCGACATCGTCATCTCCGTGCCGGACTCGAGCAACGCGGCGGCCATGGGCTACAGCGAGGCGTCGGGCATCCCGCTGGAGAACGGGCTCATCAGGAACCACTACATCGGACGGACGTTCATCCACCCGAAGCAGTCGCTCCGCGACCTGAACGTGCGGATCAAATACAACCCCGTGGCAGACACGCTGGCTGGAAGGAGGGTCGTCGTCGTTGACGACTCCATCGTCCGCGGCACGACCAGCCAGAAGCTGATGCGGATGATCAGGGACGCGGGCGCCCGGGAGGTACACCTTCGCGTCGCCAGCCCTCCCATCAGGTTCCCATGCTTCTACGGCATAGACACGCCGACGCGAGGGGAACTCATCGCGTCGGTCAAGGAGGTACCGGAGATCGCGGAGTTCATCGGCGTCGACTCGCTGGGCTACCTGTCTTTTGACGGACTGCGGGCGTCAGCACCGCCACCGAAGGAGAACTACTGCGTGGCCTGTTTCGATGGAAGCTATCCGCACGAGTGCGTCATGGAGGCCGGCGTCGCCGGCGTCGGGGGGAGAGAATCGGGATGAGCATGCAACGAGCACTGGTTAGCGTATCGGACAAGACGGGCATTGTCGAGTTCGTCAGGGCACTCCACGAGATGGGTGTGGACATAGTCTCAACAGGCGGCACTGCACGGATCCTGCGGGCCGCTGACGTTCCGTGCCGAGAGGTCTCGGATCTCACGGGGGCGCCGGAGATCCTGGACGGCCGGGTCAAGACGCTGCACCCGCGCATCCACGGGGCCATTCTGTCGCTGCCGGAAAAGGAGAGCCACGTCGCCACGCTGGAGAAGGAGGGCATCGAGGCCATCGACATGGTCGTCGTCAACCTCTACCCCTTTGAGAAGGCGGTGGCGAAGGAGAGCTCGACACTCGAGAACGCGCTCGATGAGATCGACATCGGCGGCGTCACGTTGCTTCGGGCCGCGGCGAAGAACTTCGCGAACGTCGCCATTGTGAGCCGCGCGGACCAGTACGAGTGGATTCTGGGGTTGCTCAAGGAGAACGACCTGGATCTGCCCGACGAGGCACGACGGAAGCTCGCCGTCGAAGCGTTCGCCATGACGCGCCGGTACGACAAGGCAATCCACCGGTATCTGTCCGAGGCAATGGAACCGGACGAGGAGTTCCCGACGTTCCTCAACCTTGAATACGAACGCATCAGCGAACTCCGCTACGGCGAGAACCCTCACCAGAAGGCGGCGGTCTACCACACGTGCTCAGGGAGCCGGGAGCCGTGCGTGGTTCACGCGGAGCAGCTGTCCGGCAAGGAACTCTCCTACAACAACCTGATGGATCTCGATGCGGCAATGGCCATCGTCCGCGACTTCCCCGAACCGGCCGCCGCCGTCATGAAGCACTCGACCCCGTGCGGCCTCGCCTCCGCCACCACGATCGCGAAGGCCTACGAACGCGCGCTGGCGTGCGACCCGGTCTCGGCCTTCGGGAGCGTCATCGCGCTCAACCGAACCGCAGACATGGAGGTGGCGCAGCTCATTCACGACACGCACTTCGTCGAGGCAGTCATCGCCCCGGACTACTTCAAGAACGCGCTGGAACTGATGCGCGGGAAGAAGAACCGGCGGCTGATGAAGGCCCACTTCCCGGACCTCAGCCACTACGAGCTCAGGCCTCAGAAGCAGATGAGGTCGATGATCTGCGGGGGGCTGCTGGTTCAGGACATGGACACTGAGGATGTGCACGCGGAGAATCTCAGGGTCGTGACCGAGCGGAAACCCACCGATGAGGAGATGACGTCGCTCCGGTTCGCGTGGCGCGCCGCCAAGCACGTGCGCTCGAACGCCATCGTCCTGGCCCGGGGCAAACAGACCGTGGGCATAGGCGCCGGTCAGATGAGCAGAGTCGATGCCAGCATCCTCGCCGTGTGGAAGGCGGGGGACAGGGTCAAGGGCAGCGTGCTCGCGTCCGATGCGTTCTTCCCGATGCGCGACGCGGTCGACGCGGCCGCCGACGCCGGGGTCACAGCGATCATCCAGCCCGGTGGTTCGAAGGGCGACGAGGACGCCATCAAGGCGGCCAACGAGCGGGACATCGCGATGGTGTTCACGGGCATGAGGCACTTCAAGCATTAGTGGCGGGGGGCGGCGGGGCCCTACCCCGGCGCTCAGACACACGGCGCTTCGCGCCTGAACTCGCGGCGGGGTAGGGTCCCGCCACCCTCAACACAACTGCCTGGAGCTAGGGAGAAGGACATGAACAGCAAGGACAAACCGCTGGTTGCCATACTCATGGGGAGTGATTCGGACCTCTCCACAATGGTAGAGACCGGGAAGATGCTGAACTCATTCGGCATCGCGTACGCGACGCGCATCACGTCGGCGCACCGGTCGCCGAAGAAGACACACGAGCTTGTCGCGACGCTGGAGTCCGGGGGCGTGGAGGTGTTCGTGGTGGGGGCGGGGCTCGCGGCGCACCTCGCCGGAGTGGTCGCCAGCATCACGGCAAAGCCGGTGATAGGCGTCCCGATGGGCGGCGGCAGCCTCCAGGGAGTGGACGCCCTCTACTCGACCGTGCAAATGCCCGGTGGCGTGCCGGTCGCAACCATGGCGATAGGCAGACACGGAGCGAAGAACGCAGGGATCCTGGCGGCTCAGATACTCGCGCTGAAGGACGAAGGGCTAAGAGACAGACTTGTGACATTCAAGGAAGAACTCGAGCGCTCGGTCGAGGAGAAAGACCGGAAGCTAGCAGCGGAACTCCAGGGCACTGCCGGTGCCGTTGGGGAGCTGACGCGGGAAGGGAAGTGATGAGCGCACTCGTCATAGTAGGAACTCAGTGGGGCGACGAGGGGAAGGGAAAGATCACAAACTTCTACGCGTCCCGCGCAAACATGGTCGTGCGCTTCCAGGGTGGCGCCAACGCGGGACACACCGTCAACGTGGCGGGCAGGAAGATCGTCTTCCACCTGTTGCCATCGGGTGTGTCCGTCCCGAACGCGAAGTGCATCATTGGACCGGGGGTCGTACTGGATCCAATCGCCCTTGTCGAGGAGATCGAGTACGTCCGGTCGAACGGTATCGAGGTCGGCGACAATCTGCTCATCGACATCGGTGCGCATCTGGTGATGCCGTATCACAAGGCGGTCGAGGCCGCGGAGGAGCAGGCGAGGGGCGGCGACGCAATAGGCACGACCCACCGGGGCATCGGCCCGACGTACGTCGACCGCTACTCGCGTGAGGGACTGACGTGCGGGGACTTAGCTGCGTTCGACCGCTTCCAGGAGAAGCTGTCCGCGATCGTCTCCCGCAAGAACGACGTACTGACCAAGCTCTACGGCGCCGAACCCGTGGACCTGGGCACGATCACGGAACAGATGAAGGCCGTCGCAGAGGTTCTCGTGCCCTATCTGTCGGACACACCGGCGCTGATACGATCCGCCATCGCGTCGGGCGACAACGTTCTCTTCGAGGGGGCCCAAGGCGCGCTCCTGGACATCGGGTTCGGCACCTACCCGTTCGTCACGTCGTCCAACACGACCGCCGCGGGCGTCGCCCCCGGTACGGGTGTACCTCCGACGTGGATAGGGGAGGTTGCCGGAGTGGCAAAGGCGTATACGACACGCGTCGGCGCCGGTCCGTTCCCAACGGAGGCCACATCCGAGCAGGCTTCGCTCATTTGCGAGCGTGGCGCCGAGGTGGGCGCTACCACGGGACGTCCGCGACGCTGCGGTTGGCTCGACATCGTGGCGCTTAGATACTCGCTCGCGCTCTCCGGGATCGAACGGATCATCATCACGAAGCTCGACGTGCTCGACACTCTCCCGGTGATCCCGGTGTGCGTGGCATACACGCTGGACGGGGTGAACATCGACACGTTCCCGCGCGACATCGACGCGCTGCGTCGGGTCCAGCCGGTCTACGAGGAACTGCCGGGGTGGGAGTCGGACACGAGCGGAGCCAGGACCAGCGCCGAGCTGCCCGAGAAGGCCCTGGCCTACCTGAAACGTATCGAGGAACTCTCGGGCGCACGTGTCGCTGTCGCGTCCGTCGGCGCCGACTCGGACGCCATCGTGGAGTTCGAACAACTGCTCTAGTATCGTGCGAATCGATCTGGAGACAAGGGACCCCGTCCGATGGGCGGGGTCTCAGTCATAGCTACGTCCACTCGCAATCCTGTTGCGTGACGACGAGAGAGCTGGTAGGGTGATGTGTACGGACGCGCGGCTCCCGCTGCGCGCGACAGAACCACCCCGAACGATCGCGGGTCCAAGGGCGCCGCGACCCGCGATTGACAGAAGCCCCCTCCGGCGCCTCTGCACGGGAGCT
>JAUVLG010000223.1 GCA_030595835.1 Candidatus Eiseniibacteriota bacterium | reverse complement strand
GGAACCGACGCACTGGATGAACGCGATCCGGCCCTTGATCGGGCGGATCGGCGTTCCCTCGGCGCCGTGTACGACCATCCGCTCCATCTGCAGGCCGGTTATGACGTTCTCGAACCGGCCGAATCCGTAGACCGTCTTCTTCGTGGCGTCGAAGATATCGTAGCCCGTTGCGACGATGACGGTGTCCACGGTGAACTGCTCGGTCTCGGGTTTGTCCGCGAAGTCGATTGCGTCGTGAGGGCAGACCTTCTGGCAGAGGCCACAGACGTCGCTGCCCTTGGTCAGCCGAAGGCAGACGCTCTCATCTATGACGTTCTTGTTGGGGACCGCGAAGCCGAACGGCACGTGGATGGCTTTGCGTTTGAGCAGGCCCTCCTCGAACTCGTCCGGAACCGACACGGGGCACTTTTCCTCGCAGAGACCGCACGCGGTGCACTTGTCCGGATCGACGTAGCGAGGCCTCTTCGTGACTGTTATGTTGAAGCTGCCCAGGTGGCCCTCGACGCTCGTGACCTCCGAGTTCGTCAGGAGGTTGATGTTGGGGTTCGCGGGGACGTCCGCCATCTTCGGGCTCAAGATACACGCCGAGCAGTCTTCCGTCGGGAACGTCCTTGAGAGCTGGGCCATCTTGCCGCCGATGGATGGGGTTCTCTCCACCAGGTGCACCTTAAACCCGGAGTCTCCCAGGTCGAGTGCAGCCTGTATCCCGGCAATGCCTCCACCGATAACCAGCACCCGCTTGCCGATGGGCATGGTTCTCTTTTCCAGCGGTTCGTCCAGCCGCGCCTTCGCGGTCGACATATTGGTGAGACCCGTGGCCTTGTCGGTCGCCTCCTTCGGTGAGTCGGGGTGCACCCAGGAGCAGTGCTCGCGGATGTTCGCCATCTCAAGCAGGTGCGGATTGAGGCCCGATGTCTCGAGCACCCTCATGAACGTGCCACCCTGGAACTGGGGAGAACACGCGGCGACCACGACCCGGTCGAGGTCGTGGTCCTTGATGTCATCAGCGATCAGATTCTGGCCCACGTCCGAGCACATGTGGCCGTAGTCGCGCGATATCACGACGTCGCCCTGCTCCCCCGCGATCTTCGCGACCTTCTCAACGTCCACAACTTCGGAGATGTTTCCTCCGCAGTGACAGACATAGACTCCGATTCTCACATCCACCCCCCTGACTAGATTCAGTTTCTCCAGGGCAAGAAAACCCACGGCCCCGGTTGGGCCCGGTCGTCATCTAATGCTGACCAACACACGACACTCGACGCGGTTGCCCAATCCCTCCGTGAATCGTGTCTGACGAGGGACTGCCACGTCGAGCAGCGTAGTCACTATGGCCAGGCCCGCATGGGCCAGGATGTCACTGCTGTGATTATACCTCCCCGAAGGGGGAGTCACAAGGACACAGTTGGTCTATCGCGCGGCCATCTGAACAGGACTCAGGACGAGTGGCGCCGCGGGCCGCGCGGATGTGCCACGAGCTACGCGTCTCTCAACTCACGCAGGCGCCTGTCCATCTCTTCGACCTTGGCCTGCTCGGCGAGCCAGAACTCCGGGTCGCGCTGGGCATCCAGCTCCTCGACCGTCTTTCCCTGCTGCTCGACCCACGTGTAGTACTTGAGATTGAACC
>JAUVLG010000150.1 GCA_030595835.1 Candidatus Eiseniibacteriota bacterium | reverse complement strand
GGGTGACATCTGGGTACGCAACATGCGCTCGAAAGACGATCTGCCCCACATCTTTCGCGCAGCCCCCCTGCTGCTCCGGGTGGCCGAAGACGGTCAGGATGAAACCGTGAGGGAAGCTGCGCGGACTGCCTATGAATACCTTCAGGCCTTCGCCAAAGACATCGTCGACACAGCGCTGAAGCACGTGTGAAATAGTCGAACCGTTTAGGCGACTTCGAAAGGCGTCGGATTTTTTTTGTCGCAAATAGGGGGTAGACCCAGAAACGCAGATGTGAGACAGTATCGTCGAGTAGGTGTCATAGCGGCACCGACATATCAATATGGCAAACGATACACCGACGATATTGAGCGCATGCGGCCGGACAGTGGGCCCGGAGGAAATTCGGCACGTCCGGGAGGTTGCGGGCCTGTGTACCGGCTTGAGTCGTCACGAGTTGGCGCTCACGCTCTGCGAGCACTGGGGCTGGTTCGGAGCCACGGGGAAGCCGCAGCGTCGCGCTTGCGAGAAGCTCCTGGACAGGTTGGTGAAGGAGGGACTGATCGATCTGCCGGCCAAACGGAAGCTTCGTCCTCGCTTGGCCCCTCCCTCGGTTGGCTCGGAGATTGCTGAAGAAGACACGGTCCCGGGACCGTCCGTGGAGTGCGATCTACGTTCTGTGCAGCCCATCCGGCTCGAACGGCTTGATGGCAGCGAGGCCGTGGCATCGTGGAGCGCGCTGGTGGAACGCTATCACCCGTTGGGCTCTAAGCGACCGTTCGGCTGTTCGCTTCGCTATTACGTTACATCGCCTCGCGGCCGGTTGGGTTGCCTGTTACTGGCCGGCGGTGCTCGGGCGCTTCGGAGTCGGGATGAGTGGATCGGCTGGTCGGCCCAGCAGCGCCTAAGCAACCTTCCGTTTGTGATCAACAACAGCCGCTTTCTTCTGTTCCCGTGGGTCCGTGTGCCGCATCTGGCGAGCCACGTGCTCGGGCGGCTGGCCCGGCAGGTTCGAGATGACTGGCATGCTCGGTGGGGCTACCGGCCGGTGCTGATGGAGACGTTCGTGGACCCCGCACAGTATCGCGGCGTTTGCTACCGAGCGGCGGGTTGGGAGGTTCTGGGCGAGACCACCGGAGAGGGCTTGAGGCTGCGGGGCCACACCTATCGCACCAGCCGAAAGCTCATCCTCGTTCGTCCTCTGGTGCGCGATTTCCGTAAACGCTTGCTGTCTGACCCATAGTCGAGGAGTGCTCAACAATGAGTCGCCGACGTTCTTCCAGCCGTAGTCCAGGACGCAAACGCCGCACCCAAGCCGAGATCAAGGAGCGTCGCCAAAAACGGCACCGAGCGCAGGCTGCTCTGCGAGAACAGGAGTTCGCCGAGGGCCTTGAGCGGATGACGAACCCGTCGGTGTCGAACCGTGTTTCCGGGCATGAGAGCGTCGAGGAGGAGAAGGCAGAGCGCGAAGCGGTCGTCGTCCACTACCTCGACACGATCAGGCCGCAGCTACCGGCCTTGCTGCAGTCGCTCGCGAAGATCAAGGACTATCGCAACCCCAAGAAAACCAAGCACCAACTCACGATGGTCCTGTTTTATGGCATCCTGTGTTTCGTGTTGCAGACATCGTCACGACGCGAAGCCAACCGGGAGCTGAGCGGTCCGGTGCTTCTTGGGCATCTGCGCAAGCTCTTCCCGGAGTTGGTCGGGCTTCCCCATCAGGATACCCTCAATCGCATCCTCTCTTGCATTGAGGTGGAAGACCTACAGGAGACCCACCTACAGATGGTCAGGCGGCTGGTCCGCAACAAGAAATTCAAGCGCTGGTTGGTTGCCGGGTGCTACCCCATCGCCGTCGATGGGAGCCAGAAGGCGGTACGCCGCGACCAGGTCAGCGCAGAGTGGTTGCAGCGTCGCATCAACGCCGGCAAGGACAATGAGGATACCCAGTACTACGTGTACGTCTTGGAGGCGAGCCTCACCTTTTCCAACGGACTCACCCTGCCACTGATGAGCGAGTTTCTCAACTACGCCGAAGGAGACACCGGCAACGACAAGCAGGACTGCGAGACCAGGGCCTTCCATCGCCTGGCGCGTCGGCTCAAGGAGGCCTTTCCACGCCTCCCTATCATGCTCTTGCTCGACGGCCTCTATCCGAACGGCCCCATTCTGCACACCTGTCGCGAGAACCGCTGGCAGTTCATGATCGTGCTCCAGGACGATTCACTGCCGAGCGTGTGGGAGGAATACGAGGGGCTTCGCAAGCTTGAGCCCGGCCGGCAAGAACGCAGGAAATGGGGTAATCGACGGCAGCACTTCCGATGGGTCAACGACATCGAGTATCGCTATGGCCCGAACCAAAGGAGGAAGCAGATCGTCCATGTCGTCGTCTGCGAAGAGTGCTGGAAGGAGATCGATGAAGAGGGCAACACCGTGGAGAAAAGCTCCCGTCATGCCTGGCTGTCGAGCGAGTCCCTGAAGAAGGAGAACCTCCACGAGCGCTGCAACATGGGTGCCCGCCACCGCTGGGGGATCGAGGAGGCGTTCCTGGTGGAGAAGCGCCATGGCTACCACTACGAGCACCTCTTCTCGCTCAATTGGAACGCGATGAAGGGCTACCACTACCTCATGCATCTCGGACATGCGCTCAACATTTTGGCACACTACAGCGAGGATTTGTACGTGATCGTTGTCTCGAAGGGATTGGGTGCCTTCATCAAGTACGTCCGCGACAGCCTTGTGCATCCTTGGTTGGACCCCGACCGGATCTACGAGCGGCTGCATCCGGACCCACAGCTCCGGCTTGCCTGACGCGCGGACGCTCCCGCGTCAGCGACGCCCCAATTACCGTGCCCGATGTGGCCGGAGCGCACCCGAGCGCCTTCGCGGCGCGCTTTCCTCTATATCCACAGCTCCGGTCGCCCGGCTGACGTCCAAATCGGCGCATCCACGTGGCCGTGGAGCGCCGCCATGGCTCCGCGTGGGTGCCCAGGGGTGCCCACACCCACTCGTGCGTCAGCGCTGGGTCGTCATGGGGGCATTTGACACCTTCTTTGGGTACTCGATATTCTTCGACATGAGCTTTATGAATTTCAAGGAGTTTGGAATGAATCGTGACGCTTTGTCGACGCTGGCGTTGTTGTTCCTTGGATGCTTTTTCTTGCTGGCGGCTGCTTGTTCCGGCGACGGAACTTTGGATGGCGGTTTTCCGGAAGACGGCACCGTCGATGGGACGGATGACGGCGGCGGCCTTCCTGACGAAGATCCGGGCGAGGATGCGGGTGGGGATGCGAGTGATGCCGGTGGGGGCGTGGATACGCAAGGAGACGTGGATCCTGGCGATGCCGGCGAGGATGCCGGCGAGGATGCAGGCGGCGACACAGGGGGTGATGTCGTGATCACCCACGAATGTCCGGCGGGAGAAATGCTCTGTGTCGATCACGCCACCCGTCGCTATTGCGGGGACACCCC
>JAUVLG010000152.1 GCA_030595835.1 Candidatus Eiseniibacteriota bacterium | reverse complement strand
GGCGGCGCGTCAGACGTAAATAGCCTGCCCCGTTCTCGTACTGGCCTCAATCTCCCGGTTGAGGCCAGTACGAGAGCAGAGCACGCTCTACGTTCAATTAGCGAGGCCGCAGAGGAGATTATGATGAACACAATTAAATTGAGTAAGTCCGAGATAAAACGGCATATTCTACTGGCAGCGGAGGATGATGGCCGCTATGTCCTAGGGGTCCCACCGGAGCGGGATCGATACGAAATTCGGTGGGTAAAATCTGACGAAAGCGTCTGGGATGCTTTCCTCACGAGTTGGTTCGTGCGGGAAATCCCCGTGATTTTTACCTCGCACAATGAGGTAGAAGTTGAGGCTGGTCGGTTTCTCAGCGGACATGCCATACCGCTGACGAAAATCGACCAGGCTGGATTACTGGCGACGGTGGACGAACTACTTCCAATAGAATGGGAGCAGATGATTGACCTACAACAAAAAATGCTGGTGTCCGAGTTCCTCTTCTCCTGTAATCTGGTTTCAGGTGCGTGCCCCACGTGGGGACGCAAGTGGAATATACGGGAGCAGGAATACCAGCCCATCGCCGCGCCCGCTAAGTTTAAGTGGATGGTGGAGTGATGTGATGAATACTCAAATAAGGAAAATGAAACTCGAACGCACCGCCAGCCCCACCCCGCAGGCCGTGCTCTGCCACGGCTCTGAAATCAGAATGTTCTCCTGGGAGGAGGTACTCGCCCTCCGGGAATTAGTCGCTGCCGTGCCGCTGGAAGCCGCCGCAAACATGAATTATCCGCGGCGGTTGTGCGGGCTATGGACTGCTGGGGGGAGTATATTCGGGATTGTGCTGCTCCGCCGGGGCATGGCACACCTATTTTTCTCCCAGTCGGAGTGGGAGGAGTTGGGCGAGTTGCTCTACGTGGAGTCGCCGTTGCTGAGCGTGGTGCAGGTTGTCGCGCTCACCGGGAAACGCCGCCAGTCGGTCACGGAGGCGATCCGGTTTGGGGAGTTGTTCGCCTTCCTCCGGCCGGGGTTGCAGCGCCGGCGATGGCTTGTCCCGCTGCGGGTGGTAGGGGAGTGGGCGGGGCTGGATTAGATTGTGCAACGAACATTGCGGGATTGCTCCCAAAATACATGTCCAAAGTATTGACAATGCAGGGGCAATCTGCTATAATATAGATAGTTGAGGGAGGCAATCAAGCCTCTCTCGAAAAAAGGGAGAAACCAAATGAGCACCCAAATCACCTTCGGCAAATTCAAGAACTGGAAAGTAGAAGATTTGGCCAAGGCCGGCGAGACTGGGCGTAATTACCTGGCTTGGGGCGCGGAAAACCTACGCAGTCCCAAGTGGCGGAAAATCTTCTCCGCCGCCCTGACCCTGACCGAGACGACCATGGATGTTCACTTGGCCGCCAATGTCCTGGTAACAGCCGAGAAAATGGGCTACCGCCAAGCCCGCGCCATCATCGAGGAAAATGTAGCCCATGAGTCCGAAATGGCTCAGGAATTCGACCGCTACCAGCAGGCGCGGGACGAACTCCATGACGGCCTCTACGCCCTGGGAGTCACCTCCCCCCGCACGCTATCCGTTATTTCCCGGTGGATTCGGAATGGCGAAATCCACCAGATTATTGAGGAAGGGCAGTTGAAATTTGAGAATATAGATCGCGAGCAATTCATGGTAGTAGTCGCCCGCTTCGAGGCAGTAGCGGGCTAATCCCCAGGAGGTTACAATGACGATGAAAGGAGGCTACCAGGTTTTCAAGTTGTCCCCGCATGGGGATGTCAGCAATGTCGAGTGCGGGAACCCTAACTACGTGCTCCGCCTGGGTCATGCGGCCAGGGGGAACGAAGAAGTGCAGGTGCCCATGAGCGGGGCGGGGCAGTACGTCCGATGCAAAAGCACCCCTCATGGAGTAGTGGGAGTACGGTTCACGGAGAAGTACCCCTCCCCGGCGCCGTGCTGGGCGAGTATCGCCACGCACGGCGGGTATCAGAAAGGGCGCGGCTATCGCTTCCCCGCAGTAGAGGGAGCGACCGTGGTTGCTGAGGGCTACTCCGCCGATGGGGCGGCCGGCCGGGCCTGTGGTGGAGAGCACGTCCTGGTGCTGGTGCAGCCTGGCTGTGAGTTTGAACTAGAGAGTAAGTACGACTCTCGTTGGTTCAGCTGGGACGGCGAGAACTGGCTAGTAGAGTCACCGTCCGTCCACGCTGCACGGCTGGCCCTCCTGGAAGTGGCGGCGGGAGGTGGAGAATGGCTATAAACTTTCAGTTGCTCACCCTCCGGGGTGAACACGTAACTCCGGGAGTTCAGGCAGCGGCCATGTACCCCGAAATCACCGGCTCTCCTCAGTATGTCTCGTTCGCCCCGCGCTGGGGTAGCACCAGGGGAGCGGCTGAAGCCCTAGCGGTTGCCAGCGGCCCACTAGGCGCCAGTTGCCAGGTAGTAGTTACGGGGTTCATGCCCGTGCTAGTTCCCTCAGCGGGCTGCCCCACCAGGGAATTGGTCCTGATACAGGAATACTCCTGCGGGTGTGGCGCGAAGCGCTGGCCGGACTTCAATGTCACCCACGACCTCACTGTCCTAGCCAAAGCAGGAACCGGCGGGGGCAGTGGTGGGGAAACCTGGTCGCTGGTCAACGCTCCCCTCGGCTGGGCAGCCGAGGTAGCTGCCCAGTTTGATAACAGGCGCGATGCGCCTGACCAGACAATAGATTTAATAATTTAGCGCGGTCGCGAGGCCGCGGAGGAGATTATGATGAATAGGGAAAAAACAAAGTTCACGCAAGTTGGGAGTTGGAGCGACTACGGAGAAGACCAGACAGGGCAATTACCTGTGACAGTGACGCCTCCCGGTGGCACGAAAATTGGCATTGATTCCGATGATATTTGTATCGCGCAATGGAACAATGACGTCCCGTATTCTAGCGGCTGGGTCGTCATGGTCCGCGACACCGCAGGAGAGCCCCTCGTCTCGGCTAAAATGACTGATGGAGGAGACAACCCTACCCGCCGGAGCGGGCGGTACTGGGCCACCACGGAGATACTAGCGCCAGAGGGTAGCGAGTTCCATTTTGCCGAGGCCGCCGATGAGTAAAATCATCAGCGAGATAGAATTGAGTGCTAATGCGCGCCGGCGCGCGGCATCTCTACGTCGCCGGGAACAGACACCAGTTGCCAAGCCGCGCGGCTCACAATTCAGCGTGCGCAGCGCGGGCGCCGTCTCCCGGATGCCGCGGCCCCAGCGGCGGGGCTGGGCGCGGATTATCAAGGAGTGGATTCTATGAAATACTGTATTCATTGCGGGGCGACGAAGGCAGCAAATCATGGATTTGATTTGCTGCCAATCTGCGGATATGACTGGCAGTCTCCGCAGAGGCTGGGAGATCCA
>JAUVLG010000093.1 GCA_030595835.1 Candidatus Eiseniibacteriota bacterium | reverse complement strand
GGTGACCGTCACTGCCGAGAACGAGTTCGGCACGTCAGTCAGCGCCTACGCGACGGAAGAGGTGGACCTGATCCACCCGAGCGTCGAGGTGTTCAAGGAGTGTCTGACGGATCCGGTGTCGCCTGGCGGCAACGCCGACTTCGGGATCACGATCAACAACACGGGTGACTGCACCCTGATCGTGACCACGACCGAGACAGAGATACCTGGACCGCTGACGATCCTTGCCGGCGACTCCTATATGATCACCGTGACGCGTACGGATCCGGGCGGCGTGGACTGCGTCTACAACGACATCACTGTCACGTGGACACTTCCTGCCGAGTACTGCAACCTGGACAACACCGGCACCGCGTGGGCCGAGGCCTGCTGCCCGATCGAGGAGGGGGGCGAGGAAGGTTGCACGCCGGGCTTCTGGAAGAACCACCACGACTGCTGGTGCGACGCGTACGATCCTGGCGACAGCGTCGACTCCGTGTTCACGGTGCCTTCGGAGCTCAGTGCGCTTGCCGACGATTCGCTGTATGACGCCCTGCAGTATGGTGGTGGCGGCGGCGTCATCGGTGCGGCTCGCAACCTGCTTCGGTCCGCCGTTTCGGCTCTGCTGAACGCCTGCAGCTCGGACATCGCTTATCCGATGAGCGTCGCTGGGGTGATCGCCGATGTCAATGCGGCTCTGGCAACGCTGGACCGGGGCGAGATCCTCGCGCTCCACGCCACGCTGGATACCTACAACAACTACGGGTGCTCGATTGACGCGCACTGCAACCCGATCGTCGCCCCAGACAAAGGTGGGCTCCTTGAGGATCACGGGGCAGGCGAGATCTCGACGCCCAGCGAGAACAAGGAGATCCTGTCGACCGTAGCGTGGTCGCGGAGCGTTCCGAACCCGTTCAGCAACAACACGCGGATCCAGTTCTACCTCCCGACTGGCGGCTCGGTGGCCGTCGACGTCTACGACGTCACCGGGAGGCACGTGGCCAGTCTGCTGAACGACCAGAGGTCGGCGGGCTCCCATGAGGTGGTCTGGAACGGCCGAAGCTCGAACGATAATCCTGCGCCGGCTGGCGTCTACTTCTACACCCTGCGTCTCGACAACGAGACCCTGATGAAGAAGATAATGCTGGTGCGGTAGGTTCAACGTTAGGGGGCAACCCGGCGGTAACAGAACCGTCGGGTTGCCTCCTGGAGTTTCCCTCGCCTGTTGAGAGGCGAGGTGAGCAAGATCTGGGCTGGAGGGAAACCGACCTCTCGTCCAGAAGGCCTGAAACAGAAGACCTGACAAAGCGAGATGGGCTTCTCTATGCGCATCGAAGCCGTTCTCTTGGCTTCCTGCCCAAGAGAACGGTTTTGCCAAGGGCGGAGCAACCGTCCAGGAAGGGGGCGTATCGACACCGGGCACCGTGAGAGGTGAGAGACGGTAGGTCGGCTATACGTCCTGTTTCGATAGGAGGATGATGTGAAATCTCTGAAGTTGCTTATCCTGATCGCGTTCGTCGCGATTCTGGTGGGGTCGGCGACCTGCGTTCAAGCAGCGGATATTGGGCTGACGAAGGGCGTGACTCCTCAGAGCCCCAACATTTATCGACCGGGTGACACCATCCACTACGTGATG
Source organism: Candidatus Eiseniibacteriota bacterium (assembly GCA_030595835.1). Taxonomy (GTDB): domain Bacteria; phylum Joyebacterota; class Joyebacteria; order Joyebacterales; family Joyebacteraceae; genus JALGZG01. The sequence continues at coordinate 6,504 of JAUVLG010000093.1, read as the reverse complement.
ACGGTCACGAATCTCCATCCAACGGAGACGATCCAGATAACTCTGGTTGAGGACCTGCTTCCGGATGGCACCCTGATCCCGATGGACAGCTCGGCCAACCCGGCGTATCCGAACTTCCCCTACGAGCTCGTGCCGAGTGTCAATCCGACCCAGACCTACATGCTGGATTGGGTCATTCCCCCGGGCACAACCGGATACGTTGTCAACGATCTGCGTTGCGTGGGCGTGCAGTACTCCACGGTACCTGACGACTTCGACGCTCACGTGCAGAAGACCTCGTTGGTCGTCGACCCCTGCATCGAGGTAACGAAGGAAGTCGAATGCGACATCTCGAAGGCCGGTGACGAGGTTCTCTACCACGTCTGTGTCACCAACTGCGGCGACACGGACCTTCTGAACCTCACGGTCATAGACGACGTGATCGGCGACATATCGTCGTACTTCCCGTCCGGTCTTGCGATTGGCGAGACAGCATGCGCGGACATCCCGTATGTGATCCAGGTAGACGATCCTGACCCGCTGGTCAACACGGTGACTGTCACCGCGGAAGACGAGTACGGCTACTCCGCGAGCGACTATGCGACGGAAGAGGTGGATCTGATCCACCCGAGCGTCGAGGTGTTCAAGGAGTGTCTGACACCTCAGGTTCCCGCGGGCGGCAATGCCGACTTCGGGATCACGATCACCAACACGGGTGACTGCACCCTGATCGTGACCACGACCGAGGCAGATATGGCCGGGCCTTACACGATCCTGGCCGGCGACTTCTACCACGACACGGTCACATATCCTGATCCGGGCGGCGTGGACTGCGTCTACAATGAAGTGACCGTCACATGGACGCTTCCTGCCGAGTACTGTGACATGGACAACACGGGCACCGCGTGGGCCGAGGCCTGCTGCGATGTCGTCAACCCGTGCATTGCGGTGACGAAGGTAGTCGAGTGCGACATCTCGAAGGCCGGTGACGAGGTCATCTACCACATCTGTGTCACCAACTGCAGTGATCCAGAGGCGCCTCTGTTCAGCCTCACGGTGATAGACGACGTGATCGGGGACCTGGCGGCCTACTTCCCGTCCGGTCTGGCAGGTGGCGAGACGGCGTGTGCGGACATCCCGTATGTGATCCAGGCGGACGATCCTGATCCTCTGGTCAACTCGGTGACCGCAACCGCCGAGAACGAGTTCGGCACGTCAGTCAGCGCCTACGCGACGGAAGAGGTGGACCTGATCCACCCGAGCGTCGAGGTGTTCAAGGAGTGTCTGACGCCTGAGGTTCCCGCGGGCGGCGACGCTGAGTTCGGGATCACGATCAACAACACGGGTGACTGCACCCTGATCGTGACCACGACCGAGGCGGAGATACCTGGACCGCTGACGATCCTTGCGGGCGCGTCCTATACGGACACGGTAACCCGTACGGATCCGGGCGGAGTGGACTGCGTCTACAACGACATCACCGTGACGTGGACGCTTCCTGCAGAGTACTGCAACCTGGACAACACCGGCACCGCGTGGGCCGAGGCCTGCTGCGATGTCTTCCAGCCCTGCATCGAGGTGACGAAGGAAGTCGAGTGCGACATCTCGAAGGCCGGTGACGAGGTCATCTACAGCATCTGTGTCACCAACTGCAGCGAGCTGGAGCTGTTCAGCCTCACGGTCACAGACGACGTGATCGGGGACCTGGCGGCCTACTTCCCGTCCGGTCTGTTGGTTGGCGAGACGGCGTGTGCGGACGTCCCGTATGTGATCCAGGTGGACGATCCTGATCCGCTGGTGAACACGGTGACCGCCACTGCCCAGAACGCCGCCGGCACATCGACGAGCGCCTACGCGACGGAAGAGGTGGACCTGATCCACCCAAGCATCGAGGTGTTCAAGGAGTGTCTGACTCCTGAGGTTCCGTCAGGCGGCGACGCCCAGTTCGGGATCACGATCAACAACACGGGTGACTGCACCCTGATCGTGACGACGGACGAAGCGGAGATACCTGGACCGCTGACGATCCTTGCGGGCGCGTCCTATACGGACACGGTGACACGCACGGATCCGGGCGGCGTAGACTGCGTCTACAACGACATCACCGTGACGTGGACGCTTCCTGCCGAGTACTGCAACCTGGACAACACCGGCACCGCGTGGGCCGAGGCCTGCTGCGACGTCGTCGGTGAGCAAGGTTGCACACCTGGCTTCTGGAAGAACCACCACGACTGCTGGTGCGACGCTTACGATCCTGACGATCGGGTCGACTCCGTGTTCACCGTGCCTTCGGAGCTCAGTGAGCTTGCCGACGATACGCTGTATGACGCCCTGAAGTACGGTGGCGGCAGCGGTGTCACCGGTGCGGCTCGCAACTTGCTTCGGTCTGCCGTTTCGGCTCTGCTCAACGCCTGCAGCTCGGACGTCGCATATCCGATGTCCGCCGCTTCGGTCATAGCACAGGTCGATGCGGCTCTGGCAACGCTGGACCGCGACGAGATCCTGGCGCTGCACAGCACGCTGGATACGTACAACAACTACGGGTGCTCGATCGACGCTCACTGCAGGCCGATCGACGACTAGCCTAATGACAGGCTCGTGGATCGGCAGGGGCCCCGGCCCTTTCGGCGCCCCCGCAGTTGACCCACGAACACCGTAGGAGGCCGCCGCCGCGCTAACGCGCGGCGGCGGTTCTCTTTGGGGTACGTGCATCAATGCGAAGCTGGGCCAGCAGACCCAAGCACAGGGACTGACCGAGACCACGATGTCGGCGCCTCTGGGTGGGGATCCGTCTCCACCGGCAAGAGTCAGCCCTCCAGCTGAGGCACCGAGGTCTCGGACCGGCCCCACCTCCACTCCGACATCCGCCCGGCCACAAGAAGAGAGACGGACGGCAGCTGAGCCCCTGCGAGCTCAACCATCGTCCGTCTCAGACCAACTTGATTGTGGTGATGTTACTTCAGCAACACCATTCTCTTCGACTCCACCTGATCATCCAACTCAAGACGATAGAAGTACACCCCGGAAGCCACCCGCCTGCCCGAGCCGTCCGTGGAGTCCCACGTCACGCGGCTTAGTCCGGAATCCGGCGAGCGCCAGTCCCACTGCCTAACCAGTGTGCCCGAGGCGCTGTAGATGGAAAGCCGAGCAGCACCCGTGTCCGCAGGCACGATGAACGAGAGGGTGGTCATCGGGTTGAACGGGTTTGGCGCGTTTTGCAGGAGAGATGGCTCGCTCGGGGAGATCTCGGGCGCGTCACCGACGCCTGTGCTGGGCCCACCTCGATTGAGCAGAATGGAGAGATTCGAGATGTAGCCGTTCGCTACTGCCAGATCGAGCGCCCCGTCGCCGTTCAGGTCCCCGACCGCGATGGTGCTTGGTCCGTCCCCGGCTCCATACCCATAATCCGTGCGAGAGGCGAAGATAGCGGGTCCCTCCCCTCCCCCGAGAAGAACCGAGACGGATGTGCTGTTGCCGTTCGTTGCTGCGACGTCCTGCTCCCCGTCGCCGTTCAGGTCCGCGATCACCAGGGAATTCGGTCCGTCTCCCATGCCGTAGTCAGCGCAGGCAGCGAATGTCCCGTCTCCATACCCAAGGAACAGGGAGACGTCGTCGCTTGCGAAGTTCGCCACCGCGAGATCCGGCACCCCGTCTCCATCCACGTCCGCGATCTTCACCGCGCGCGGCGCGTTGCCGGCGCTGTACTCAGTGGACGAAGCGAAGCTCCCTCCGCCACTCCCCAGTAGCACAGAGACGTCATCGCTTTGCTCGTTGGCCACTGCCAGATCGAGCATTGCGTCACCATTCAGATCCGCGATCGCCACAGAGGTTGGCTGAATCCCCGTCGCGTAGTCGGTCGGGGCGTAGAAGCCCCCGTTACTGCGTCCCCGAAGCACCGATACGTTGTCGTCGTACCAGCTCGTCACCGCCAGGTCGAGCACGCCGTCATCGTCCAAGTCCGCGACCGCCACCGAGGACGGGAATTGCCCCACGCTGTAGTGCGTGCTGGCGCCGAAGGTCCCGTCTCCGTTTCCTGCGAGAACCGACACGTCGTGACCGTACCAGTTCGCGACCACCAGATCCAGATCCCCGTCATTGTTCAGGTCGGCGATAGCCACACCCCGCGGCCCATCCCCCGCACTGTAATCCACGCGGGCGACGAAGCTCCCGTCTCCGATCCCAAGGAATACCGAAACGTCGTCGCTGTTTCGATTCGCTACCGCGAGGTCGAGCGCTCCGTCGTCGTCCAGGTCTGCGACCGCCACCGAGGTTGGCACACTCCCTACGACGTAGTCTGTGCAGGCCGCGAAGCTCCCATCCCCGTGCCCCATGAGCATCGAGATGTTAGTGCTCTGCTCGTTGGCCACCACCAGATCAGGCGTCCCATCTTCGTTCAGGTCCGCGATCACCACAGAGGACGGTTCACTCCCGGCCCCGTAGTTCTCGCAGGCACTGAACCCACCGTTCCCATCTCCCAGGAGCACCGAGACGTTGTCGCTGTACTCGTTCACCAAGGCCAGGTCTGGTACGCCGTCATCGTTGACGTCCGAGACCGCCACACAACAGGGGTAGTCTCCGACGTCGTAAATCGTTGCAGTGCCAAAGGTTCCGTCCCCGTTCCCCAAGAGCACGGAGGCATCATCACCGCCTGGGATCGCCAGGGCCAGGTCCGGCGCACCGTCGCCATTCAGGTCCGAGACAGCAATAGAACAGGGGTAGCCGCCAGCGGTGTAGCTGGTCCAAGAATCGAAGTCCCCGTTCCCGGTTCCGATGAGTATCGAGACGCCGTTGCTGTACTTCGTCGCCACGGCCAGGTCCGGTACGCTGTCATCGTTGAGATCTGTGATGGCGATGGAGTACGGTCCGTTTCCGGCCGCGTGGTCCGTGCGACCTCCGAAAGTACCGTCTCCATTTCCAGGGAATATCGAGACATTGTCGCTGTTGCAGTTCGCCACTGCCAAGTCAGGAGCACCGTCATTGTCAAGATCAGCGATGGCGATATCAAACGGCGCGGTCCCGGCGGCGTAGTTCACACAGGGAGCAAAGGTCCCGTCGCCGTACCCCAGAAGGACCGAGACATTGTTGCTGTACCAGTTTGTGACCGCCAGATCACGCGCGCCATCACCGTTCAGATCTTCAATGGCCACTGAGATCGGGTAGTCCCCCGCACCGTAGTTCGTGCACGGAGAGAAGACCCCATCCCCGCATCCCAGGAGTACCGACACGTCATCGGTGTTCCTGTTCGTCGCCACCATATCGGGAACCCCGTCCCCGTTCAGGTCAGCAACGGCCACGGAACTGGGCTCACCTCCAACCAGGAAGTCGCGCCTAGCTAAGAATAGCCACGTGTCAGACGCCTCTGTCGGCCCCACTAGCCCGGCCGAGAGCAACGCTGCCACGAACAAAAAGACCATCGTCCGCATCTTGCTTCACCTCTCTCCTCATTGCGCTGGCGACGATCCTCGACCCCGTCAAATCGAACCGCTTGCGCGGCAAGTCGACGAATCTCGCGTCAGGCTCAATCATGTCGGTGTGCGCCGTTCCAATTGCAGGAAGCGTGCCGCCGGTATGTAACATTCAGATGCGCTGCTCGCGGCGCAACCACCGGGTTCCCGGGGGTCCTAGGACACCGTTCCGACAGCCAGCATCAGCGGTCGGCAGGAGCAACACAGGGGGCTGAGATAATTTCAAAGCAACATGAATGAACAACCGCGAATGCGCAAGGCTTTTCTCCGTGATAAGACTTGGGAATCGCGCATTTTGCATACTTTGTCAAGCGTTATGGCTGGGCAGTTCACACCGCGCCTCAACGTCCCTCAAACACAGTACAACCGCATTGCCGTTGTGGCTTGTGGTCGGACGCTACAACAGCTCTGCCAGCCATGGCAGACCCACCAGTATCCAATTTCGATATTGACCATCCTATCCAAATGCCGTAACATAGATAGTAGAGTTGACAAGTGCTGACAGACAAGGTGAGCGAACCGTAGTATCTCACGACCAGTATGCCTAATGGTGAGAGCATGTCTCTCGTTTCGTAGGGCATAGGCTTGCGGTGCGACTTCACGTGAGGCCGCAGGGTTCACAGAAGCGGTGGCTGCTGCGATGCTCGGCAGTCATCGGCGTAGTATGCTGGCTCTGAGTCTGGTCCATGCGGGAGCCGCTCCGGACGCACCAGCCCCCACTTGGCAGATCCTTGAAGAGAGCGATTCATGAGAGGACGCAACGGTCGTCCGGATGGGAGACGATATACGCGTGGGACCACGGAGGGATAGAGACGGAACCGCGGACCTGTAGCCTAACGATTGTCAGGAGGAGAGAATGATGAAAACTCAGAAGTTGTTTGTTCTGGTAGCGTTGATTGCGGTTCTGGTGGGGGCGACGACCTACGCTCAGGCTGCCGACATCGGCCTGACGAAGGGCGTGACTCCTCAGAACCCCAACATCTACCGCCCGGGTGACACCATCCACTACGTGATGACGGTGACGAACCTCCACGGAAGCGAGAACATCGAGATAACTCAG
>JAUVLG010000147.1 GCA_030595835.1 Candidatus Eiseniibacteriota bacterium | reverse complement strand
CTGCTCGCCGCCCCCGATGTCGTACTTGACCGTCGCGTAGTCGTAGCACGTACCGACTCCTCCCCAACTCCGGCCGGTCACGTACGTGTTCCCGGCATCGTCGGTCACGAGTGCGAAGGCGAGGTCATCGCCGCCCCCGCCTCATGGCACTCGCTCCACGCGAGGCCGGTCTCCGACGCGAAGTCGGGCAGAGCCACGCACTGTTCGGCTGGAAGGGTAAGGAAGGCGACAACGAGGAGAGCAAACAGCTACGGAACGAGCCGGCGGTGGACTGACATCCGGGGCCCCCCTTCTCTCGCTGCGGGTGACTCCCGTCTAGATTATTCTCCGAAGCTTCCGGATCGCGGCGCCCGGCCGACGCACGATCTTCCGCATGACTCGGAAGTTGAACGCGTTCACGAAGAGCAAGTAGTGGTTGATCTTGTTCTTGTAACGGGAGATGTCTGCCTGAGTGAGGTGGCTGAGTTTCATCGGTGCCCGACCCTTGAGGCTGTTCTCGGCGTTGTCGAACGCATCGTAGCCCTCGATGCAGAGAAGGCCCCGCTCTTCGGCAAGCTCGTACATGTGAGTCCCAGGAAGCGGCGTCGCGGTGTAGACGCCCCAACTCCGAGGCTTGATGCGCTTGACGAGGTCGTAGGTCATCTGGAGATCCTCGAGCGTCTCATCGGGTGCACCGAGCATGAGAAACGCGTGCGGCAGTATTCCTAGTTTGTGGCACCACCGGAAGGCCTTCTCCGCCTGCTCCGGCTCCGTGTGCTTGTTGTAGAACTTGAGCACCTCGGGCGACCCGCTCTCGACTCCGAAGGCGATCTGCATGCAGCCGGATTCGCGCATCATCTTGAGCTTGTCGTACGTCACCGTGTCGACCCGGGAGTTCGCCTGCCAGCGGATCTCGACGCCGCGCCGCAAAAGCTCATCGCGGAATCGCGCGAACCAATCCACGCTGTACAGCGTCAGCGTATCATCTTTGAATGAGACATCCTTGTCGCCAGCTATCGAGAGCGCGTGCTCGATCTCGTCCACAAGGCTCTCGGGCGAACGCTCTCTGACGAGCTTGCCGAAGAGCCGCTCCACCGTCGGCTGACAGTAGACGCAGTGGAAGGGGCAGCCTCGGCTACCCATGATGCCGATTGTAGGGTAGTTGGAGTAGTCGAGTAGGTCTCTGGCAGGGAAGGGAATCGTGTCAAGGTCCGAGATGAAGTCCGCTCGGTCGCCGGTCCGCACAACTCCGTCTTCCACCCAGGCGATCCCCGGGCACTCCCGCGCGCGGTCCCGGCCGAGGAGCTCCGTGAACTTCACAACAGCGCTCTCGGCCTCGCCGAGGAACGCGTAGTCGAACCCGACGCCGAGGGCGTCTTCCGTAGCTACAGTCGCGTGGGGTCCACCGATCACGGTAGGCGTCCCGGGCGCAAACCTCTTGACGTAGCCCAGCACCTCCACGACCTTCCCGAACAGCGCTGAACTCGACGACATGCCGATCCAGTCGGCGCCGTCGAGAGCGTCGTCCAGAACGTCGAGACTCTTCGCGAAGGTCAGATCGACGAAGCGCACGTCGTGGCCGGCCGTGCGCAGAGCGGAGGCAATGTAGAGGATTCCGAGGGGCTCCTCGAGCCCTCCGGCGAGCTCGGTCTTGAAGCGGGGGTAGATCAGGGCGACCTTCATACCGACTTCCAGTTCAAGGTGGGCTCGGTCCATTTCGACTACAACTTATGAAAATATCACGAATCGCTCGCCGTTACAAGGGAGCGGCCGAAATCGACCCGCCCGGCAGAAGCTCTCAGGCGAGTGGGTGTGTCCCCGGGATCCACCCGAACCCCAACACGCCACTCACACCCTGAGTCGCTACTCCGTCACCTTGAGGATCACCAACGTCACGTCGTCGGACTCATGGACGCTCTCGGAGAACGAGCGGACGCTCTCGAGTATGGCCTCCCCTATCTCGCCGGCCGATCGCCCGCGATTCGCGACAAGCACCTCCGTGAGCCGCTCGATCTGGTACTCCTCATCGTGCGCGTCTCTCGCTTCGGTGATGCCATCGGTGTAGAGGCACAGAACGTCTCCCTGTCCCAGCTGCTCCTCCGCGACGTCGTAGCCGAAGTCGGGCGAGAAGCCCAGCACCAGACCGCCCTCCTCCAGCATCTCCGTGGCCCCGTCACCGCGGACCAGGATCGGCGCGTCGTGTCCAGGACGAACGTAGCGAAGCAGATGTGTGGTCTTGTCGATCTCGGCCAGGAACATGGTCACGAACTTGCCCATCTCGGTGTTCCGATGCACGAGCCTGTTCAGGTTCTCGGCCGTGCTCTTGATGTCGAAGTTCTCCTGGGCTACGTGGCAGTGGAGTCCAGCCTGGACGTTGGACATGAGAAGCGACGCGGGCATGCCCTTGCCCGAAACGTCGGCTATCGTGAACACGATCGGCCTGCCTTCCCCGAGGTCCAGGACGTCGTAGTAATCCCCTGACACCTCGAGACAGCTGACGTTGATGCCCCAGATGTCGAGGCCGGGGGCCGAGGGGATCTCACTGGGCAGGAACCGTTCCTGTGTGCGGCGCGCCATCTCCATCTCATGCCGCACTCGCTCGTTCTCGACCTCCTCGATGTGGAGCCTCCGAGTCGTCGCAATATACGACGCGACGATGGCGTTCGAGCCCGTCAGGAACAGACAACCCAGCAGCAGCCCGGCAGGCAGCACCAACCCCGCATACACCTGGATGAGTCCTGTCACAAACAGACCGGCGACGATAGCTCCCAGGAGGACACCCGCAGCCGCTCCCGGTCTCCGCCTCGCCAGCGCTGTCACGCAAGCCACACACCAGAGGACGTTCCACAGGAGGATGGCCGGCCATCCGGCGTCCCTGAGCGGTGCGTCCCTGATGAGGGTCTCCGTGATGGCCGCCAGCGCGACGACGCCGGGAACACCAAACGTCTCGACTCCCTCGGCGTTGAGCTGCGGACGAGGCGCGGCCACGTGGTCGGTGTACGGGTCCTGGACCAAACCGACAAACGCGATCTTCCCGGCCACCTGTGACAGGGCGTCAGGGTTACCGCGGAGAACGTCGGAGTAGGAAACCACCGGCATCGGGCGGTTCACCGACGGGAACTCTATGGGAACACTGCCCGACAGATCCTTGCCCGACAGCCGCTCCGGTACCGTGTTGAGCCCCAGCCGCCGGAGTCGCGGGTCGGGGGCGAACCTCCTGAGCACTCCGTCGGGGTCCACCTCGACATCGGTGACGTAGGCGCCTTCCGATGCCGCAAGAAGAAGCGTGTCGGGCATCAGAACGGTCAGGTAGGTCGAGGCGCCCTGGGGCGACAACCTCGTCTGCTCTCGGAGGGACGCGACGAGGAACACGTCGCCGCACGCACGCATGGAGTCGGCGAGTGCAACGGGCGGCTCTGAGAAGACGTCAGACCCGAGCACAAGATCGATCACAGTCGCTCTGGCCCCGGCCTCGTGGAGCCGGTCCACTACGACCGCGTGCTGCGTCGTGTGCCTTGATATGGGGTAGATGGG
>JAUVLG010000210.1 GCA_030595835.1 Candidatus Eiseniibacteriota bacterium | reverse complement strand
GTGAAGATGCAGGTGGGGATGAAGCGTGAGCTGACCGATCGGTTCCGTGCGTTGTCCAGCCACTACTTGTTCGAGCCGTGCTTTGCCCGCCCGGGTGAGGGTCACGACAAGGGTGGGGTGGAGGCGCGTGGTAAGGGGATCCGCCTAGCACACATGACGCCAATTCCGCGCGGTCAAACACTGCCTGCGATCGCTGAGGATCTCCTTGCCGCGGTGGAGAAGGCAGGCAAGAGGAAAGTGGATCGTGAAGGTAAGAGCGTGGTGGACCGCTTCGCCGAAGAAGCGGAGAAGCTGCGTGCTCTACCACAGCGGCCGTTTGCGGCGCGGCTGGTGAAACTGATTCAAGTGAGCAAGCAGGCGCTGGTGCGGATCGACGGAGTAGAGTATTCGGTGCCGTCGCAGTGGGCAAGGCTGGAAGCGACGGCATACGTCGGAGTAGAGGACATCCGCATCACCTGTTACAAGGAGGAGGTGACAGTCACCAAACAGTGCCGTGGTACTCGCCAGGTGAAGTACCGCCACTACCTGCAGGAGTTAGCGCACAAGCCACAGGCGGTGCGGCAGGTGGCACCAGAGCTGTTAGCGGAGTTAGGCGAGCCATACGGGAAGTTGTGGAAGGTGCTGGCTTGCACCCACGGTGAGCGGGAAGGGGCGCGGGTATTGGCCAAGATCCTGGCAGCTGTGCTCGACCACGGTGAAGAAGCGGTACGCCAGGCGATCGATCAAGCGCTCGCATCAGGACGGCAGGACCTTCTGGCCCTGGCACCACGGCTACACCAGGCACCTACCCAGCGCAAGGTGCAAGTGCCGGTGGTGTTACAGGGGTATCCCATCGAGGCTGGTTGTGCCGCGAACTACGACATTCTCCTCGTGGGAGGTGAAGGATGAACACGCAGGTAGTCGATGCGGTGATCAAGGAGCAGGTTAAAGAGCTGAAGGTTCCCGCGATTGGGCGAAGCTATATTCCCCTTGCCCGTCAGGCGGGAGAGAGTGGGTGGTCGTACGCGGAGTTCCTGCGCGAACTGCTGGACGAGGAGTTACGCTCACGGCAGGAACGGACAGCGACACGTAGGTTGCGGGAAGCGCGCTTTCCTGACATCAAGACACTGGACCAGATTAACTGGGATGTGCTGTCCGGGGTATCCAAACAGCGAGTCATTGAGCTCAGTAGCTGCGCGTACATTGAAGCGGCAGAGAATGTTGTGGTCGCCGGACCGATCGGTACGGGGAAGACCCATCTGGCGATCGCCCTCGGGGTGGAGGCTGCTCGCAGGCGATACCGGGTTGTTTTCACCCGAGCAGCGGATCTGGTGCGGGATCTTCTCGAGGCACGTGATGCACGTACACTGGGGAGAGTTTATCAACGCATTAAGCGGGCAGCGCTGTTGATTGTGGATGAGTTTGGCTTTGTCCCGTTCGACCGTGCTGGGGGAGAGCTGTTGTTCAACCTGCTCTCGGAACGTCATGAGCGCAAGTCGACCATCGTCACCACTAACCTCGCCTTCTCAGAGTGGGTGCAAGTGTTGGGCGATGAGAAGCTGACCACAGCACTGTTGGACCGGCTTGCGTACCGGGCGCACATCCTGACAACTAAGGGATCGTCGTACCGGATGAGTCAGAGGAGGAAGGAGTGACTGTGGAGCTTAAACAGGGAGAAGTTGGACGAGAGAGTGTGCCTCATGGTACACTGCGGACAGCCAAGAGGTGGGTCAAAAACTAAACGGTGAAAGGGTCAATTTCTAAGCGTTGCCAACAATTGTAGTATGTACTAACACTTTACGAAGAGGAGGTAGTGCAT
>JAUVLG010000080.1 GCA_030595835.1 Candidatus Eiseniibacteriota bacterium | reverse complement strand
CACCCTGTTGAGGACCAGCGCCGCCGCGAGGCCGAGGACCAGCTCAAGTCCGACGGAGACTACCGTGAAGTACACGGTGTGTCCCAGGTCCTGCCAGAAGATCCCGTCCCTGACGAGCTGCGCGAAGTTCGAGAGCCCCGCGAACCCGCGCTCGTCCGCGAACTTCAGATTGAACTTCGTGAAGCTCAGCACGAACTGGCTGACCACGGGGAACGCGCCCAGAAGCAGCACGAACGTGAGCGCGGGCGCAAGAAGCCAGAATGCGAGACGTGCTCTCTGCCTTGCGTTCATCGGATGTCGTCTCTCTCGGTCGTTTCCTACTCTGCCATGATCTCCGCGAGTTCCCTCACCATGTCAGCGGCGGCCACACCGGGCTCGATCTCGTGCGTGAGGGCCCGGTGGACGTTCTCCTGAATGATGTCCGACATGCGCGGGTAGTGGGGAGACCTGGGCCTGTTGCGCGTGTTCTGGAAGACCTCGGAGAAGCTCGCGAAGTGAGGATTCGCTGCAAGGACGTCGGCGTCCTCGTAGGTGCTCGCCAGCGTAGGCAGGTAGCCTCCTTCGATCGCACGCTTCTTCATCGACCTCTCGCCCGTGATGAAACGCAGGAAGTCCAGCGCCTCGTCGGGATGCTTGCTGTACGTCGACAGCGCGACGTTCCAGCCGCCGATCGTCGAGTAGCTCGTCTGCCCCTCCACGTGAGGCAGGGGTGCGATGCCGGCCAGGCCGTTGATCTTCGATCCCTCGCCCTCGGTGATGCTCCACACGTACGGCCAGTTTCGGAGGAAGAGCGACTGTCCCTCCGTGAAGAGCCTTCGCGAGTCCTCCTCCTTGTACGTCAGTACTCCGTTGGGGGAGATGCCACTCTCGGTGAAGCTGATCATCAGTCCGAGGGCCTCGATCACTCCTCGCTCCGCCTCCTTGGGTCTCTCGACAACCGTCGTTTCGTCGAGCGTGCCGCCCACGCTCCACAGGAACTCGAGGAAGTCACACACCAGTCCTTCGTACCGAGCGCCCTGCCAGACGAAGCCGTCCATTCCCCTGGGCTCGGCTACCTCTCTGCAGGCGCGGCGGAAGTCCGTCCACGTCTCGGGCACTGGCACACCGGCCTCCTCCAGGAGGTCCTTGCGGTAGTAGAGCACGCCGGCATCGGTGAACCACGGCACCGCGTAGAACGTGCCCTCGTAGGTGACGCTCTCAAGCGGCCCGCCCAGGAACTCGTCGGCCCGGATGTGGCCCTCGGGCAACGGCACGATCCAGCCGGCGCGCGCGAACTCCGCCGTCCATATCACGTCGAGGCTGTACAGATCGATGGTCGACTCGCGCGCGGACAGGTAGGTCACGTAGGCGTCGTGCTGCGTGTCGGTGTTTGCGGGCATCGCCTGGAACTTGACGCGCACACCCGGGTGGGCGGCGTTGTACTCATCGACCAGCGCCTCCGTGGCGCCGGACGGGTCGTTGCCGGCGGCGAAGACTATCTGGATGTCGCCGCTCTCCGGCGAAGAGCATCCGGTTACCAGCAGAGCTGCGATGCAGCAGAGAGCAATGAGAGATGTGGTGTTCAAGAGCGAGTGACCTCCGCGTTATTGCGAGGGACCATCATATACGCCGCGGCACTACGGTACCGCGACAGAGACGTGAAGCTCATTCATCGTAGGTGCTGACACTTCCGGTGTCAATCAGAGCATCGCGCGGCTTGGGCACGTCCGTGGTTCGTGCTATATTGCTTCGGACAGCAAACGACTGCTCCGGAGGTGAGTATGACCATGAGGGGACGAGTTCGCACTCGTGTCGGACCGCGCGCTGACGGCCGGTCCACCTGGCCCGCCATCGCGGTGACATGCGTCCTGGTTCTGAGCGTTCACTTCACGACCGCGGGCGCCGCCATCACTGTTCACGATCCCGGCAGCGCGTTCGCCGGCTACAATCTCCGTGTCTCTCACGATCCTCCCGGCGCCGTTCTCATGGACATGGATGGCGGCACTCTGCACGAGTGGACCTGCCGGTTCGTAGACGCGTTCCCGACGGTCGCCGTCCCCGATGAGCCAGATTTCTCCGACCGCTGGACCAACGTCCGCCTCCTGCCCAACGGCGACATCCTGGGGATCTTCGGCGGGCTTGGGTTGGCCAGGCTCGACCGGTCCTCGCGCGTTGTCTGGGCACACGAGGGTGGGGAACACGACGACGTGGCCGTCACCGAGGCAGGGTCGATCTACGTTCTTGGCAGCGAGAGAAACAAGGTGACCTGGGTGAACCAGAAGGAACCCATCGTCGAGGACTACGTACTCGTTCTGGATGAGGACGGGGATGTGATGAGCCGCGTTTCGCTTCTGAGCGCCATTCGGACCTCGGACTTCAGCAACGTCACCAAGTCCGCGAGCATGGACAGGTCCGGGCACGTTCTGCGCGCGAACTCGCTGCACGTGCTTGACGGGAACCTCTCGGGGAGGATCCCGAGTTTCGGGAGTGGCAACGTCCTCGTGTCGCTCCGCGGACTCGACACCATCACCGTGGTGGACATGGAGTCCGAGTCCCTGGTCTGGACTCAGTTCGGCATGTGGCTGAATCAGCTCGATGCGACCCCTCTGCCCGGCGGGAACATACTCCTGCTCGAGTACGTGGGCGGCGATCCGAGAGTGATCGAGTTCGACCCTGTCACCATGGAAGTGGAGTGGGCTTACGAACGGGACTCCGGGGGCGGTGTAGACGATCGATGGGGCGGTTCCTGCCAGCGTCTTCCCAACGGCAACACGTTGATCTCCGAGTCCGGTCGTGGCAGGGCCTTCGAAGTGACTCCGCAGGGGGAAGTGGTCTGGGAGTACGCGACCTCCACCGCCGGGGACGTTTGCGGGTCTGTCGCGACGCCGTTTGAGTTGACCAGAATAGGCCCTGAGTTCCCCATGGAGTGGCTCGGCAACTGACAGCGAACGGAGGGCGGCACTCGATGCATTCAGACACGGACCACGGCCCCGGAGGAGCGCACGTGCTCAGACTGACCGCAGTTCTGTTCCTGCTCGTTTCCGCGCTCTGCTCCGTGGCCGCGAGCGGTCGGGAGGGCCACTCGTGGGCCAACGACCCGGGCGCCAGTTCGTCCAACGTGGGGCCGTCAGGCCGATGGCGTGGAGCACGCGCGGAGTCCGAACCGGTCCTCACGGAAGCGCAGAAGAGGGAACTCGAGAAGCTGCGGTCCATCGGATACCTCGCGGGTTCGCGACCCGCTACGTCCAGTTCCGGCATTACCGTTCACGACCCCGCGCGTTCCTCCGGCGGGATGAACTTCTACACGTCGGGTCACTGCGCCGGAGCGATACTCATGGACATGGAGGGAGACGTCCTCCACGAGTGGCGGTATGACTTCCTCAAAGCGTGGCCGGACGAGATCGAGTCGACCGAGATAGACGGGTCCGAGTACTGGAGATGGGCCTACCTCTTCGAGAACGGCGACGTTCTAGCCATCTTCGACGGCCTCGGGCTCATAAAGGTCGACAGGAACTCGAATCTCATCTGGGAACGTCTCGGTGGTGAGCATCACGACCTCGACGTGACCGACGACGGCCGGATATTCGTGCTGACGCGAAGAGCCCACATGATCGAGCGCATCAACGAGCGCATGCCCATACTCGAGGACTTCGTGACGGTCCTTGATCCGGACGGTCGACTGCTGAAGGAGCTCTCCATACTCGAGGCTTTTGAGAACTCGAGCTTCGCGAATTCTCCAGCCGCGCGTGGGTACGTTCCCCGGGGCGATATCTATCACACGAACGCCGTGGAGGTGCTTGACGGGAAGCTTGCTGACCGGATTCCCGCTTTCGCGAAGGGGAACGTTCTTCTGTCGATGCGCTCCTTGAGTACCATCGCCGTGCTCGACATGGACGCCGGTGAGATCGTGTGGGTGGCGGCCGATCTCTGGCTCGCCCAGCACGACCCGAAGATCCTCGACAACGGCAACATCCTCGTCTTCGATAACAGGGGAGCCAAGGGAGAGTCGAGAGTCGTGGAGTTCGATCCCGCAACGAGAGAGATGGTCTGGGTGTACGCGGGCGACAGGTCCAACAACTTCTTCACCCGGATGTGCGGAGCCAATCACCGGCTCGAGAATGGCAACACTCTCATCACCGAATCGGACTTCGGCAGGGCGTTCGAGGTGACTCCGGGCGGGGAGATCGTCTGGGAGTTCCTCAACCCGCACAGGGCGGGGAAGCACGGCAACCTGATTGCCACGCTCTTCGACGTAGTCAGACTGAACCCCGACTTCTCTCCGGACTGGCTGGAGTAGCGGGGCGGCCTGGGGAACAGGAGAGCCGCCGGAACTCGATTGCGCGCAGGAGAACACTCCCGAGAGACCCGATTTCGTGCAGGAGAACATCACCGACGAAGGCCCGCTTTTGTAGCGGGCCTTCCTGCGTTCGGGCCGACGCCCTTCTGCTCGGGAAGAATGCCACCGGCCGGAGCGTCCATTGGTCAGAGCAGGCGGCCGCGCAGTCCCGGCGCCCTGGGACGCGGTCGAGTCACGGGCGCAGAGGGGAGGTCCGATATGAGACGACTCAAGCGCGCGACAATCGCGCTTCCCATGGTTGTCCTGTTGCTCGGTGCGGTTGTGCCCGTTCTTCTGGAGCGGGACGATCCCCCGCGGGCATCCGGTGTGGAGGTTCCCGAGGCACGGGTCTCCGGCAGGACATCGGAGGAGTGGGCAGAGTTCGCCCTCGAGGCTCGGGAGCGGGGCGAGCTGAGGAAGGCCCTCTCGCACATCAAGACGGCGGAGAGCGTCAGTCCGGGCGCTCAGTACGCCACCGAACTCAGGGAGATCAGGAAGGCCGCGCGGAGAGCGTTCGACGTCGAACGTTTGGTCCGCAGGCTGACCGAAGGATCTGTCGACCACGTCGTTTTCGGTGAGGACGGAGCGGTCGTGCAGGCACACAGGCAGGCCACCGTCCTGCCGGGCGAGAGCCTCTGGACTCTGGCGCGCGACCTCGTGGCCGCCAGACGCTTTGTTCCTGGGAGCGAGGTCGCCTCGGGCGACCGGGACGTCTACCGGGCGTGGGACGAACTCACGACACTGAACGGCGTCCGTGAGCTCGAGGTGGGGGAGCGCGTTCGTGTGCCGCTCGCCGTCGTTGAGCGGACTGCGCTGGCGGACGCGAACCGGCGGGACCACGAGCGGATCGTGGCTGCGTTTTCGGCTCTGGCCGCGGGAGACATCGACGAGGCGGCCCGGCTGCGGGGAGAGTTCGAGGAGGGCTTCGCCCGGGCGACGGCCGAGTGCCTGCGACTCGACGACACGCTGGCCACCGCGACCGCGGAGCGAATCGCCAGGCTGGAGCTCGACCGTGAGCGCGCATTGGTGGAGGACGTCCGCGACGCCCTGGTGCGGATTCCCAAGATGCCGCGGGCCACGAGACACTCCGACCGGGTCGACGTGCTGAACGGGGCTCGGGCCGCGCTGTCGGAGGCAGAGGCGCTGCGCGGAGGGGTCCAGTATCCGGACGCGGCCGAACTCGTGGCGCAGCTCCTATCCGAAGAGACCAGATTCGCTATTGGAGCCGACGGCACGGTGCTGGCGGCGAAGTCCACCGGCGTGAGCTACACGCAGGCGGCACGCCAGGCTGTCGAGTGGGTTCTCGAACGGGAACTGCGCTCGAGCGGACGGAGCTTCCCACACTCGAACGAGAAATCGGCAGACGAGAGGGCATGGGCCCGATACCTCGCGGACGCAGCTCGTGCCGCGAGCGAAAAGGGCGTGAATTTCACAGAGCTGCTTGAGGCCGTCGATGAGGCCATCGAACTCAAGCTTCCGGACCCGGTGATCTACTTCGCGAACTAGGCGCGCTCCCTGTCGCTTGAGGCCGTCGGGCTCAAGCTGAAGTCTATCTGTGACGGCAAAACGGGGCTGCCGATCTCACGTGGCAGCCCCGTTCTTCGGAAGTCGGTCGGAAGCGCTACTTCATCGCCTTCAGAAGCTTGAAGTAGTCGCCGTCGGTCGTCAGTATCAGCGTGCTCTTGTCGTCCAGTGTCGCCTTGTAGCTCTCGAGCGTCCTCAGGAACGAGTAGAACTCCGCGTCGCGCCCGAAGGCATCGGCATAGATCTTCGCCGCGTCGGCGTCGGCATTCCCCTTCAGCTCCTCCGCGATGCGGTACGCCCCCGACGTTATGCGCTGGAGCTCCTTCTCCTTCTGGCCGCGAATCTCCGCGCTCTGGCCCTGTCCCTCGGACCTGTAGCGCTCTGCGATCCTCTGCCTCTCGGAGATCATCCGCTCGTAGACCTTCTGCCGGACCTCCTCGACGTAGTTGACGCGCTTGATCTTCACGTCGACGAGTTCGATGCCGTACCTCGGCATCTGCTCCGCCGCGCGCTCCAGGATCAGCGCCGCGATCTCCGACCTGCCTATCCCGATCTCCTCCTGCGCCTCGCGAGGGACGTCCATCTCGAAGATCTCCATCTCGCGATTCGTGTTCCGGACGATCTCAAGGAGGTTGTGGCTGGTCAGGAGGTCACGGGTGATGGCGTCGATGACGTCGTCCAGCCGCGCCTGCGCACCGATCTCGTCCGTCACCGACTGCATGAACTTGAGCGGGTCGATGATGCGCCAGCGGGCGAACGTGTCGACCCAGATGTACCTCTTGTCCCTGGTGGGAACCTGTCGCGGACTGCCGTCCCACTCGAGGATGCGCTTGTCGAACGTGTTCACCTTCTGAATGAACGGTACCTTGATCTTGAGCCCGGGCTCCGTGGTGGCGTCACCGATGGGTTTCCCGAACTGCGTAATGATCACCTGCTCTGTCATTTCGACCACGTAGAGCGAACTCGACAGGACGATGAGCCCCACGAACGCTGCCACTACCAGTGTTGCCAGTTTGGTCGTGTTCATTTCCCGCCTCCTTTCGCGTCAAGCTGGAGGAGGGGGATGAGGTTCTTGAGCTCCGGGTCGACGATGATCTTGTTGGGAATCAGCGGAAGGATCTCGCTCATGGTCTCCAGGTAGAGCCGCCTCTTCGTGACGTCACGCGCACGCGAGTACTCGCGCCATACCGCGACGAAGCGCTCGGCGTCACCCTCGGCGCGGTTGACCCTCGCGAGGGCGTAGCCCTCTGCGGCGCGGATCACCCGTTCTGCCTCACCCTCTGCGGCCGGAACGGCCTTGTTGTACTCGGACCAGGCCTCGTTGATCAACCGCTCCTTCTCCTGCTTGGCCTCGTTGACCTCGTTGAACGAGGGCTTCACGGGGCTCGGAGGGTTGACGTCCTTGAGATTGACCGTCTCGATCTGTATGCCGGCCTCGTAGCTGTCCAGGATACCCTGCATGATCATCTGCGCTTCGTCAGCGACCTCACGCCGGCCGACCGTCAGCACCTCCGTGACGCTGCGGTCGCCCACGATCTGGCGCATCGCCGACTCGGCAACGTCCCTGAGCGTCTCGGGGACGCCGCGCACCTCGAACAGATACTGCACCGGGTCGCTGATCCTGAACTGGACGATCCACTCGACGACCGCCGCGTTCAGGTCGCCAGTCAGCATGAGCGATTCGGCCGTGAAGTCGCCGCGCCGGTAGACCGTGCGCACGCCGGGACGCTCGGTCGCGAAGCCGAACTCCTGCTTGAAGACGTGCTTGACGCGCACCTTGTGCACCTTCTCGACGGCGAAGGGCAGCTTCATGTGAAGGCCGCTCTGGACGGTCCTGGTGTAGGCGCCGAGGCGCTTCACCACGCCCACCTCGTCGGTCGCGACCGAGTAGAAGGTCGTCGACAGGAGGATGATGGCCAGAACGCCGATGGCCACCCACTGCACCGTGCTCCTGTTGAGCTCGGGCAACTTGGGCACGGGCCTCGATCGAACCATCATTTCGGGGTCGTACTTCATGCGGACTCCTTCCGCGGTGGGCGAGGGGCTGCTCGCAGGCGGGCTGCCCGCGAGACGTCTCGTCCGCCCGGCACAGATACACACTCAAACCTCTTAGTATTCGTGGTAGGGCGAATATGATAGCGGACGGGGTCCGAGTGCGCAACGACTGACTGCGGATGGGGGGGGCGCTGTCCATGGCCGTATGCAGATCAGCCCGGGCACAGCCGGCGACAACAGCGGGCGTTCACCTTGACCCGACGTGTTGCGTGTGATATACTATGTAGGAATCGCATCTACCATCAGACGGTGCGGTGGAGGCTGTCTGATGGTCGTCCGCGCGCAGCTGTGCGTTGCTTCAACACAGGGAGGGTTCGAGGATATGAAGAAGAGCTACCTGATAGTCGGGATTATGACGGTGCTCTTCGCCGTCACGTCCGCCGCGTCCGCGATCGAATACGAGGTAGTGGCGGGCTATGCGAACTGCGTCGGTCTCGAGCAGGCCATCCAGAACACCGGTATCGCTCTGACACCGGGAACGACCTACACGGTGACGGTCACCGGCAACGCCCGCGCGAATCCCGCGCCGGGCGGCGACTTCGACGGCGTCTTCTGCTTCTACTACGATAACGATCGTCCCGACCATCCGATGGTGAAGTACCTCTACAAGGGTGATTCCTTCGACTTCGTCGCGAGCAGCACAAACTTCTTCGCGTTCCTCGTCGACAAGAGTCTGAAGGACGTCCCCGACAACTCGGGTTTCATGACGGTGACCCTGACCGCGGCAGGACGCGAGCGCGAGACACTCAATGTCGATGCGGTGTTCAACTGCATCGGTCTCGAGGAATTCGGCGCCAAGAAGAAGATCCTGATTCCTGGCGAGAGCTACGTCGTTACCGTGGACGGCAACGCGTTCACGAACGGCACGGCGGACGGCTACTACGACGGCGTTCTTCTCTTCACGCGAGAGGCGGCCGATCCGGTCCACCCCGTTCTACTGCACCTCGAGTTCGGTGAGGAGTTCGTCATCACCGAGATGCACGCGACCGGCTGGATCTATTGCTGGCTCGTCGATGAGAGCTACGGGACCATGGGGAACAACGGTGGCAAGCAGACCGTTTCCTTCGAAGAGCTGACGCCCGTCGATGACGCGACGTGGGGGAGCATCAAGGCGCTCTTCCAGTAGTCCCGGTAGTCCGATCGCCAGGTACGACTCGAAGCTTGGAAGAAGGGGCTCGCCACGCAAGGCGAGCCCCTTCTCTTTAGTATGGATGGTCCCCGCGCCTCGGGCTCCGCGTGCTGGCGTACTGCTGCTATCTCAGCAGCACGACCTTCCGCAACGCGCGGTCCGCGCCCGCCTCGAGTCTGACGAAGTAGACACCGGTGGGAGCGCGGCGGCCTCTCTCGTCGGTGCCGTCCCACGGCACGAGGTGCACACCCGCCGGCAGCTTCGAATCGACCAGCGTCCTAACCAGACGCCCGGCCGGGTTGAACACGCGCGCCACGACCCTTTCGGGCGCGGGGAGCGTCAGCTGCAGCCGAGTGTCGGCGGCAAAGGGGTTCGGGTATCCCGGACGCAGCGCGAAGACGGACGGTACGGGATCGTCCTCGATGCCGGTGGCGGTCAGATCTATGCGGATGTCGATCCTGCCGGCGCCGGTGTAGGCCCCGCCGTTTGCCGTG
>JAUVLG010000097.1 GCA_030595835.1 Candidatus Eiseniibacteriota bacterium | reverse complement strand
TCGAGCCGCAAGGGATACTCGGTAGGTGTGTCGTTCAGACACCGCTTGCTTGATGAGGCGCCCAGGGCCCTGAACGTCGCTGCCTCGGTAGCGAAGTACGGGAATCTCAAGAAGCTCCCCGACGCGCAGAACATCGATACGCCGTATGACAGCTTCTACACCGGCAGCGCCGAGATCGTCTACTCGAACCTCAACGGGACGATAGGATCCGTCGAGGCGGAGCGTGGGGTCATGGCCAAGCTCGCTGCGTCGGACACCTACGTTCTGGAGGAGCACAAGGTCAAGTTGCGCACCGATCTGACCAAGGGGTTCCTGCTGCCGCTCGACCACTCGTCGCTGTGGCTCATGACGTCGTTCGGGTACTCCTTCGGCGATGTGGGCGATTCGTTCGCCGAGTTCCACTTCGGAGGGTTCGGGAACAACTGGGTGGACAACGGCTCGGTCAACCGATACAGGCGTCACTATAGCTTCCCCGGCATGGAGCTCAACAGAATCCCAGGCACGACGTACGCCAAGGGCACCATCGAGTGGACCGTTCCTCCCGTTCGGTTCAAACGGCTCGGTTTCCCCGCGCTCTATGCCAACTGGGCGCACCTGTCGCTCTTCTCGTCCGGGATCATCACAAACCTGAGTAAGGACGATGAGAGCCGGCTCCTGAGTGTCGGTGCGCAGCTCAATGTGAAGGTGGTTATCTTCTCGTCTCTCGCGTCGACGCTGTCGGTCGGACATGCGGTCGCGCTCGAAGAGGGATGGGCTCCCGAACGGGAGTCGATGATCTCGCTCAACATCCTCCACTGAGGTTTTGCCTGTTGAGGTTCGGTTAATGGAGCACGTTGCGAAGATCGCGTTCAGTCTGCTGCCGGTCGTGGGGTTCCTGGCGGCGCTCAAGCTGATGGATGGGTACAAGCTCATCAAGCTCGAGTCCGTGATGTTCCAGGTGTTGGCCGGGATAGGTGTGGCGGTGTTGGCGCTCTTTGCCAACAGGGCGCTCATGGGCGGGCTCGGATGGAAGGTGCTTGACTACTCCCGGTACGTCGCCCCCTTCGTCGAGGAGGTGCTGAAGGCAACCTATCTCGTCTACCTCATCAGGTCCAGGCGCCTGGGTTTCATGATCGATGCCGCGATATGCGGGTTCGCGCTTGGGACCGGCTTCGCGATCATCGAGAACTCATACTACCTGGGAGCACACGAGAACCTCAGCCTGGTTGCGTGTGGCCTGCGCGGGTTCGGAACCGCCGTAATGCACGGCGGCGCGACGACCGTGTTCGGCATCGTCTCCCAGAGCATGTCAGAGCGGTACGTCGTCCGCCGCGCGTTCGTCTTCCTGCCCGGGCTTGCCGCGGCGGTCCTTTTCCACTCGCTCTTCAACCACTTCCTTGTCTCGCCTCCCCTGACGGTCGCCGGGCTCCTTCTGGTGCTTCCGTT
Organism: Candidatus Eiseniibacteriota bacterium; assembly: GCA_030595835.1. Classification (GTDB taxonomy): domain Bacteria; phylum Joyebacterota; class Joyebacteria; order Joyebacterales; family Joyebacteraceae; genus JALGZG01. The sequence continues at coordinate 6,031 of JAUVLG010000097.1, read as the reverse complement.
GCTTCTCATCGTCGTCTTCCAACAGAGCGAGAGGCGCGTCCAGCGCTGGCTCGGCGCCGGCCTGGACGCCGACGCAGACCTCCTGGCGATGATCCAGTCCGGCATGATCTCGGACTCGCGGATAGGGGCCTACCTGAAGTCGTTGAAGGAGAGCTTCCCGCCCGAGGCCGTCGCTGACATGCTCTGTCTGCTCCGCCTCCACTGTGAGCTTTCGATCAAGGCCAAGGGTGTACTGCTGATGCGGGAGGCGGGCTTCGACGTGCCGCCGGACCCGGAGGTTGAGGACAAGCTCACGGAGCTGGAGTTCCTGGAGAAGAGCATCGGGAAAGCCGGTCTCCTCGCCATGGGGCCGTTCCTGCATTGGCGGACACGGAACCTGTGGCAGCTGCACATGCTAGGGAGCGGGCGTAAGCGTCGGCGCTGAGTTCGTGCGGGTTTGTCGGCTGGGCTGGTCGACCGACGGCTCCTCGGCGTCCAGGACCTGGCGGACCTTGCTGGCGAGTCCGTCTACCGTGAACGGCTTGGGGAGGAAGTTCGGCCTGTCCTCGAAAACGTCGTGGCGGCTCAGGAGATCGTCGTCGTAGCCGGACATGAAGAGAACCCTCATGTCCGGACGGTCCTTGCGGAGTACCTCCGAGAGTTCCTTGCCGTTCCGGCCGGGCATGATGATGTCCGTGAGGAGCAGGTCCACATCTTGACTGCGGAGGATCCAGATTCTCTCCGCCTCACCTGCGTGTCTGGCTTCCAGAACCTCGTAACCACTGTCCCTCAGCGTCTTGGATGCCAGGGCGCGCACGATGTCCTCGTCCTCCACGAGCAGCACGCACTCACGCCCTCCCTTCGCGGCCGAACGCGAGGCCGGCTTGCTTTCATCGACCGCGGCAATCTGGAGCGGCAAGTAGACCCTGAACGTGGCTCCGTCGCCGAGGTGAGAGAAGACCTCGATGAATCCGCCGTTCTGTCTGACGATCCCGTAGGTGGTGGCGAGTCCCAGGCCGGTCCCTTTGGATTTGTCCTTTGTCGTGAAGAACGGTTCGAAGATCTTGTCGAGCGTCGTCTGGTCCATGCCGGTTCCCGTGTCGCTGACCTCAAAAAGGCAGTAGTCGCCTGCCTTGGCCTCGGGTCGCGAGTCGCACTCTTCTTCGGAGACGCCAACTCCGGCGAGTCTCAGAGTGACCGTGCCGCCGTCGGGCATGGCGTCGCGGGCGTTCACGACGAGGTTCACCAGCACCTGGTCAACCTGTACGGGATCGATGAAGGCGTGCAGGGGGCGATCCGGTTCGATGACGTCCAACCGCACGTCCTCTCCGATCACACGTTCGAGCAGCTTCCTGGAGTCCGCGAGTACGGCGCTGAGGTCGATGATCCGTGGCGAGACCATCTGTTTCCTGCTGAAGCCGAGGAGCTGCTGCACGAGCGCAGCGGCGCGGTCGCCGGCGCCTCGAATCTGTTGTGCGTACTCTGTCTTCGGGTCGTTCGGCCCGAGCTCTGCCGACAGCAGGTCGGCGTAGCCGATGATAGCGGTCAGCAGGTTGTTGAAGTCGTGTGCGACACCGCCGGCCAGTCTACCCACGGCCTCCAGCTTCTGGGAGTGGCGAAGCTGCTCCTCCAGCTCGGCCTTGACGCCGATCTCGTCTGCGAGCGCCTTGTTCGCATCGGAGACCTGATGAATCCTTCTCGCGAGTTCGTGGTTCAAGAGGACGGCATTGTCCTGCCGCCGTCCGACCGCACGTCCCAGGAAGCCCAGGATGATCGGCGAGAGATTCATGAGCCACAGTACCGACGGATGTGAGTGAGCCCAGAGGACGTTGCTGAGTGTGACGTGTCTCTGTCCCAGTGCCAGTTCCAGCATCGTCGCCACGGATGGCAGCAGGAGTCCCATGATGACTCCCAGGAGCGTGTAGCTCCAGGTCCAGGTCTTCCGATGCTTGGCGACTGCCACGAATCTCCCCCTGCTCCGAGGCGCCGCGATACCGCGCAGTGCGCGGCCGCGACGCTGATTGCGTCCGGGAACGTTGCCCGAATCACTTATTGCAAGGGCAGTGCCAGAATTAGCGCGGGTAGGCGTCAGGGTCGACTAATCGCCGCGAGCGCCGCTCATCGGGCCCCCGGAGCGTATCCGGGCGTTCCCAGCGACAGAGACGGAGCGCGGCCGCTCCCGTGGGGAACGGCCGCGCTGGTCAAATGAGTTCCTGTCCGGTTCGGGGAACTCCCGTATGAGCTACCCGGACCGCTACTTCAGAAGGGTCATTTTCCTGAACAGGCTCTCCCCGCCCGCTGCCAGGCGCGCGAAGTAGACGCCCGAAGGCAGATCCCTGCCCATGTCGTCTCTGCCGTTCCAGACGATCGTATGCGGCCCCGCGCTCAGGGGCTCATCGACCAGCCGGCGTACGACCCGTCCGTTCACGTTGCAGATCATGAGGGTCACGGGGCTCGCGTCTTCCGGAACGGTGAACGCGATCTTCGTGATCGGGTTGAATGGATTGGGCGCGTTCTGACGCATTGCCAGGCGGTCGATGCCGCCCGTCCCGATGCCGGTCGCGGAGCCGAACCACCCGAGGATCCTGGCGATGAGCGTCTTCTGGTTGTTCGGATAGGGATTGCCGACCGGCGTGTTCTCGAAGGGGAACGAGAGGAACACGAGTTTGTGGTCGTTCTCATGTACTCTTATGCCCTTGATCCCCACCGGGGTCGAGAATACGGAGTCGGCCGGAGCGGCGGGAACGATCGCATCACTGCTTGTCGGCAGAATCGGGCCCCCGAGGACCATCAGCGCCATCCCGTCCGACACGGGGTCACCCGCGACACCGGTCATCAGGAACCCACTGTTGTCGCAGGTCCACGAGTCGACGTGCAGGTAGTCCGAGATGAATGCGTTTGGAAGCGCTCTGCTCGATAGGTAATCGGCGCTCGTCAGGAACAGGTTTCCGCCCGCATCGAGGTAGTCCATCATGCTCTGCTCGTCGCTCGACGTCAGGTAGAGAGCGTTCCCCGCGCCCGTCGTCCAGAGCACGGCCCAGTAGGACGACATTTGTGCAAGCGAGGGGCGTCCTTTGGCTGCCGCATCCCAAATCATGGCTCCATACCCGGTGTCGGCCAGCGCGGTCTCGAGGTAGGTCTCGTAGTCCTGTCCGTTGTCGTCGTCGACGATGAGGAGCGAGGGTGCCTCGACGAAGGTGCCGAACGAGATGTCCGTGCTGCTCTGTGGGTCGACACTGCTCTGGGCCGACAGTGTCGTTACGGCCATCCCGGCGACCGTTCCGATGCCGTCGATGACTCGCACCTCCAGTGCCCTTTGTTCATCCGGTCCCAGAACGAAGTCAACAGGTCCTGTCTGCCACGTGCCCCCGACCTCCCGGAACTCGGCTGTCCAGTCGGACGGACTCACGCCGTCAGGCAGCACGTCGTGACCCACTTCCACTGTAGCAGTGTCGTCCACGGGCGCCCAGTTCCTGAGCGTCGCCGTGTAGAGAGCCGTTCCACCGTACTCCATCTCGGTGGCGTAGTCGGGTGACGCCAGCTCCAGGACGTAGGCAGCGTTGTGGAAGTCGAAGGTCATCGTCGCACTCGAACCACTGATGCTCAGGAAGAAGGCTCCTGACTCGCTGCCGTCCCACCAGCCCGTGTCGGGGTACGTTAGGGGCGTGCATTCGGGGTAGCGCGTCGCGGCGTACAGGTCCGTGGCATCACCGTAGTTGCGGTTGTTCTCCAGGTCCCAACGGCCATCTGCCTGGACGAGCGTGACCAGGTAGTGCTGTTCGGGGGTCTGCTGCTGGTTGTTGTTGCTGCCCTCGGTGTCTATGTGCCAGATGGCCAGGCCGTCGTCCGGAAGCCCGACGTCCCGTCCCGTCCGCTGCCTGTTCTCCACGAGGTAGTACTCGTTCGGAAGGTCGGGGTGTTCGAACTTGTACATGACGTTCGTGGCGATGGGTACTGCGAGTCCGCCCTGCGGATTCGTCAGCACCGTGACATCTCCCCAGCCCGCGTCGTACTTCATGTAGGCGCAGGGCTCGCATGGGTTCGTGGCGGACGTGCCGTAGCACATGATGCAGAACTGGCCGACTCCCGTCGAGTCGTAGCCGTAGTCGTAGAGGTCGGGCCATCCCATCAGCATGTGGCCGTTCTCGTGACAGAACGTGCCGATCCGGAGCTGACTTCCGAGGTTCGTTATCTGATATCCCTGCGTGCAGACACCGTCGGCGCACCACGTGACCGAGTAGGCGTGCGGCCAGAGCCCTTCGGCCCAGGCGTTCCACGTGTCGCCGGCGTAGAAGCAGTTGACCGCGTCTATGATGCCGTCGCCGTCGGAGTCGTACTGGCTGAAGTCGAAACCATTGTCGTCCAGGTCCTGAAGCGCTTCCTGGACGAGCTGGCGAGCGCGCTCACCGTAGGGCGCGATCGGATTGCAGTAGTACGCCTTCGTGTTCGGTGCCCGGAAGTACTGCGGCGAGACGTAGTTGGTGTAGTTGAGGAGTCCCTCGGAGACGTCCAGGAAATACTCGCGGACCGATCCGTTGTTGCCGTAGCCCGTGTAGCCGATGTCATTGCAGTAGCTGTCCATATCAGCCGCCGGGATGGTAGCGACGTCGTCGGAGAAATCGACGATCAGCGTGATTCCGACCACGTCCCCGGTCGTCAGTCCGCGCGTGCCGCGACTCGACTGGTCCAACGGGGCTCCGCAGGCCCGTCGCTCGAAGTCCTCACGCACGGCCAGCGCCTGCGAGCGGGCTGCCTCGGGCGTGATCCGGATGTGCTTCTCGAGATCCCTTTGAGGCGCCGGCTCGCCCGCGGCCACGCCCGTCGACACCAGTTCCGTGCCGTCGGCCGACAGCTCCGCGTAGCTCAGCATGCCCGTGGCACGGTCGCGCACGATCGTGTAGCCGTCGAGGGTCTCACCGACCGAGTAGAACTCGTCGCCCCAGACCCTGATCTCGACCGAAGAGCCGTCCGGCTCGCGAATGGTCACGACCTCGTTCCAGAGCGGGGCTGCGCTGGCGGTGAGCGTGACTGAGATGCAGAGCGCTGCCGCGAGCCAGATCGCCGTCAAACCCGTGGTTCCGAGAAGCCCTCTCATCTGTTCCTCAATTCATCAGTGAGGGGTGCTCTCACACCCCCAAGGGTGAATACATGCAATCCTTGACATTATATCACAAAATGACGATTCGTTCAATCTGTCAGGCCCCCGTGTGTCAGGCCCCCGTGTGTCAGGTCCCCGTTGTCAGGCTCGCGCGTGTCACGCACGTCCTCAAGCGGGGTCCGGCCGATGTTGTCACTGTCTCTTGTGTGTTGTGATGCTCGCGGGTGGGATCGGGTTCGGCTTCATCTCTGCCCGAGTCGTCAGTTTCCGGAGGCGTGTAGCATCGCGTCCAGCTTCTGCAGGAACTGCGACCGGTCTCTCTTGTCGAATGGCCTGGGTCCCCCGGTCTGGATTCCGAGGTCACGCAGCTCGGAGGCGAGCTCGCGACCCGCCATCGCCTCCCCGATCGATTCCTCCGTGAACTCGCGGCCGCGCAGGCCGAGTACGCGTGCACCCAGCTTGAGGCAGCGGTCGGCAAGTGGGATGTCTCCGGTGATCACGATGTCGCCCTCGCCCACGTGCTCTACGATCCAGTCGTCCGCGGCATCGAAATCGCCCTTCACGACGATGAGCTCAATGCCGTCGTCCTCGGGAACGCGCATCCACGAGTCCGCTACGAGTCTGACGTGGACACCGTAGCGGTGCGCCACCCGGTAGATCTCCTGTTTGACGGGACAGGCGTCGCCGTCGACGAAGATGACAGGCACTTCGATATCGCTCCTCAGGGTGTCCGCGGCCGGAATCGGCCGGTGCTCATGAGCGTGCTCGGTGCAGGCCTGAACGAAGCCGTGCCAGCTGTCCGAAAAGGAGTCTGGCGCCTGCAAGGAAGAACGGTATCGAACAGAGGTAGATGCCGTTGACGTGCCTGGGCTGATACTGCAGCAGTGAGACGGTCAGCCACTGGTAGATCACGATGGAAGCCATCAGCATGTAGAATGGCTCGGTCGTGACCCG